>VXSY01000050.1 GCA_009837725.1 Gammaproteobacteria bacterium | reverse complement strand
TCGTCGACAACCCAACACCGGCGATTCGCAACGCCAGTTCAGAGCTTCCCTAGGGGATCGCTGCCGATCACCTTCACGGGGCAGGCGATGGCATCGACATCCACCGTGGCGGCGTAGGCGTAGCCTTGCTCGCTGACCTGCGCCTCGTATTCCCGCGGACACCTCAGAACATAGCCGGATTCCTGGTCCGCGGCGCGCAGTGTCGTCTGTGCCAGAAGCTCGGCAACGCCCGGCCGCAGGCGCTCAAACGCCGGCGTCCGACGCAGTCGCTCTGCGAATGCATCCTCGCTGTCGAAGGAACTGCGGCGGCGCAAGGCGCCTTTGGCCATCTGTGCCATGGTCGTCTTGAGGCGTTCCCTGTGGTCGGGGTGGCAGCCTTGGGGGCAAATGAAAGGGTCGAACAGCACCAGCGCGGCGAACGACGCCGCCCCAGAACATGCCTCGATCGCCGCCGTCTGCCCCGACAGGGAGTGGAACACGCCGATCGCCGGCTTTGCCCCAAACGCGCGCTCGACCTCCTGCGCCACGATCGTCATGTCCCGAACGAAGGTGGGAATGGCGTGCGCCGTGACGTCCCCGATTGCGTTCCATCCGTGGTTGCGGAAATCGTAAACCACCACGTCGAACTGGTCCGTGAGCAGGCTCCAGAACGGATAGTAGGCGTCCGCGGCGAAGCCGTTGGCGTGGCTCAGCACAATGCGCGTTGCGGCGGGATTGCCGTGGCGGCGCACGACGATTTCGGTGCCGTCGTCCATCACGGCCTCGGTGGTCGCCAAGGGGGCCGGCACTCTCCATCGCAACTCGCCGGGCCCAGTCGGCTTCAAGTGCGCGCCTCGTCGCGCCACTCGTCGGCGGCCTCCTCGCCGAGACGCACGACCAGACCCAGCGTCTTGCGCACGTCCTCCCACGTGGTGGTGTGGTTGATGATGCAGAGCCGCAAGGAGAAGACTCCTTTCAGCGATGTGGATGAGAAAAACGCCAGTTCGTCCCAGAACACGTGCGTCAGCACCTTCTTGTTCACGGCCTCCAAGGCGTCTTCGTCGTAGCCGCCGGGATTGACGCGGAAGCACACGATTCCCAGCGAAACCGGCGCGGTCGACTCCAGCGTCGGTGAAGACTCCACGTACGCTTCCGCCCGCCGCGCGAGGTCGAGCCCGTTTTGCACCGCGCCGCGAAACGCGGCCATGCCGAAGGTCTGCACGGACATCCAGATCTTGAGCGCTCGTGCCGCCCTGCTGAGCTGCAGGCCGCGATCGGCGAAGTTGGGATGGTTGGCGCCCCAAACCGTGTCCTGAAGCACGTCGTTGCCGATCAGGAAGGCGCCCTCGAGGTGTTCCGCGTTCCTCACCATCAGCATGCCCGCCTCGTAGGGCTGGAAGAACCATTTGTGGGCGTCGAGCCCAACAGAATCTGCCCGGTCTATGCCAGCAAGCCGTTCCCTCCCTTCCTCGGTCACCACCGAGAATCCGCCGTAGGCCGCATCCGCATGCAGCCAAATGCCTTCGCGCTCGCACCAGTCGGCCATGTCCGCGAGTGGATCGACCGCGCCGGTACTGCTCGTCCCGGCATTGGCGCACACCGCCAGGGGTACGAGCCCGTTGGCGCGATCCTCGCTGACCAGACGCCCGAGCTCGGCCAGGTCCATGTGGAAGTCATCGTCCGAACGAACCAGGCGAATGTGCTCACGACGCACGCCCGCGATCAGCGCCGCCCGTTTCAAGGCGCCATGCGACTGGTCGCTCATGTAGACGGTCGGACGCTGCGGATGCCCGACGGCCTCCCTTGCCGCCACCAGCGCCTCGACGCTGGCCGCCGAGCCACCGGTTGTCAGCAGCCCGCCAGCGGTCTCAGGATAACCAAGCCAGCCGCGCACCCAGTCCACGACGATCAGCTCCAGTTGGCTCGTTCCGCTCGACACGAGCCAGGTGCATGAGTTGATGTTGAATCCCGCGGCGAGGAAGTCGGCCACGACGCCGGGCCACGTAGGCGACGATGGCACGAAGCCAAAGGAGCGGGGATGATCCAGCCGAGCGGCAAATGGCAGCACATCGTGTACTGCCTGATGCAACACTTCCTCCGCCGGCCGGCCGTCTTCCGGCGGAACCAAATCGAGCCGATCCTCGAGCACCTGACGAAACTCACCGTCCCAGGCTTTGGCGTCCCCGAGGCCGTCGATCCTCTCGATGAGCAGTTCCAGTGCAGCAACACCCAACTGCCGCATCGACTCCGGGGTCATCGTCAGTTGACTTGGCGGTCCTCCCTCCTTGTGACGATTCACCTAACCCCCGGTTTGTCGTTCGTGGACGGAATATACCTAGAGTGGACTCGAAAAGGGCATAGATTCGCCCTTCCGGCGGGCTGTTCACCCGACCTGTCTAGTCGCGAAGCGAAATCGGTTGCGGCGGCGGTCCCTTGGCAAGGATGCCAGCGACGAGGCTAGGCAATGATCGGGGCGCGAACACATCGTTGCCAGCGGCCCCCAAGGCTGTCGCCGACCACCAGCGGAACTCGCGGAAGATGCCCACCTCGCTTTGTTCGGGGTTGTGGGCGGACGTCGGCTGAAAGCGGGGCGCGACCACGAGATAGATGTCCTCGTGCTGCTCAGTGCAGTTGCCACTGCGACCAAACCGATGCGTGCGCTGCCAGATTAGGCGCGGTGTGCTGGAGACGGTCAGCCCAGTCTCCTCCCAAAACCTCACGCAGGAGTGCATCGAGCTGGTCCTCGTTCGGCTTGACGCCACCACCGGGCAATAGCCAGAAGTCGCCGGCCCGGTCCGGCCGCTGCATGCGCAGTAGCAACACGCTCTCGTCCGGCTCCGACACGATCAGCGCCCGCACGGCCTGCCGACGTTTCACGATCTACCTATCCGGCGGGAGGGCGTCTCGCCCTCGATACGGGTCGCAAGGCTTGCGCCTTGGGAACTGACTGCTGGCATGGGCGAACTTCAGCCTATTCCCGCGTCTGTGGCAAGCGAAGGCAAGGGGTCTTTTGCGAAGAGTCCTTGCCATCTCGCGCATAGGTGGTGAGGGCTGGGGCCAGGCGGCCCCGATCGCAAGCGAAGGGATGGCGGCGCTAAGCCCGACGCGGGCAACGCGAGCGTCGCCTGTGGGACGTGGCACCACCAAAGGGGTGCGCCCGACCTATCTAGCCGAAGAAGCGGAAGTCCTCGGTGGCATGGAAGGGGAAGGCAGTGGCCAAGGGGGAGCCTTCCAGGCCCAGGTAGCGGCGCAGGGCCTTGTGTACGTGCTTGGGGTAGATGATGGTGCCTTGGGCGTCGTCTCGTTGGAGGGTCGTGGGGTTGATCTTCTGGGCGAAGTGCAGGTCGTCGGTTTCGCCTATGGCGCGGCCTGTCCAGGGTTGGTTCTTTTCCAGGATGACGAAGCTGCCGATGGGCCAATGGTCCTTGCCGTCCTCGGAGTTGTAGTGGTTGGTGCGACCGAAGTCCGAGCCGATCACCACCACGAGGCGGTCGGCGATGCCGTGGGTTTCGGCGTATTCCCAGAGGTAGTCCACGCTGCCGGTGAGGGCGCCCAGGAGCCACCCTTGCTTGGCGTCGTTGCTTCGATGGCTGTCGAAGCCAGTCAGGAAGAGGTCGGCGCTCACGGCGATGCCGGTCTTGAATGCCAGCACCGCTAGCTGGGCCTGACGCCTCAAGCCGTTGTAGAAGGTGTCGCCATCGTAGGCGTACTGCACACCCTGTTCGAGTTGGTCGTCCGGCGGCAGCGCCTCGGCGTAGCGCTTCAGCCCATCGGTGGAAGCCGGCGACAGTGCGGATTGGTAGTGCATTCGGTTGCGTGCCTGACGCGGCAGCAAGCCTGGCGCTTCGTTCAGGCGGGCGATGCGCCTCGCGCGATACTGCTGCAGCGTGGTCCATTCGTGTGGCCGGAGAAGCTCTTCGTTGGTGTGGACGCGATTGGTGTATGCCAGCGCCCGGATTCGTCCTGCGTCCGACAGGCGGGTGAAGCGCGTGACGCCGCCGGTGGCGGAGAAGCCGCCGAAGTTGAGATAGTTGAGCGGCATGTCTGGCGAATGATGCGCCGCCAGCAAGGCGGTCATGGCCGGGAAGCCCTCGGCGTTGCGGCCACTCCAGTTGTGCGTGACGCCCACGGTGTGCGAGTTGGTCTGCGCGTCCACGCCATTGATGACCAGCATGCGGCGGTGATACTTGCGGAAGAAGGCGGCGTTGTCCGCGAACGGTGCGTAGCGAATGCCGCCTGCTTCTTCGACGGTGCCCCGCTCCGCCCAATGGTTGATGACGGGTTCGCCCGGCACGTTGGTCTTGGGGTCGCAGAAGCTCGTGGGATCCCAGCCACCGTCTGCCTGGACGAAGACGAAGAGCTTGCCGGTGTAGTCGTCGGCGTGGGCGAGTGGGAGGTGGAAAGCGCCCCACGCGCCAGCGGTGCCACCGACCAGTGCCTTGAGCGCCCGCCGTCGATTCATGGCTCTGCCCGCATCAGGAGTTGCGCCACGACGTGTCCCCCGCCAGTCACAGGTGCAGGTACCGGTAGTCGGTCATCAGGAACGCCAGCACCACGGCCCAAGACTGCGCCACGTGGAACGGGTCTGGGGTGGCGCCGATGATCTCCTGCGCCTGCGGCCAATCCACCCAGCGCCAGCCGTCGGCATTTCCCTTCAGGGGCTGTTCCTCCACGATGCCCTCGAAGAAGGCTTGGTCCACGTTCAGCAGGCACCTTCCCGCTGGCCAGTCGCACAGCCGGCTGCCACTCGTCAGGTCGTGGTGCTGGCGCCAGACATCGGTGAAGAGTGCATAGGCTTCTTGCACATCTGCCGAGTCGGTCGCGACCCGCTCGCCGAGCAGGCTCCAATGCAGCGCCGCGAGTTGGGCCTTGATGCGGGAGGCTTGTCGGGCGCTTATGCCGTCGCCGTCCACGGAAACCGCCAGCCGCGGCAGTTGATCGCCGAAGCGTTCGCCCCACGTGACGACTTCGAGGCGATAATCGCCGTCCGCTTCAATGGTTAGGGGGAAGCGCAGCAGAGCCGCTTCGCAGCCGTGGAACTGGTAGCCGTCGTCGGTGAAGTGGCCGCAGTTGCCGTTGTGGCTGGTGCTGTAGCTTGCGAGCTCCTCCAGTTCGACGCTTGCCACCAAGGCGCCGGCGGAGTCCTTGAGTGCGATGCGATCCACCCACGCGTGGCGGCCCTTGCGCTGCTCCTCGTCCCACACGCCGTTCAGGAATGCTAGGGTCACCGTCTTGGTGCCGCGCTTCATGGCACCTGTGGTGACGAGCGTTTGCGGCGAGTCCCTTAAGCCCCGCACCGACGACACCCTTCCGAACTCCGCGGCCGGCGAATGCCGAACATCCACACTGCCGAAGAGCCGGCGTTCTGCCCGCCGTAGTAGGTATAGCTCCTTGAGGACGATCATCCGGCTGAGTTCCAGGGCCTGACGCTGCGCCACGGACGCCATCAGCGCGGTCATGTCGGGAGCGCGCTCCGTGACGCCGGCGGAGTCGATGCCGCCGTAGAGGAGGCGGTAGTCGCGCTCTAGATGGCTCCCGTTGTGTACGAACCGTAGGTTGGTGTTGGGACGGATCCGGCCCCACTCGACGCCCGTGACGGCCGCGGTTTTGCGGGTGAGTTCCTCCGGCGTCAGCAAGCGCTCGGCGCCGGCGTTGCGCAGTGCTTCCCGGCGCGTGGGGTCGTCGTCGGTGATGGCACCGGCGCGGAACCACTTGGAGAGCACCAAGTCCGTCAGCAGATTCTTCACGTTGTACGGACGCTTGCCGCCAATGCCCTGCCGAAAGCGCTCGGCAAGTCGGGTCATTTCGAGGGCTTGGGCGTTGGCCGCAAGCAGTCGCCCAGCGAAGCCGACATCGCTCTGATCTTCCGGCGCCTCGGCCATTTCGGTGCCCATCACGGCGGGCCACCAGAAGCGCACGGCAGCCTCTGCGAAGCGGTGGTCTTCTGCGATGCGGTTCGCCAGCCACCGCAGGCTGTAGTCCGCATCGGGTACCACGGCGCCCTCGAAGCCCGGCACGCGCATATCGCGATACCAAGTATCGCCTTCGACATAGAGGGTGTCGGCCCCGTCCGGCGGTTCCTTGTAGAACTCGTCCAGAGAGTCGGTGCCGCCGTAGTTCTCGCGGTAGTAGCCCTCGTTGCCGTAGTTCTGGAATGCCCCGGCCACGGGGTCGAGGGCCGCATGGCAGACGCTGCATGCGGAATTGTGCAAGGTGGGATTGTTGGTGTCTGCCAAGGCGACTGGGTCCGTCGTGCGCGGAGCAGATTTCTCTACGTCCACGCCCAGGAAGTGGTAGTAGGTCCAACGTGCTCGGGCGCGGTTGCGGTTGGTCGCCGTGGACGGATAGCGGTGCAAGAACACGTTGGTGTTGAGGACTCCCGCGAGTGGTATGTCCATTCGTAGCGTGCCGGGAGAGATGACGTGCAAGCCATATCTCTGGTTGAAGCGAGTGATCTTGGATTCGTGCTTGCCGTAGTAGCCGACGATTGCGGAGGGCTGGAAATCGAACGGGTCGTCGTTCTCGAACGCGGTCGGCGCGTCGTAGATCTCGGCGGCGAACGGGTTGGCCATGATGTAGTCGGCGGTCAAGATTTCGGTATAGGGGAGGTCGTTCTCCACCACATGGGCGATCAGCTCCAGCGGTGCCCGGGCGACGCCGAACTGCACGGCGTGGAACCACTTGCTGCCGTAGAAATCGTCGCCGTAGCGCACCCGGCCCTTGCGCATGAGCTGTGCGAGCCGCACGAAATACTCGGAGTTGGGATCGAGCACCGAGCGGATGTGACGATCCGTGAAGAGGCGGTCGTTGCCAGCGCGGATGAGGAAATCGTGGAATGCGGGGCCTTGCATCAGGTTGCGGATCGCTCGACGGATGCCAACGGTGCCCTCGGCAAGTGCGCGCAGTTCCTCCGCTGTAGGGTTGCGCGCCGCAAAGAGTAGGGCGGCGCGTCGGAGTGTGCGTTCGTGGGAGACCATCCGCACCGAATCGAACAAGGTCTCGGGAGTCACGCCAGGCGCAATGGCCTCCTCGCCGACAAGGCCAAGCCACGTACGCATGTGCTCGAAACCTGACGAGCCCGCTTGCAGTTGCACGCCGCCGCCGTGGGAGACGCCCTGCACCTTGTTCAGCAGCAGTTCGGCGCCGCCCTCGACGAGGCTGAGGAAATCGGCAAGGGTCTGCTGGTTGCTGCGTCGACTCGAAGCATCCGAGCCGGCGACGAAAACGATGCGGGTGTTGGCAGACGTGCCGCCTTCGACGTGGCAGGCGATGCACTGACCTTGGATGATGCCGTCGATGTGGTCGTCGAAGTAGGTGGCCGACGACTCTCCGGTAGCTTTGGAGTAAGCGATGCGGGGGATGATGGCTGGGGGCGGCCGTGCAGCCTTGTCCGCGTGCCAGACGTGAGACATTGGCGCCGGGTCGGCGCGTGTTGCGCTTGCGTGGGCGACGGACGCGCGCAAATGCGCCGGATGGAACGCGGCCTTGGCAGCCTGCGCGGCACGACCCGCCTCGGCCGCCTGCTCCGAGGCAGCCCGCTCCCCACGCTGCGTTGCGTCATCGGCTTGCGCGGCGGGGTAGAACCCGAAGGCCGTGGTCACCGCTGCAACGAAGCAGCGACGCCACCACCAAGCGCGCATTTGTGACCCCTTGAGAGCCAGCTCGAACCGGTGAACATACGCCCGATGCCAGCGGTGCGCAAACGTCCGCGAGGTTTGGTGGTGTCACGCTTTGAGTTGCAAAGCGCGTGGCGCGATGGGTCGCTATGCAGGCCGCATCGGAATTGCGGGTTCCTTCAACGCCCGTCGAGGTAGCGCCAGATTTCGGCTCGGATGGCCTCCGATTCGTTCACGAGGTGGTGCCGGGCCGTGGGCAACTCGAAAACCTCTATGCGATAGCGGCGCTCAAGGAGCACAAGATTGTAGGTGGCATCGACGGTTCGGTCCTCGCCGCCCTGGATGACGGTGAGTTTGCGCTCGGAAGCGCCGCGGGCCTCGAATTGGCGCAGCCAGCGTGCCATTGCCGTCACCCATGCCACCGGCAATGTCTTCGCCTGCAAGGGGTCTGCGCGCAGCAGTGCCATGAATTCCGGATTGTCGGTGTTGGCTGCAAATGCGCGGGGAATACTGCCTAGGAATGGGCGGGCCGCGAGCCAGACGAGCCGGTTCAGTGGCCATTGCCAGGGACGCACCAGTGGTGCCAACAGCAACACTTGGTCGAAGTCCGTCTCCGGATTGCGGTCGAGGTGTTCGAGGATGACCGAGCCACCCATGCTCTGGCCGACGATCCAGCGCGCGCCGGCGCATGAGGGAATGGTCTCGATGAAGGCCGCAAGTGCCGAGGCGTAGCGGTCGAAGCTCGCGATGGTGGCACGCTCTCCGCTCGACAGGCCATGCCCCTCCTGGTCGTAGCAGTGAACCCGGAAGCCTCGCCCGAGTAGGTAGCGGATGGCGTGGCCGTAAAGGCCCACATGGTCGTAGTAGCCGTGCACCAGCACGACGTCGCCGCAGGCCTCCCCCGGCGGCGCAAAGCGCTGCACCGCGAGCCGCACGCCGTCGTGCTCCAGCCACTCGAAGGTTTGGCCTAGGTCGAGGTCGAAGAAGGCGCGGTAGTCCGCGCCGAAACCGTCCCTCGGATCGAACGCGGTGTTACCTCGACTCGATCCCCCAAGAGAGACCGCGTTGGACGGCACTTGCGCAGAGCTTGCCTTGGGCACACTAGACTCCTCGAGCGGAGCTGTTGCAGCCGGACCGTAGCAGTTTTCGCGCCAGCGAAAACTGCCAGAGCGCCGCGCAGCGGCGCTAATGCACCACTGGATCAAGCTCGCCGGCAGCGTAGCGCTCGAACATCGATTCGAGCCCAACCGGTTTGATCTTGCCGGCGTTGCCAGCGGTGCCGAACGCCTCGTAGCGATCCACCACCACCGCCTTCATCGCGTTCATCGACTCGGTGAGGTATTTGCGCGGATCGAACTCGGAGCGGTTCTTCGCCAAGTGCTCGCGGATGGCAGCGGTGGAAGCGAGGCGAAGGTCCGTGTCGATGTTCACCTTGCGCACGCCGTGGCGGATGCCCTCCTGCACCTCCGCCACCGGCACCCCGTAGGTCTCGGGGATGTCGCCGCCGAACTCGTTGATGCGGGCAAGCAGTTCCTGCGGTACCGACGAGCTGCCGTGCATCACGAGATGTGTGTTGGGGATGCGGGCATGGATTTCCTTCACCCGGTCGATGGCGAGAATGTCGCCGGTGGGCGGCCGCGAGAATTTGTAGGCGCCGTGGGAGGTACCGATGGCGATGGCGAGGGCGTCGACTTCCGTGCGCTTGACGAAGTCCGCCGCCTGTTCCGGGTCGGTCAGCAGCATTTCCATGGACAGGCTGCCCTCGGCGCCGACGCCGTCTTCCTCGCCGGCCGCGCCGGTCTCGAGCGAACCAAGGCAACCAAGCTCGCCTTCCACCGACACCCCGCAGGCATGGGCCATCTCCACCGCCTGCCGGGTCACGTCGATGTTGTAGTCGTAGCTCGCCGGTGTCTTCTGATCCTCTTCCAGAGAGCCATCCATCATCACCGAAGAGAAGCCAAGCTGGATGGATCGCTGGCACACGGCTGGCGATGCGCCGTGGTCCTGATGCATCACCACCGGAATGTGCGGAAACTCCTCCACCGCCGCGAGGATGAGATGGCGCAGAAAAGTGGGCCCGGCGTATTTCCTGGCCCCGGCAGACGCCTGCACGATCACCGGGCTGTCGGTGGCTGCGGCGCCCTCCATGATGGCCCGCATCTGCTCCAAGTTGTTGACGTTGAAGGCGGGAACGCCGTAATCGTTCTCCGCCGCATGGTCGAGAAGCTGCCTCATGCTGACGACGGGCATGGTGATCTCCCGAGGACCTCAAGCTGATGCCCCCACGATAGTGCCGTTCACGACGCAATGCCATAGGCCAGCGGTTCGCGCGATTGAACTGCCAAGACGGGCAGAATTCGCGCGAACCTTATGGCCGTCCCGAGCGCCTTGTGGGGTGCAATGGCGAAACCGACGCAAACTCCAACGGACGACGTGCTGGCACGGCGGACCCAAGCTGGCGAGCAGCAGGCGTTCACGACGCTGATCCGCCGCTACGAGCGCTCGCTCGTGGCCTTGATCCGCCACCGCCTCGGTGCGGCGGACGCGGTTCAAGACGTGCTGCAGGAGACCCTCGTTCACGCTTGGGTGAGCCTGCGCGCCCGGCAACCGCGTGATCCGCGCGCCTGGCTGTATCAGGTGGCCCGCAATCGTTGCAGCGACTACCTGCGCGCTTTGGGGCGTCGTGATATGCCCACCGAAGATGGCGCGCTGGAGGTCATGGTTGATCGCCTCGGCGTCGCCGACGTGCGCCGGCGACGCGTGATCGACGATGTGGTCGAGGCGTTCGAGACGTTGCCGGAACCCGAGCGGGAGGCACTGCGGTCGTTCTACGTAGAGGGGTTCACGATCCGGGAGATCGCAGCGCGCCATCGCAGCCCACCCGGCACCATCAAGCGGCGTCTGTCGCAAGGTCGCGACCGAGTGCGCGGCGTGTTGGGAATCACAAACTTCAAGAGGAATGCCCACATGAACAGGGAACATGGGACCGTACCGTTTCCAGCCGAGCGGCCGCGCATCGTCGTCGAGCCGGCCGCGTCGCCCGTGGCCGACGTCGACATGCGCGAACTCACTTGGTGGTTTGCTGTCCCCGAACTCGACCACGAGGTCCGTTGGGCGGAGTACCAGCCCGCAGACGGCGGGTCGGAGTGGCAGCTAACCCGAACCAACACGATGGCGGCTGAGCGACGGGCAACGATCCACGATCGCGAGTGCATCGAGATCGACATGGACGAACAGTGGCTATCTGTTGACGATGCACCGCATCCGCCGCCGACGCGGCGCCACACCCGGCTGTGGGGCCGACTGACGGACACCGAGGTGCAGTGGTGTGCCGTCGAGAGTCTGACGGCCGATGGCCACAGGCGACTCTATACCTGCTTGGACGACGGCTTCGAGGAGGATTTCGGCGCGTGTCCCCGGCGCGTCACGGCTGGAGACTACCTGGCCGCACAACCCGGCGGGGGGTTTGCCCGCCGCCCAGGCACGCCGGAGATGTTTGCCGACGGCATGTTCGATGTGAGGATCGGCGAGTCGACCCACAGATGTACGCGCATCATCGAGATGCCGACGCAGGCCACTGAAAGGGATGTGGTCATCGTCGCATACGTTGACGAAACGGATCGGACCGTGCTGTTCCGCCGCTACGGCGGTGAGCAAGCGGTACCCGGCGCCGGCGGGCCGATCGGAAAGCAGCTCCCACACGCCGACCGCCTCGTCATCGACGGCATGACGTTCGTGCATTGCTTCGACGACATCACGGTGGCGCGCCCGGCGGCAGCGTGACGCCCGCAAGGGGAGGCCGAGTCCAGCAGTAGAAGGACGTCGTCTGACGGCCTGGATGCAAATGCGAGTATCCATTTGCGCACGGCGTGGGTCTTTGCCGGGCAAGCAATGGAAACGGAGAGTCAGGGCAGCGATGCAGCCATCCAAGATTGACCACGAATCGTTGGCGACGGAGGTGAAGCGGGCGCAAGCGGGTGAGCTTGGCGCGTTTCACGGCCTCGTCGTGCGGTTCCAGGACATGGCGGTTGGCTACGCCTTCTCCCTGCTTGGCGACTATCACCTTGCTGAGGACGCGGCGCAGGAGGCGTTTCTCGACGCCTTCCGCAAGCTGCCGACGCTGCGGCATCCGGAGGCGTTCGTCAGTTGGCTGCGCACCGTGGTGTTCAAGCACTGCGATCGCCTGCGCCGCTGCCGACCCGTCGCCGAGTCGCTGGCGGAAGAAGACGAGCGTCTGACGGCCGATGGCATGGAGCCCCCGATGGCGGCAGAGCAGGCCGAGATCGCCCGCCTTGTCGGCAAGGCCATCGGTTCGTTGCCGGCAGGCCAGCGTGAGGTGGTGTCGCTCTGCTACATCGGCCAGCGCTCGGGCCGTCAGGTGGCGACCTTCCTCGATCTGCCGCTGACCACGGTGAAAAAGCGCTTGCACGACGCGAAACCCAAACTCCGAAGGAGCATGTCTGGCATGGCCAAACAGTTTCTGGAAACGAACCGCCCTTCGCGCGATGCACGCTTCGCCGATCGTGTCCTGCGCCTCGCGTCCCCAGACCCGTCCGAAGATGCAGCGGCCATCTACAACCTCTTCGAGGCGGAGGATCATCCCGCGCGCGGCCAGTGGCGTGCCGGTCGGCTCGCGGACAGCCACGCCGACTGGAACGTGTCACGCGTGGCCTTCGCCCGCGATGGCGACAATGTCGAACGCGTCGTCGCAGCGCTCAACGCCTACGACCTGACGATGCGTGTTGGCACGGCGGAAGTGCGCGCCGCCGGCGTCAACGGCGACGTGGTGCATCCCGACATTGCCGTCCAACGCGGCGAGATCCTCGAGCAGACGGCAGCGGCTGCGGTTGGGGCGATGCGGGAGGCCGGCTACGACCTTGCCGTCACCTTCGACGACGACGCCCTCTGGCTGCGCCAAGGGTTCACGCGGGGTTGGCGCGCGCTAACTTGGCGCGTAGCCACGGCCGACCTGCCAGCGGGCGCCGCGCCTGGTCTTGAGCGCGTCGATGCCGTCCATCGCGACGACCTCGCGACAGCCTACAACGCCACACACAGTGGCCTGACCGGAACCGTGCAGCGGCCCACCTACCGTCTGAACAAGCACCCGGGCCTGTTCAAGACCTATCGCTGGGACACCGGAGGTGACACGCGAGGCTATGTCAGCGTCGATCCGGAGTCGGATGGTTGCCTCTGGGTGGACGAGGTGGCGGGCGATGCGGGCACGTGTCTGACGGCGCTGCGTTCCACCGCGGACGGTCTAGGCTGCGAGGAACTGCTGTTCGACCGACTGCACTACAAGAGCCCAGTCGGTGTGCAGTTGCGCCAGATGAGCTCCTGTCGACTCACGACCGGCACGCGACTCGGCAAGGCGCGTTGGTATCTGCTGAAGATCGTCGACCTGAAGTCCACGATGACTAAGCTCGCACCCATGCTGCACGAGCGACTGCTGGCGTCGGAACTGTCGGATTGGCAGGGAACGCTGGCCCTCGAGCTTCGAGCGGACGGTACTGAAGAGGCGGTCACGCTGGCGGTGCAGAACGGCACTGTGCAGGTCCACCTAGGCGCCACCGGTGGCAACGGCATCGCCGGCAACCAAGCAATCGCCCAATTGCTGCTCGGCACGGAGGACCCGGCGGAGATCGTGGCCGAAAACGGGATTGCGGTATGCGGCGACGCCAAGCGCCTCCTGCCTGTGCTGTTCCCCCCACAACACCCACAGATGGAGAATCAGGCCCTGTAGCGTCAACAGGATGCCTTCCCTCCGAGGCCTTCAACCCTGTTCCTTTGGCGTCAGCGCCTCGCCGTCTTCACCGGGATGGCGACTCCGGACCCCCTCGGGGTCTTCAAGGCCGGGGCGTGACGATTCGGGATAGGTCGATGCGGTGGTCCCTTCTGCCGTCGGCGGCGTCGAGGTGGGGGAGGTCGGCGGCGCTGACGAGGTATGCGGTGCCGGCGGTGTTCCACCAGCTCACGCCGATGAGGAAGTCGGTGAGGCCATCGCCGTCGGTGTCGCCGGCGCTCGCCACGGTTGCCTCGCCGTATTCGCTGTCGAAGGGTTCGGACAGTGCATAGGCCGCGCCTTCCTTCACCAAATCCGCAACCGGCAGTTCGCCTGGTGGTTTGGCAACCACGGCAGCCGCGGAGACGAGGTAGGCGCGGGCGAACGGCGCGGCGCCGGAAGTGAACTCATCGTTCAGGCCCACCAACAGGTCCGCAAAGCCATCACCATCGAACTCGATGGTGGCGATGTGGCCGTTCACCACGCGGGGGGCGAACCAGTCGCGAGAACGGGTGATGCGCCAGCTTCCTGGGCGGGTGCCGACGTTCTTGCTGACGATCACGCCGTCGCGCTCGCCGTCGGCGCGGTCGAGCCGGGCGAGGTTGGCGCGGGTGCCAAGAACCACGTTGGCGACCGCACCGCTGTCTTGCGTGAAGACGAGGTCTGGATGGCCGTCGCCGTCCACATCGCCGGTCGCAACGCCCTGGCCGACGTGCTCGCCGCCAGCCTTGCCGACGATCTTCCATGAATGGGTGTCGTCGGCGATGGCGCCAAGCTCGATCCGACTGGCGGAAAAGTCGCGGCTGCCGACCAGATAGACCGCGCCGCTGTTGCGCCGGTCGGCGTCGAAGCCGAACGCCGCGATGACCACGTCCGCCTCGCCGTCGCCATCGAAGTCCGCAGAACTCAAGGAGTTGCCGGCCGAGTCGCGTTCGCGTTCGCCGACAAAGCGCCGCGTGACATGGTTCGACATTGAGATTTCGCCATCGGCATCGCCGTCGTTGCCGTCGAGTGCGGCCAGCCCCGGTGAGGCGATGAGATGCGTCGTGCCGGGTTCGTCTCCCACTCCCCGCCCAGGCTGGCCGATCATCAGGTGTGCGCCAGGAACATCGACCAGACTGCACCCCATGCAGGCGCCCCAGGCCCCGGTGAGTTTCCAGGACCCGGTGCGTTCGGTGAGCTCGCCCATGTTGACCTCGCCGTCGGCCGCACCATCGGCGGCGTCGGCGGCGGCGAGATTGGCAGCAGATACCAGATACACGCCGCCCACGAGTTCGGCCGCCCCCACCCCAAACTCGCCCACGCCGTCGCCATCGAGGTCGCCCACCGGCGCGAGCGCGCTTCCCGCCGCAAGGCCGTCTTCGCCGACGAGCTTCCACGAGTTTGGCTGCGCCGCGATGCGGGAGACATCGACGCGTCCGTCGCGCTCGCCATCGGCCGCATCGGCACTTGCGAGGTCTTGGCTGGAGAGGACATAGACCGCGCCCCACTCGTCGTGCATCGATGCGCCGAGCAGCACTTCCGGCCGGCCGTCGCCGTCCAAGTCGCCGGCGGAGGCGACGCTCACGCCGAGCCGGTCGTTGCCGGCTTCCGGCTCGAAGCGATAGGACGTGAACGACGTTCGGGTGGGGTCGTAAGGAAACACGTCCTCGTCATCGTTCACGCCATCGTTGTCGTCGTCGGTATCTGCGTTGTCGCCCACGCCATCGGCGTCGGCGTCGCGCCACTCTGTGGCGTCACGCGGGAAGGCGTCGCGGCCGTTGGCCACGCCATCGCCATCCGCGTCGCGGGTCGCGTCTGCGTCGAGGGGGAAGGCATCCGTCGCATCCGGAATGCCGTCGCCATCGTCGTCGGTGTCGGCATTGTCGCCAACGCCGTCGCCATCGGTGTCTGCCTGTTCGGCGGCGTCTTGCGGGAAGGCGTCGGCGTTGTCGCCCACGCCGTCGCCGTCGCTGTCGACGGTTTCGCTGGCATCGAGGGGGAAGGCGTCGTCAGCATCGCGAACGCCGTCGTTGTCGTCGTCCGTATCGGCGCGGTTGCCGCGGCCGTCGCCGTCGGTGTCGACGCTTTCGCTAGCGTTGAGGGGCAGATCGTCCTCCGAATCCACCACGCCGTCGTTGTCGTCGTCGGGATCGATGCGGTTCGGCAAGCCGTCGTCGTCCGTGTCGCGAGGGCGCGGATCGTCTGCATCGGCGATGCCGTCGCCGTCGTCATCCGTGTCGGCGTTGTCGCCGATGCCGTCGCCGTCGGTGTCGAATGCTTCGGCGACGTTGTCGGGAAAGACGTCCGCCTCGTCGCCGACGAAGTCGCCGTCGAGGTCGCTCCATTCCGTCGGGTCGAGGGGAAAAGCGTCGGAAACATCGGGAACGCCGTCGCCATCGTCGTCCACATCGAGCGGGTTGCCTATGCCGTCGCCGTCCGTGTCGCCGGCGAAGTTGCCAAGATGCACTGCTCGATTGTGCTTGCGGTCGGCGCGGTCGAGGGCCGGCAAGTCCGCCGCCAGCAACAGATAGGCAAGCCCTGGGCCGAAGCTGTCTGCGCCACCGGGGGCACCAAGCAACAGGTCGTTCGAGCCATCGCCGTCCACATCGCCAATCGGCGCGACCATGCTGCCCAAGCGATCCGTAGAGCGGGCCCCGCGCACTCGCCATGAGTGTTCTCGCGCCAGCGCACCGGTGGGATCGACAAGGCCGTCGAGATCATCCACGCCGTCGGCGGCGTCGAGCCTTGCGCCAGACATCAGCCACACGGTTCCAAAACCCCAAGGCCGTGCCGTAATGACCACGGGATGGCCGTCCCCATACAGTTCGTCTGCAAGCCAGTAGCGGCCTCCACGCGGCAACTCCCAGGAATTCGGTCGCCATGTCACCCGACCGAGGTCGATTTCGCCGTCGACGGTGCCGTCGCCGGCGTCTGCGGAGGCGAGGTCTGCCGCCGCGACGATGTGGCGGCCGGCCAGCAGCCACACGCCGGCATCGATGTGCGTGGCCGCGGAAACCGTGCCCCCAGCACGGTCGCGGCTCGCTTCGCCGGTGAGCTTCCAGGAGCCGGAAATTTTGGCCACGCGGCCTAGCCTGATGGAGCGATCTGCGTTGCCGTCGGCCGCATCGGCATCGCTGAGGCCAAGACTCGATACGAGATAGGCGGCGCCGGCCTCGGCGCGACCGTCTGCAACCCGATGGGATGCACCGATCAACGCTTCCGGCTCGCCATCGCCGTCGATGTCCGGCACGAAGGCCACGCCAGACCCTGCGGCGTCTCCACGCGCCTCGCCCGTGAGTTGCCAGTTGCCTCGCTCGCCTACAAGAGTGTCGACTCCGATGCTGCCGTCGGTGTCGCCGTCGGCGGCGTCGGCGGCGGCAAGTCGCTCTGTGGAGAGCGCATAGGCGGTGCCGGGAGCCCGCCTTGGCGCGGCATCGGTGCGGGCCGGGGCGCCGACGAGCATGTCGAAGTTGCCGTCGTCGCCGGTTCCCGCGAACGCAACGCTGGCGCCGAAGCGGCTCCGGGTGGTGGCGCCGCGAATCATCCAGGATGCGCCTTCGGCGCCAATCTCGGCGAGCGACACGGTGCGGTCGGTGCTGCCATCGGCGGCGTCGGCGGCCGGCAGGTCTGTGCCCGAGACGAAAACGAGGCCGCCGCAATCGCGCCCGCCGGATGCGCATCGTTGTCCCGGTGTGCCAATCAGCACGTCGGCGATGTCATCGCCGTCCATGTCGCCGGCGCCCGCGACGCTGGCGCCGGCCTCGGCACCCGCCGCGGCCCCCTCGATGCGCCAAGAGGCGTCGCTTGACTCGACGTGTTGCAGGTGAATGCGGCGATCGGCGGTGCCGTCGGCGGCATCGAGCGCGGCAAGGTCCGATTTGGCAAGAAGATAGACGGCTCCGGCATCCTTGGCCGCGTTAGCATCGAATCCCGGGGCGGTCACCACGAAGGTGCTGTCGTCACCGGCGAGGCCCGTGCCCAGCAAGTCGCCCTCCTGCTCACCTATGAACAGCCAGGACGCGAGCTCAGACCGCGCGGCATCTGCTGGGAACAGGTCCAGTGCGTCCTCAACACCGTCGCCGTCGGCGTCCGGATCTGCCCGGTCGCCGGCCTCGTCGCCATCGGTGTCGGCGAACTCGGTGGCGTCCAGAGGGAATGCATCCGCGTTGTCGCCTACGCCGTCACCATCGCTATCGACAGATTCGTCGGGGTCTTCGGGAAAGGCGTCGGCGTTGTCGCCCACGCCGTCGCCATCCGTGTCGGCCGTTTCGCTCGCATCTTCGGGGAATGGGTCCGCGTTGTTGCCGACACCGTCGCCGTCGGTGTCGAGGGTCTCCGATGCGTCGCGAGGGAACGCGTCTATGACATCGTTGCGACCGTCGTTGTCGTCATCGAGGTCGGCGTTGTCGCCGGTGCCGTCGCCGTCGGTGTCCCACCATTCGTCGGCGTCGTCGGGCATGGCGTCCACGGGGTCGACGAAGC
Source organism: Gammaproteobacteria bacterium (assembly GCA_009837725.1). Classification (GTDB taxonomy): domain Bacteria; phylum Pseudomonadota; class Gammaproteobacteria; order Pseudomonadales; family Azotimanducaceae; genus VXYL01. Next base: position 17,938 of record VXSY01000050.1, on the reverse strand, counting down.
CGTCGCGGTCGGCATCTGGAAGCCCCTTGCGATGGGCGGCGATGAGGAAGCGAACGGCGTCGAGGCTGGTCGTGGAGTCGGAAGCGTCCACCTCGTCGAGCTCGGCACCGCACGGCTTCTCTTCCTGCAGGAGACCCGTGCAGTTCAGTTCGGGATTGGAGAACACGGGGATGCTGACGCCGCCGCTGCCGTAAGACATGGTGGTGTGGAAGTCACCCTCCACGCCGTAGCCCCGAGACCAGCGCCAAGTGCCAAAATCGTCCTGCCACACGGAGTGGTGCAGCCCCATCAAGTGGCCGAGTTCGTGCGCCAGCGTGCGGCCGGAACAGCGACCGACTACCGTGGCGTACCAGCCGGAGAGCACTTGCAGTTCCTCGGCGCCGAAGTGCCCGCGACTGCGGTAGGCACCCACCGGCGACCAGCCGCAGGAACCCACATCGGCGGGGCTTGAGCGGAACACCACGGTCACGTCGGCGGCGTGCCGTTCCGCAGCCAGCCGCACCGTTGACACATCCACTCGGCTCGACGAGTTTTCCTCGTCCTCGATCTCGACGGGAGCCACGCCCACCACCCGAAAGCATGTCGATTCCGCTGGTGTCGACGATTTCGTTGGCGACTGTGAACAGGTGCGCGATGCGGGTGGTGGGATTGCGGTATTGCTCTTCGTAGCCAACGCTGTAGAGAACCACCACGTCGATGGTGGATCGGCCTGGCGTCGACTCCGAATCATCCGGGTCGGTGCGGCGCAACGTCTCGTTGGCGTCGGCCACACCATCGCCATCGGTGTCTTTCAGATAGTCGAGATCGTCCACCCGGAACCGACCGGCGGGATTCACTGGCGCTTCCATCAGCGCCCGGTCCTGCTCCACCCAGTCGTCGCCCTCGAGTTCCTCAAGCACGAGTTCAAGCGTTCGTTCGCCGGCGATGTTGACGTCAAACCGAGTCGACGACGCTTTTCGCGCCAGGCGCCCATTCGCCGGCACGGAGTCGGTGACCTGAACGACACCGAGCCGATCGTAGTTCCAACTCTCCTCGGGATGTCGCCGCCCCCGAACGACGATCCTGAGCGGCGAGCTATTGGTATCGCGAAAACTCCGCACGCCAGCGGCAACCGTAAGCCGTTCCCCGGTGCCCACCACGCGACACGGGCACTCGAGATACAGCTCTTCGCCATTTCCCCACGTCACCGGCGCCCCCACGCTGGCGAGCGCAAGCAGCGCGATGAAGCTGCTACGGGTGACTCTGTTCATGGGTTGCATCCGCTCTGAGGAACCTCATGCCCGTCCCAATGGAGCGAGGGCGTCTCGCCCTCGACACGCGCCGCAGGGCGCTTGCACGCACGCGTCACAGAACAAACAGGCTAGCACGGAGCCCGACACACAAACATTCCGTCCTACACTCCCGCAGACATTTCGCACACCGATGGCCGGAGGATGCGGCCGCAAGCCCTCGGGACGAGGTCGTGCAGGTGGATCGGTGATCGTCAGCCCCGATTCGGCCCGTCCACCAGGCCCTCGTTCGTGGCCGTGCGACACCCAGCACGCCAGTCCATGTGTCTATCTCCGCCGCACTACAATCGGTCATCTGGTTTTCGGACTCTGGCGGCACTGCGGGGCTGCTCTGAGTAAGTGAGGGAGTGCACAGGATGACGACGCCGAGTTTCGCTACCCTGGTGGTTCGTGCAGCGCGTTGCCGCCACGCAGGCAAGGGCGTGCTCGCGTTGGTGGCCCTGCTGTGTACTTGCCTCGGGCAGGCGGAGGAAGTCCGCCCGGGGGTGTTGCGGACGCCGGAGGCGCGCTTTGCCGACCTTGAGGACTTCCCCTATGCGCCGAACTATCTGCAGGTCGGCGACATTCGGCTGCACTACGTCGATGAGGGCCCCGACGATGGCGAGACGGTGCTTCTCATCCACGGCGAGCCGACGTGGAGCTATCTCTTCCGCAAGATGATTCCTGAGTTCACTGCGGCTGGCTACCGGGTGGTTGCGCCAGATTTAGTGGGGTTTGGCCGCTCGGATAAGTTTGTGGACGAGGACGCCTACAGCTATCCGATGCAAGTGGAGTACATGCTAGCGCTGACGCGGGCCCTCGACCTTTCCGAGGCGACCTTCTTCGGCCAGGACTGGGGCGGGCTCATTGGCCTTCGCGTCGTGGCGACCGAGCCGGATCGCTTCGCCCGGGTGGTGGTTTCCAACACGGCGCTCCCCGCCGCGACCGGCATCCAAGGCTGGGTGGGCTATCCGCTGTTCAAGCTCGCGGTGTGGTGGGAAGGAGAACTGACGTTCGAGGAGCTAGTGTCCAACATCACGTTTCCGCGCTGGGTGGCATACAGCTATCACGTCGATGATCTGCCCATCGGGCGGCTCATGGCCACGATGGGTGGCGACGAGGCGGTGCTGGCCGCTTACGAGGCACCGTTCCCCGACCGTCGCTACAAGGCCGCAGCCCAGATCATGCCGTATCTGGTGCCTTCGCAACTGCGCGAGAACGAGCAGGCTTGGGCGGTGCTCGAGAACTGGGACAAGCCGTTTCTCGTCGCCTTCACGGACGAGGACCCCATCACCAGGGGGCGCGAGGCTGACTTTCTCTCCCGCGTGCCGAGGCCCCAGAACGTCACCATCCGTGGCGCCGGCCACTTCGTTCAGGAAGACGCCGGCAGACGGTTGGCCAAGCTGATAGTGGACTTCATGCAGGGCAGGAAATTGCCGGCACAGATTCACGCGGACGACGTGGCGCGCTGATGCGGCCACCTAAGCGCGCGGCTCCCCCTCTATGCGATCGTCCTCGCGCGTTTCGCTTGGCCTTGGGAAGCCGGAGGTGACCGTGCTCCGGATGTTGGTCGGCGCGGCTTGCGCGGCGATGTGTCTCGCCTTGATTGGCGCGGCCATTTCCGAGGCATCGTGGGGCTTGCTTGTCCTTCTGCTTGCGCTCGCCTATATGAGCTGTGGCTGGGTGGACAAAGGGGCTCGTGGATTGGCTCGGCCGCTCCCGACACACGAACATTTCGTCCTACACTCCCGCAGACATTTCGCACGCCGGCGGCGGGCCTAGCGGGCCGGAGGGTGCGGCTGCGAGCCCTCTGGGACGTGACGGTGGGTAGGTGACCGTCAGCCCCGACGCGCCTCGCACATCACGCGCTCGTTCGTCGGCTGCGCTACTCGCCCATTGCCCAGTGTAGGAAATTGCCCAGACGACTGTGGGACGAAATGTCTGTGTGTCAGGTGCCGTCAAATGTTTGTGTGTCGGGTACCGTCAGTGCTCGTGCGGAATGCGCTCGCCGTCCTCGTTCAAGTAGAAGCAGTCGGGCTTGCTGTAGTCGACGTGTTGGTCCATGTTGGCGGTGGGCATGAGCCAAGCGAGGCGGCTGTTGCCGACGAGTTCGTAGGAGCCTTGCGGGGTGCCGACGTAGCCGAACGTCTCATGTTCGCCGAGGGTGATGACGAAGGAGTAGGGGGCGTCGGCGGCTAGGGTTCGGCCGACGTAGGAGCGGTTGGTGCCGACCAGCGTTTCCACGTCGTCGATGACCGGACGGAACACTTCGCCGATTTGGGGCACGGGGAGGGCGATGGTGTCGCCGGCGTTCCAGGTTCTCATGCCGTCGCCTATGGCCACCAGCAGCGCGCCTTCGACGGTCTCGTGGTATTCGGGCACCCATTCCGGGTTGATGTCGGCGAGGTTCACTTCCGCCCAGGCAGTGTCTGGGGGAATCGCCGGCAAGGCGTTCGATGTCGCTTCGTCCGAGGGCGCGGTGGCCGCCGGCGCGACCTCGGGCGGTGCCTCGACCGGCGTGGCTACTTCGTTCGGCGATTCATCCGCCCTTTCGCCTTGGTCTGAATCGAACGCCCCTTGGCGGTACAGGACGATGAGCACCGCCAGCGCCAAGGCCGTCAGCAGGCCGTGCCAAACAAACTTCCTTTGCCGCTCGGTCGCCACCTGCTATCCCGCCGCCTTGAGCAACTCCACCGCCTCGGTGGCGCCGCCGAACTCTGCCCAGCCGAGCGGTGTACCGTCGTGGGCGCCGTCGACGATGGTGGCGTCGGCGCCGCGGTCGAGCAGCAGCTTGACGCAGTTCACGGCATTGTGTTGTGCGGCCAAGTGCATGGCGACGGCGTTGACGCCGTGGCCTTCGCCGCCCCAGTCGTGGCGGAGATCTGGATTCGCGCCGTGGTCCAGGAGCCATTCGGCCGCCTCCACCTTGTCGCTGTAGCAGGCCCAAAGGAGCGGCGTGCCCCGGAACGGATTGGCGTTCACGTTGGCGCCCCGCTGGACGAGCCCGGCCATCGACTCGCATTGGTTGTTGCGCGCCGCCCACGAGAGCGCCTCATCGAGCACTTCTTGCTTGGCGAGGCTGCGCTGCCAAGTGGGGAAGAAGATCGGCGCGTAGAAGTCGAGGCCAAGGGTGGCGTCCTCCGTCAGGTTCTCGCCGTCGAAGAACCGGCCGAGTCCGCGACCGAGTGCGGCAGCGGCGCGGAGGTTATCGGGAACCACAGGCGAAAGCGCTTCGGCCATGTAGGGCTTGGCGTAGAAGAGCGCATAGGACAGCGGCGTGGCTCCAGACTTGCCGTGTGCTCCGGCGGCCACGGAGGCGCCAGCATGGACGAGTCGTTCGGCGAGGCTCGTGTGGCCGGCCATGCCGGCGGTGTGCAGCGGCGTCCAGCCATCCTTGTCGGCAACGTTGGGGTCTGCGCCGGCCTGCAAGATGAGGTCCACTGCGGCGTGCTGTTCGGACGTGCCAGGGTCTAGCGGAATGGCAACATTGCCGGTGGCCGCGCGGCAGGCGAGGGCGATGAGAGTCTGTCCCTCCTCGTCCCGTTCGCCGAGCACGTCCGGCGCGCGCTCGAGGATGGCTGCGAGCGCCTTGAGATTGCCGTCTTGCGCCGCGGTCGCGGCGGCAGTGAAGTCCTCGAACATCAGCCGAACCTCCGTTGTTTCAGCACTTCGACCCCGGGCAGCGGCTTGCCCTCGACGTACTCGAGAAAGGCGCCGCCACCGGTGGAAAGATACGAGACGCCATCGGCGACCCCGTACTTCTCCACCGCTGCCAGCGTATCCCCTCCGCCGGCGATCGAAAAGGCGGATGACGAGGCCACCGCCTCCGCCACCACTCGGGTGCCTTCGCCGAAGTGGTCGCGCTCGAACACGCCGAGCGGGCCGTTCCAGAGGATGGTGCCAGCACCCTGCAAGACCTCTCGACATCGGCGCGCCGACTCGGGGCCGATGTCCAGGATCGTCTCGCCCTCTGGCACCTCGCCCGCCAGCCGCAAAAGCGCTGCGGAGTCGTCTGCGGATGGCGCGGTCATCACGTCCACCGGCAAGGGCAAGTTCACCTTGCCGGCGATTCGCCGTGCAACCTCCACCAGTTCCGGTTCAGCCAGAGAGGCGCCTACTTCCTGCCCGGCGGCGAGCAGGAAGGTGTTGGCGATGCCGCCACCAACGATGAGCGTGTCGGCGACGTCGGCCAAGGACTCGAGCACGGCGAGCTTGGTAGAGACCTTGCTGCCGCCGACGACGGCCACCACCGGTCGAGCCGGAGCGGTTAGGGCGCGGTCGAGCGCGTCGAGTTCCGCCGCCAGCAAGGGCCCGGCACAGGCCACTGCAGCGAACCGCGCCACGCCGTGGGTGGATGCTTGCGCTCGATGGGCTGTGGCGAAGGCGTCCATCACGAAAATGTCCGCGAGGGACGCATAGCGCTGCGCCAGCGTGTCGTCGTTCTCCGTCTCGCCCGGGCAGAAGCGCACATTTTCGAGCAGCGCCAGTTGCCCCGGTGACACAAGGGCACCGTGCTCCCAGTCGGCAACCAGCGGCACGGCAAGGCCGAGAGCCTCCGTCAAGGCCGTCGCCACCGGCGCCAGGGAAAGCGCTGGATCGATGGGGCCGGGCTTCGGTCGGCCTAGGTGGGACATGACGATCACGGCCGCACCGGCGTCGAGGCAATGGCGCAATGTGGGTAGTGCGGCGTCGATTCGGGCGCTGCTGGCGACCACGCCATCCCGCACGGGCACGTTCAGGTCTTCCCGGACGAGCACTCGCTTTCCGGCGAGGTCCTGTTCCTCCATGCGAAGGAATGCGCCGCTTTCCGCCATTGCGGTGCTCCTCGGCGCGCCGCCTACCAGGTCTCGCCGAAGGGACGGATCATCACGTCGAAGGTCCAGGCGCTCCTTGGCTGGTGGGCGAGGTGCCAGACCTCGGCGGCGATGTCGTCCGGCTTGCAGTAATAGTCATCGGGGGCGTCGGGGTTGCGGCGGCGAGTCCATTCGAGGTCGATCACCGCATCGATGGCCACATAGCCAACGTGGACGCCCTTGGGCCCCAGCGAGCGCGCCATGGACTCCGCCAAGATGCGCTGCGCCGCCTTGGTGGGGGCGAAGCCGGCGAAGAAATCCTTGCCGCGGTAGGCGGCGGTGTTGCCGGTGCAGACGATCGCGCCGCTGCCGCGTTCGATCATGCCGGGAGCGACAAGCCGCCCGAGGTGCAGCAGCGCCATGACGTTGACGGCAAAATTGCGTTCAAGCACATCGGCATCGATGCTGAGGAAATCGCCGAAGGCACCACCGACGGCATTGTGGACCACGACATCCGGCAGGCCCAGGTCGTCCTGCACTTGCCGGGTCGTGGCCGCCAATGCGGCGGCGTCTGACACGTCACACGGATAGGCGCGCGTGTTCGGGACGCTTTGTTCGACCTCAGCCAGCCGTTCGGTATTGCGCGCCAGCATGGCCACCTGATAGTCGCCCGCAAACCGCCGCACGATGGCGCTGCCGGTGCCGGGGCCGACGCCAGTGACCAGTGCGATGCGTCCTTCGCTCATGAGTGTCTGCTCGTTGTGTTGCCGCGCGAAACTCTAACGCAGACCGTGTTGGCAATGGCGCCTTGCTAGCGCTCGAAGACGAGGGCCCCCTTGGGGGAAGGCATCCCGCCCTCTTGCAAGGGCCCGCGCATGCCGAGTTCGGCAGCCTGCTAGGATGCCGGCGACAGCGGCGGGAGAGGCAGATGGCGGACTTGGTTGGGGAGTGGGTGAACCAGAACGGTTCGAGGCTTCGCATCGAAGGCGTCGATGCCGGCGGCGAGCTGCGCGGCACCTTCCAATCAGCCAAGGGCCGGGCGGCGCAAGACAGGTCGTATCCGGTAGTCGGCGTTGCGAATGGCGAGGTCGTCTCCTTCGCCGTCAACTTTGCCGACGATGCGGCCAACCTCCACTCGATCAGCACCTTCTCGGGTCGCCTCGATGGCACCACGCTGCACACGCTCTGGGTGCTGGCGAGGCAATTTGAGGACGCCGAGCGGACCAAACCGACCCAGCCGTGGAACGCGTTTCTTGTGAACGCAGATCGGTTCACCAAGGAAGGCGGCTAGCGAGGCCCTCCACAGGTTCGGCTCTATAGGGCGAGGGCCCTTTCCACTTCCTCGCTGAACGACACACGTTCGCCGTATTCCCTTTCCCCGCCAGTGGCACCCGGCCCTGTGAGCTGGGCGTGTTGCCAGCGCTTGCCTTGCTTCATGTCTTCCGCGGCATGGTCGAAGTTCACGAAGTGGATGCCGACGCCGGCGCGGCCCGCGTCGGTGGGATTGGCGCCGGTGGCGTGGGGAGTGCCGAAGCTGAAGAAGGTGACGCCGCCGGCCGCGAGTTCGCAGTGCACGGCGTGGGTCTCGTCGAGCCAGGTGCGGATATGGTGGTCGCTGTTTGGATCGCGCTCGTGCAGGAGTTCGCGCTCCACCATGTCGGGCATCACCTTGAGGGTGCCGTTGTCCCGATTTGCATCGTGGATCGCGATCCACATGGCGCAGCCGCGGATGGGCCTCGGGATGTGGAAGTAGGCGTTGTCGGTGTGCCAGTTGGTGCCCATGCCGACGCGGGGCGGCTTGTAGAACATCTGATCGAGGATCTTCACCACCGGGTCACCGAGCAATGCCGACACGGCACCCGTCACGCGGGGGTGGAACGGCAAGGCGCGAAATAGCCGGCTCTGCGGGAACAGCGGAATGAGCTGCAGGTTCTGGCGCGAATCGGGAATGGCCACGTCGCGCGGCAGCCCTTGATCAACCCAGCGTGCAACCTCGCGCTGCATCGCTTGAACCTCGCGCGGTACGAAAAAGCCCTCAACGGTGGTATAACCGCGCGCCTTGTACTGCTTGATCTGATCTCTGCCGATGGGCGTGGTCATGGATTGGGCTCGGCACCGAAAAATGGGCGGGGTGAGGCTCGAAGCGCCTCCATGGTAGCCCGAAGGCGCGCGAATGTCGCAGTGGCGGCAGCGCGCGCAAACCACGACGAGGGGAAGACGATGAGCGAGTTCGAAGGCAAGGTTGCCATCATTACCGGCGCGGGCGGGGGAATCGGGCGTTGCCACGCCATCGAGTTCGCCAAGCGCGGTGCCCAGGTGGTGGTGAACGACCTCGGCGGCAGCGTCGACGGCACCGGCGCCGGCGATGCGGCGGATGCCGTGGTGGAGGAGATTCGCGCCATGGGCGGCGACGCCGTGGCCAACAAGGCTTCGGTGGCAGACCGGGACGGTGCCAAGAGCATTGCCGCCGATGCCATCAACGCCTTCGGGCGCATCGACATTCTCGTCAACAACGCCGGCATCCTGCGCGACCGCACCTTCAAGAACATGACGCTCGACGAGTTTGATCTTGTCATGGACGTGCACCTCACCGGCACCGCCTACGTCACCCACGCCGTCTGGCCGCACATGTACGAGCAGCGCTACGGCCGCATCGTCTTCACCAGCTCCGGCTCCGGCATCTTCGGCAACTTCGGCCAGGCCAACTACGGCGCCGCCAAGATGGGGATGCTGGGCCTCGCCAACGTGCTGGCGCTCGAGGGCGCAAACCGCAACGTGCGGGTGAATTGCCTGGGCCCGGGCGCGGCCACGCGCATGACCAACACGGTGCCGGGCCGGGATGAGGACCTCGATCACGTGGACCCGCTGCGCGACCCAGCCCTGGTCAGCCCCGCGGTCCTTTTCATGTGCAGCGAAGACGCCCCCAACGGCGCGGTCATCCACGCCTCCGGCGGCAACTACAGCCGCAGCGAAGTCTGGGTGAACGACGCCGTGGAACTCGGCGCCGGCGCGACCTACGAAGACCTCACGCCGCACATCGACCAATTGATGGACATGTCGGCGGCGCATCCGCGTGCGCCGAGAGCGCCGCGCCCAAGGCAGTAAGGCCGCAAGGCGGAGGGCGACGCTTGCGTCGCCCTCCGTTCAGCGGATCAGGCGGATGTCCACGCCGATATCCGCTCCGCTCCACGCCCGATCAGCCGTGACGGCCTCGGCTTCGAGGCGTGCGGCCAATGCAAGGCAGGCACGGTCGCCGAGTGATAGACCGTGGGCGCGGGTCGCAGCGCGGAGAAGACCTGTCTGGACTGCACTTTCGGTGTCGAACAGGTGCACTTGCATTGGTATCGATTGCGCTGTTCGACGTGCCTCGGCAGGCGCGAAGCCTTCGTCGATCAGTTTTGAGACCACTTCCGCGAGGTTGACGGTCGAGATAGCTGCATCACTGATCTTCGACGCAACAAGCCGAGCACCCGGTTCCTTGAATAGCATCGCAAGCACGGCGGAACTGTCGAGCACTGCAGCCATTCCCTAATCCTCTTCTCCCCAGAGAGCCCGGCGCTCCGCGATGAAGCTGTCGACCACGCTTCCCGAGCCGCGGTAGGGCGCGACCATCCGCTGGACACGCCTCACCGCACCGTCCCGGCTCAAGAGCCGCAACTCGCCATTCTCGACGCGCGCGTGAATTACGTTGTCTTCGATCCCCATGGCGGCGCGCATGTCGGCGGGGATCAGCAACCTGCCGTCGTCAGCGATCTTGAGCCAGCGCGGGTCGATGCACGGTCCTTCAGGGGTGTCCGGCGAAGCGATATAGGCGGCCCTTTCTTCACGCACCTCGGAATCCTGGGCGGTCTTCCAGCGCTGGTATTGGGTGGAAGCAGTGTTTTCGTTGCCGCCTTCGGCGACGATGCGGTCCATCACTTCGCGTCGGGTGGCCTTGCGACCCTGTTCTCGCGTGATTTCGTCCGCAACGTCCCAAACGCGTCCGGTGCGCGAGCCTGCGTCGGGACGGCGTTCACGCTGTCTTTGCTCGTCCATGGTGATTTCACCCGGTCATCTCTAAATCTGGCGAAAAGATTAGATGTCGCCAGATGGAGTGTCAACTGGCGAAATGTGATCAGGCTGGCAGGGTCTTCTCCAGGTCCAACCCAGCTTCGTTGGCGAACGAAAGCGCGTCCTGCACGTTGGCACGGTTGGCGCGGGCCAGAGTTGAGAGAGCCGCGAAGGTGATCCAGTCGCGGGAGACCTCGAAGTAGTCGCGCAGGTCCTCGCGCGACTCGGAAAGGCCGTAGCCGTCGGTGCCGAGGACGGTGCAGGCGTTTGGCAGCCAGCGCGTGATGGACAGTGGCAGGGCCTTCATGTAATCGGAGGCGGCTACGAAGATGCCTTCTTCGCCTTCGAGCAGCGTCTCGACGTAGGGGCGCTCGTCGGAGTCGCCGGCGGACACGAGCTGTGCCCGTTCCGCCGCCATGCCCTGGCGGGCGAGTTCGGTGTAACTGGTGACGCTCCACACGTTTACGCGATGGCCGAAGGCGCGCAGGCGCTCCGCCGCCGCCAGGGTCTCGTCCATGATGGCGCCGCTGCCGAGGAGGTTCACGTCGGCATCGGCGGTTCGGTGCAGTGCATACATGCCTCGGACGATGCCCTCTTCGGCGCCGTCCGGCATCGGTGGCATCGCGTAGTTCTGGTTGGTGAGGGTGAGGTAGTAGAAGACATCCTCCTGCTCGGCGTACATCCGGCGGATGCCGTCGGTGACGATCACGGCGAGCTCGAAGGCGAAGGCCGGGTCGTAGCTGACAAGGTTGGGGATGGTGGCGGCCATGAGGTGGGAGTGGCCGTCCTGATGCTGTACGCCTTCGCCGTTTAGAGTGGTGCGTCCGGAGGTGCCGCCGAGCAGGAAGCCCTTGCACATCATGTCGCCGGCGGCCCAGATCATGTCGCCGACGCGCTGAAAGCCGAACATCGAATAGAAGATGTAGAACGGCACCATCGGCAGGCCGTAGTTGGCGTAGGCGGTGCCGGCGGCGAGGAACGAGGCCATCGCGCCGGTCTCGCAAATGCCTTCCTGGAGAATTTGGCCGTCCTCGGCCTCTCGATACGGGGCGATGGTGCCGGCGTCCACGGGGCGGTAATGCTGGCCTTCCGGCGAGTAAATGCCGGCCTGCGGGAACAGCCCGTCCATGCCGAAGGTGCGCGCCTCGTCCGGCACGATGGGCACGATGTAGCGCGCGAGCGCATCGTCGCGGAGCAGCTTTTGCAACATCCGCACCATCGCCATCGTGGTGGATATGGCACGCTCGCCGGTGCCTTCGAGCATGTCGCGGAAGAGGTCCAAGGGCGGCGGCGCAAGTGCCGGGCAGCGTACCTTGCGTTCGGGAACGAACCCGCCAAGCGCTTGCCGTCGCTCGATCAGGTAATGGGTCTCGGGGCTGTCGGGTTCTGGCCGATAGAAGCCGGCGCGGTCGATGTCTTCCTGCGGCATGACGATGCCGAGCCGATCTGCGAGTTCCCGCCTTTCATCTGGAGAGAGGTATTTCTTCTGGTGAACCGTATTGCTGCCCTCAACGCGGGGCCCCAAGCCATCGCCCTTCACGGTCTTCAGCAGCAGCACGCAGGGCTTGCCGGTCACTTGCTGGGCCTGACGGAACGCGGCGAAGATCTTCTTGTGGTCGTGGCCGCCCCGGCGGATGGAGCGAATCTCCTCGTCGGTCAGCGCACTCATCAAGCGCTTGAGGGCAGGGTTGTCCTCCACCCAATGCTCGCGCACGAAATCGCCGGGCGAGACGGTGTACATCTGGTAGTCCCCGTCCACCGCCTGTTCCATCCGCGTTTCGAGGATGCCGTCCGCGTCGCGTTCGAGCAGCACGTCCCAGCCACCGCCCCAGATCACCTTGATGACGTGCCAGTCGGCGCCGCGAAAAGCGCGTTCGAGCTCCTGGATGATCTTGCCGTTACCTCGTACCGGGCCGTCGAGCCGTTGCAGGTTGCAGTTCACCACCAGCACAAAGTTGTCGAGGCGCTCGCGGGCGGCGATGTTGATGGTGCCGAGCACCTCCGGCTCGTCCGATTCGCCATCGCCAATGAAGGTCCAGATCTTGCCGCCGTTCTTGGCCTTGAGGCCCCGATGCTCCAGATACTTGGCGAAGCGCGCCTGATAGATGGCGCTCGGTGTCGAAAGCCCCATGCTCGCGCAGGGCATCTGCCAGAACCAAGGCATCCGGCGCGGGTGCGGATAGGAAGGCAGGCCGCCGCCCTCGGCGAGTTCGCGGCGAAAGTTGGCGAGCTCCTCTTCGCCGAGCCTGCCCTCGAGGAAGGCGCGGGCGTAGATGCCGGGCGAGGTGTGCGCCTGAAAATGCACCTGATCGCCGCCGTAGTCGTCGCTTTTGGCGCGAAAGATGTGGTTGAGCCCCACTTCCATCATGGTCGAGGCGGAAAGATAGGTGGCGATGTGGCCGCCGACGCCGGAGCCGCTGTCGTAGGCTTGCAGCACCATGGCCGCCGCATTCCAGCGCAGGATGTTCTCGATGCGCGTTTCGAGTTCGATGTCGCCCGGATACGGCGGCTGGTCGCGCAAGGGAATGGTGTTCTTGTAGGGGGTGTTGAGCGCCGCGTCCGTGAGCACGACGCCAGCGCGCGAGAGCTCGTGCTGCAGCCGGCCCATCAGCTTCTTGGCACCCTCGCCGCCTCTCTCCGAGAGCACGCCAGCGAGCGCCTCGATCCATTCCTGCTGCTCGAACTCCCAGTCGTCGTCCGCGCGCGAGGCGATGTGTTCCTGCGTGGCCACGGTGCGAGAATACCGACAACGGCGGATTAGCGACAGGAGACCCACGCGGCATGGACGCAAAGACCTACCACACGGATCACTGGCGCACGATCGAGGACGAACGCATCGAGCGCTACGAGCGCATGTTCGTGTGGCGGGAGGGTCATGCGGAACTGCTCGCTCTGCTGGAACTCGCGCCGGGCTGCCGGGTGATGGACTACGGCTGCGGCCCCGGCTTCGTCTCGCTCGGCATGGCGGAGATGGTCGCGCCAGGCGGACAGGTGCATGGCGTGGACATCAACGCCCGCTTCGTCGCCGACGCCACGGGCCGCGCTGCCGGCACCGACAACGTCTCCTTCCACCTGTTGCAGGACGGCCACATCCCCCTCGCCGACGGTGCCGTCAACCGGGCCCTTTGCAAGAACGTGCTGGAATACGTGCCCGACCTCTCCGCCACCCTGGCGGAGTTCCACCGCGTGATCGAACCCGGCGGTCGCCTGCTCGCCATCGACAGCGACTGGGGCTTCGTCATCGTCGAGCCCTGGGGCAGGGCCGTGACGGAACGCTTCTTCGCCGCCGCGGCTCCAGCATTCAAGGAACCGGAAATCGGGCGCAGCCTGCGCGGCCACCTACTGGACGCCGGCTTCGAGGACGTTCACGTGACGATTCGCGCCGGCGCCGATACCGAAGGCGGTAGCCTGCTGGTGCTGCGCAACATGGCAAGCTACGCCACGCAGTTTGATCTGTTGTCGAGCGAAGAGGCGGGCGCGTTGCTCACGCAAGCGGAGACGGCAGTCGAAGAGGGCCGATTCCTGTTCTCCCTGCCGCAGTTTCTGGTAACGGCAACCCGGCCGTGAAGGGTACGCTGACGCGCCCTGTCGGAACGACGATGAACCAGCGCACCTTGACCGTATGTCGCGCGGGCGTAGGATTCCGTGTGCTCTGTATTGGGAAATTATGGTCATGCGGTTGTTCAGGTATGTGGAGGAGGTCGAGTGGAACGACATCGTCGAGTTCGGCTGCCTGAGGGCCGGTCCCAATAGCTGTGGTTACGGCAAATGGTTGGCGCGAACGAGCACAGCGGCGTGGGCATGGGGTCGTGCGCTCGACGATGGCTTTCCGGGGCGGGTTGTAACCGTGAACGTACACGAAGGCATAGTCCAAGAATCGTATAGCTGTGACGGTCTAGATGGGATCGGCGACGCTGTTTACGTGGTCGATTTGGCCGACGTTGACATCGTTGGTGTGGAGGAGCGCACATGAGACGGACGGGTCAGCATGCCGTTGAGGCGAGTTTCCACCCCTCTTGCGAGCGCCCGCTCGACGTCCTTGCCCGTGGCGAGCCTATCAGCAGTGTAGCGGTTTTCCCGGGCCAGGACTGTCCGCCGGTGAGCGTGCTACTAGAGGCATCCGGCTCAGAAGACTACGACGGTTCCGTCCGGTTGGAACTGGCAGTGCAGCCGCATGAGACTCGCCGTCTCCCACGAGGCGTTGAGTTCGAGCTCCAGGCCGGGCATGAGGTGCTCGGGCGAGGCTCCATTCTTCCAGAATTGAACATTTTTGAGAGCATCCGGCAAGTCACCAGTCGACAAGAGCCCTTCCATTCCCAGTTTGTGTGCGATGCACTGAGCGCAAGTCTTCACCGCGGTCGATCGCTGTTTGAGGACGTATGGAAACTCCTGGCACCGGCGGATTGGTCCGTGCCCGCTGCGGCGGAGGTGAAGGCGGAGGCGAAGCTCCGCGACGGTCGCCGCATTGACGTTCTCATCCGCGACGTTGCTAACGATCGCGCCATTGGAATGGAAGTGAAAACTGTCGACGCGTCGGTTCGCAGCGATCAGCTAGCGAAGTACTGGCAAGACCTTTGCCGGAGCTTCGGCGGCCAGAACTCCGTTGCCCTTGCGTTCCTTACGCCTTTCAACGAGGCGTCGCTAGAGGAAGAGCCACGAGTTCCGAAGGCCGTCCAGGCCTTCCGAGAGTTCTCCGAGCAACTCGCAGCTAGAGAAGGCAATGCCTTCGCGAATGCCCACCTGCGACACATAAGTTGGCTAGACGTCGCAGCAATTCCATGGACCAATGGCGCGCTTTGGGAACAGCATAGGGAGTACGTCTTCAAGCACATTTCAGGACCGCAAGCACGCAATGTCAGTACGGGAGCTCCCGGAACCAGGACATTCGAGCATTTTTTCGGCGAGCAGGCGACGGGTGCGTTCTGGAGTGCGATGGGAGAGGTGGGAGTAGCGCGCAGCGTCAATGGCGTCACGTTAGAGGTGCAGGACTTCGATTGCCGAGGACTAGGGCTTGCGTTGAAGCGGGCCGTCGGCGAGCTAACGAAGCAAAGCCCATTCGTCTCTCGCGAAGTCCACAAACAGAGCAGATTCGAGCATCGCAGCAGATTTCTCGACTCTCCGTATGGGCAATTGCATCACGCCCTCTTCGAACTGGACACCGCGCCGTGCATTTGGGTGCAAGGTAAAGAGAACTACGGCCTTCGTGTAGCGCATGAGAACTACCCGAGCGGCGTCAGCTTGGTGACGAGCAAGGGGCCTGGGCGACTCGACATCGGCCGACCGCGATGATTGACGGCTGCATCGGTGCCTACAGCTCTGGCAATTGCGGCGAGTGATGGCGAACCATCGGCGCGACGAGCTGCTGATCGCTATCACACGATGCAGCCACTTGGACGACGCCCGCGTTAATCCCTCGCACCCCTGTACTGCCATCGTCGGCGTCCAAGAGGGGGACACCGCCAAGTTCCAAGTGCCGGAGCCTTGGAGTGGTCATATCGAATGCGCCCCGATTCTGTTCGTGGGCTCGAATCCCAGCATCAGCGAGGACGAGGTGTTCCCGACCTCATCGTGGAGCGAAGCGAAGACGAAGGATTTCTTCCAGCGTCGCTTCGACAAGGATGGCTGTTGGGCGAAGCGGATGCCCTTCAACGGGGTCAAATATTGGACGAGCGCGCGGAAACGTGCCACGGAGTTGCTTGAACGTACCGCGGTTGAGGGCAGGTACTTCGCCTTGACCGAGGTCGTGCATTGCAAGTCAAAGCGCGAACAGGGCGTCAAGGATGCCCTGCCGGCCTGTATACAAAGGTGGTTCGACAAAGTGCTGTCGCAGTCCGCAGCTCGCGTCATCGTCTTGTTCGGTGCCCACGCGAGGGATGCCTGCACGAAGCACTGGAACATCGACGGTGGTCGTTCCGTCCACTTTGACGTTGCCATCGGGGGTCGTTCCCGTGCCGTGGTGATCCTCCCTCACCCGGGTGCATTTGTACCGAAGACGCTCGACGCCTGCACAAGTGCGGAAGAACGTCGCCGGTTGCGGGCCATCTTGCGCGAAGGCCAGAAATGTCCGCTTCGGGGGTCGCTGCGGCGGTGGCTTATTTGGGGCCTACTGGTGGCGGGGATTTGGTCTCCCTTTGGGTTAAGCCTGTACCGGGGTTAACGAACTCAGTCGTCGGCGACCCACTTGTTCGGGTCGGGCGGTGTCCAGCTTTGCAGGGCGCCCAGGAGGTCGTTGGGGGCATCGCCTATGAGGATCGACGCCAAGTGTTGCTGGCGGACGAAGCCTTGTTTCGATACGCGACGCAGGAAATCCATGAGCGGGTCATAGAAGCCGGCGACGTTGAGCAGCCCAGTGGGGCGCTCGTGAATGCCGAGTTGGTTCCACGTGACGGCCTCGAACAGTTCGTCCAGGGTGCCGAAGCCGCCTGGAAGGGCGACGTAGGCGTCGGCGAGTTCCGAGAATCGTCGCTTGCGTTCGTGCAGGGTTGGTACGGTCTCGACCTGCACCTTGGGATGGCCGACTTTTTCGGCTAGTGGCGCCGTGATGATGCCGATGGCTTCGCCGCCGGCATCGAGGGTGGCGTCTGCCACCGCGCCCATCAGCCCGACGCCGGCGCCGCCATAGACGAGGGTCAGGCCTCGCGATGCGAGTTCTTGCCCCAGTTCACGAGCGACAGCAGCGTAGCGTGGGTCACGACCGGCGTTTGAGCCGCAGATTACGCATATGGCCTTCATATCAAGAGGTATCTCGGTTGGGGGTCTTGCTCGCATGGGCGGCGGCCCCTCCTTGTAGAAGGGCCGTCCCTCAGTCTTCCATATACCGTTCCTGCAGCCGCCTCATGCCGCCTAGCCAACGGTCTGGGTCGGCGACCTTGCGGCGCCTGTATTCGGTCACGATCTCGTGGGGGAGGGCGAAGAAACGCTCCTCGTCGATGGCCTCGACGCACACTTGCGCCACCACCTCCGGTTCGAGCAAGCCGTCGACGCTAGCGACGCTGGCCGCGTTGGGATTGGCCGAGTTCGGGCCGGTCATGTTGGTGCGCACCGCCTGCGGACAGAGCACCGTCACACGGATGCCGTCGCGGTGGTGAGTGATGGACAGCCACTCCGCCAGCGCCACTGCAGCGTGCTTGGTCACCGCATAGGTCACCGAGCCAATCTGGGTCAGAAGCCCAGCCGCCGATGCCGTGCTGAACAGATACCCGCCGCCCCGCGCCACCATGCGCGGCACCAAATGCCGCGCCGCCCACACGTGCGACATGGTGTTGATGCGCCAGATCCGATCCCACATCTCGTCCGGCTCGTCGATGCCTTTGCCCTCGGCGATTCCCGCGTTGGAGCAGAAGAGGTCGATGGGCCCGAGCTCGGATTCCGTCGTCTCGATCAGACGAACGATGTCGGCTTCACTACCCACATCGACAGCCTGCGCCGATCCGCCGAGTTCCGTTGCCACCGCCTCAGCCCCAGCGCCGTCGATGTCCGCACACACGACATGCCGCGCCCCCTCCGGCCCGGCAAAGACGCGCGCAAGCGCGCGGCCAATCCCGCTCGCCGCCCCCGTCACCACCACGACCTTGTCTCGAACTCTCACTTGATGATCCACGTGCCAATGCGAAGCGGCATGGTAACGATCTTGCTGGCCGATGCACGCGTCGCCCGTTAGGGCGCGCTAGCGCATGAGGGGCCACCGGAAGAAGGGGCGACGCATGCGTCGCCCTGTCCGGCAGCCGGGTGCATCGCCGCCAAGTCCGACAGACTGCTAGCGCGTGAACAACGCGGGCCTTCGGAGGGAAGGCATCCTGCCTTCCCTGCGCGCCCTCTGGCGCGCTG
>VXSY01000280.1 GCA_009837725.1 Gammaproteobacteria bacterium | reverse complement strand
GCATCGGCGAGCCTTCGGTCGTCACGTCCTCGTTGAACGTGACCGTCACCTCGATGGTCTCGTCGATCAGGTAGGCGTCCCCGGAAGCCGGGTTGCTGGTGATGGCCAGGCTTTCGACCATCGGCGCCACCGCGTCCACCTTGTGGCCGCTCTGGTCGGGAACCGCCGGATGCGCCACCGTGCCTTCGCTCGACGCCACCGTGCCTTCGCTCGACGCCACCGAGAGCCCGTTCCTGTCCTTGATGGTCGCGCCGCTTGTCAGCTTCAGCTCGTCCGCGGCAATGGAGACGCCATCGTCGTCCATGTGCCCAGCCCGAACTGTGTAGCTGCACGTCAGGTCCGTTCCCGACACATCGGTGCAGGATGCAAACCGACGGTCCTCGCCCACCGTCAGGAAAATCCTCGGCGTTCCTGTCACTTCAACTTGCTCGTCGAAGCTCACCCGAACGGTGATCACCTCGCCTGCCACATAGGTATCGCCACGCCTTGGCGTTGACGTAATGGTGGGCGCTCCCACCAGCATCGGCGCAGAGGCGTCCACACGGTAATCTGTCGGAAGCGGAGGCGTAGCACTGGCGTCGTTGCCGGCGGCATCCTTCACTTCTCCCACGATCGCGTTGGCGGGAATAGACAACAGTCCGCTGTCACCCTCCTTCACATCGTAGGCGAAGGTCAGCCTAGTCGTGCCGTCGCCGGACACGTACGTCGCCGTGCGTTCATCCGTGCCGACATTGGTGACGATGTTGAACCGCGCCTGCACCGCCCCGGAACCGCTCGTGGCGACCTCGACCGCCTCGTCGAAGGTCACCGTCGCCGTGATCGTGTCGCCCAACAGAAACAGCTTATCGTCGTCCTCGTCCCCTGTGATTGCGAGACCGACAACGCGCGGCCCCTGCGTATCCACCCGGTGGGAGGTGCTGGCCGCGACTGCCGCGTGCGAGACCGGTGCTTCGTTGCCTGCCAAGTCTTCCAACGAGGCATCCAGAGCGTTGGCCGCGATCTCCACGCCATCGGCGTCACTGTCGCCGGGGCGTACTGTGTAGCGGAAGACCCACTCATTGTCAGAAGACGTAGCCGAAGGCGATCGCAGCGTAGCTACCTTGATCACGCCGTCCATGTCGATTTCCAGGGTTGGTTCGGCACCGATCGATGTCCGCCGAACATCCTCAGAGAAGGTGGCCGTTACCTCGATGTCGTCATCGACGACGTATATGCCGTCCGCGCCGGCGCTCGACGTGATAACGAGCGGCGCAAGCGTGGGTGGCTTCGCGTCGATCTTCACCGAACTGGAAACACCCCCCAGCGTCGCACGCCTGCCGTCCTCAACGGTTGTTGTGCCTACCACGTTGAGCGACCCGGTAAAGCCATCCGCTTGGTCGCCGCTCCGTACCCGGTAGCTGAACGACAGGCTGCGATGCGACGAACCACTGGCCGGGAAACTCCCCGCCGCCGTCAGCCTCTGGCCACCGCCATCTTCGAAGTTCAGCAAGAGCTGCGGTGCGCTGGTAAACGTCACTGGTTGGCTCAGCCGCAACTCAATCCTGAAGGTCTCACCCTCCTTGTAGTACCCGTCCGCCGGAGCCGGAACGACCGTCTCAACGGCGATGCTGACGGTTTGCGGTTGGTCCGTCGTGTCCGTGATGGGCGCAACGCCTTCTTGTTCCTCACCAGGCAAGCTGCCGTCAACGAGATGCGTGAGCTGCGGTCCAAGTGGAAGCTTGCCATTAGCCGGTGGCAGTAGGTTCCCCGCATTGTCCTGAAGGCCGCTCACCGCTGTATCCGTATCTACCTGCAGCGCAGTCAGCCCGAGCCCAGCACCTACAATATCTGTTCCGATGACCTGGCACTGGAAAGTCAAGACCTTCCCGTCGCTACTCAGCAAGTGAAGGTCCATCAACTGGCATCCCTTGCCATCTACCTGCGCCGCCGGACTTGTGGTCCGAAGCTTCACTGTCGCTTTTGTAGCCGTCCCAGCGAAATCCACAGGTTCGGAAAGTGTCAGCCTGGCACGAATCAGGTTGCCCTCACCGTAGTACCGCCGCCCATCTCTTTCGCCAACTGCGGTAGGTGCCGGGCTGCGTAGCAGTTCCGCCTTTGTAACCTCAGGGTCAGTGTTGTCGACGGAGTAGCCGCTCGCGAGTCTAGGAACCGGCAAGGCCGTGCTCCGGCCCACCGTCACGCCGGCATACGTGGGATTCCTGATGCACCCTGTCCGAGACGACGTTAGGCTGCCGCTGCAGTCAGTAGTTTCGCTATCCGCTGGGTTATCGATGTAATTGTCATCGGGGACGTCTGCACGGTATCCGTTCGTACCTCTATCTAGAAGTTGCCCGTCATCACCCAAGTCCAGTCCGGTGACGCTGATCGGCCCACCATGGGCGGGTAGCACATCGTAGGCAAAGGTGGCCTCATACCCACTTATCGTACCAACCGCCGATGGAAAGGTCAGGGTGCCTACCTTCAGGCCAAGCCTCACGTTGGATAGCGTCGCCAATGGCTCGGAGAACACAACCTTAAACTGAATGTTGTCGTCGTCTTCCCTGAAGGAAGTCTTGTCGCCGTCAATCCGCACACTTTGCACCGTCGGCTTACTCGCGTCGGCAACATTGACAATCTTGGTGCCGGGGTTGTCTGGATCGTCCCTAGACGGAACTGTCTTCTCGCTGGAGATCGGCAGCGTGGTATCGATCCGGGACAACAGCGGGTTACCCGCGAGATCGACGAACTCGCCAGCAGTCAAAACGGTAGCACCTGCGTCAATGGAGAACACCAACTTTTCGTCCGGCTCGTCCAAATCACCGGTGTCCAAAGCATAGCTATACCTCCACTTGTTTCCGCTACGGCCAGTGTACGCTGTTTGCCTAGGGGCAACGGCATCCTCGCCCTTTTTAAAGGAGAAAGTCGGCGCGGTGTGAGTGGTACTGAGAAGCTTCACTTCCTCGGAAAACTCGACCTCAACAACTACCGATGCATGCAGCTTAAGTGTGCTGGGAACGCGGAGGGCTAGAGTCTTGATCCACGGCGCGATGCCATCGACCTTCTCGTTAGGAAGCTGTGCACCCGCGAAGGTAAAGTCGAGCGCGTGTCCGTTTGCATCGTTGATCTCGGCGGTCCCCGGGAGCCTAAGGGGGTTTCGCGGGATACTGATGCCGTTCGCGTCGGACCAGCCTGCCAAAATGTCCAGTTCGCACGCCATCGTCGTGTTCGCTGGATCAACCGTCCCGCAGGTGGCCGCTCCCGTGACAGTCCCAACCGTCACATCCAGTATCGATCCTGCAGTCACGGTTACAGGCTCACTGAACTGTACCGTCAGGACAACATTGGCACCACCTTCATTGTGGAAGGTCTCGCTCGCATTCGGACCGCTCACGGAGATCATCCTCGGCCTCCGGTTGTCGATCGCGGTCTCCTGATCTCCGGTTGCTGTTGCCAACGTTGGCAGCCTGCCACTCTTCACCCCAACGTTGCCGGCCTCGTCCTTAATGGTGTCCGTGTTCGTGTAACTCACGCGAATGCGATTTGTGTTGTCACTGGCGACGATGGTGTAGGAGAAATCGACATTGAGGCCATCGGCACTCAACGCTCCGCGAGTCATCGGACGATCGTCTCCGTCTAGATCCAGAGTCGTACCGAAGGCCCCGAGGTTAGCGGCTGTCGTGGCCTCGTCAAAGGTGATCCGGATCACCAAGCTGTCGCCCGCCTTGTATGCCGTCCGCGCCGTAGGTAGCGTGGTGCTGCCCGTCCCAATTGCTACGCCCGCAATCCCGATCCGAACGCCGTCAACGCTGACACCGGTAGGCAATGCTGTAATTTTACCCGCTGTAAAGGCCCTGTCCTGCAACCCCGACCCACCTGTCAGGCTCGTGCCAACAACCCCAGGTTCGCCAGAGTCCCCTTCAGCGACGATGTACCCGCACTGAAGTACTGTCCCGTTAGCTTGCAGGGCGCAATTGGCCGTCCTGTGGTTCGCGGCCACGTCCGTACCGATGCGAATCGTCAAGCTGGTCGCGCCAACCTGCGTCTGGATCTGTGCATCGTAGGTTACGTCCACCCACAACGTGTCCCCGATCTTGAACACGTCATCCGCATCGGCCCGGAAGGCCACGCTGTCGATTTCTTGTGCCATCGCAGGGGTGAATGCGGCACACAGGAGCCCACCAAGCAAGACTGGCAACGCCCTTCGGATCGAGGGCGTCCGGAAGGAACCAAGCCCACCAAAAGCCGACCGCGTCAGCTTCAGAACGGAACCAAGCGCGAATTGCACGTGCAGCACTCCCCGAGACGCGTTACTCGAAGGCACGGAGCATAGCGAACGCAGGGGCGGCTTGCAAAGCGAAAGTTTGGGCCTTTTTTCAGGGCTTTGATTCGCCCCCACCACAACATCTTGTGCCTCCGTGGCCATCCCACCCCAACATCCGCCATTCACCTCCGCCC
>VXSY01000241.1:13102-36380 GCA_009837725.1 Gammaproteobacteria bacterium | reverse complement strand
AGCAGAGCCGCCGCATGACCAACTCGCCGTACACCAGATTTGACAATAGCTCGGAGCCCAGAGCCTTGACCCACACGCGCGCCACCACCCTTGCTTCGTGTCGTCGCAGCAGTCCCATGATGCGGTCGACAAAGCCCACCGCATGCAGTTTCTGCCTCGCGTTCCCCCGGGTGGCATGCTTGCGGAGTTCCGCGCCCTTGATCTCCGGAAGAACTCGGTCCAAGCGCAGCGTGGAGGGATAGTTGAGGTTCGGAAAAAAACGGTGCTTGAGGTCGAGGTATTCGTGCGTCAGGTTCGCCAGCCTGCCACCGTCAACGAACAACCCGGCTATGACGAGGACGGGCTGGTCGTTCGGTGCGGGCGGATCGCGAAGTGCCCCCAGATCCCCAGATTCGTCGATGAAACAGATCTTCAAGTGGGGCCCCAAACAAAGCTATGGCCACCGATGGTGGCCATAGGGTCTGCCGCCCACATGGGGTCGGCAATCACGCCGAAGCGTGGTTACTCCGGGCAAAATAGCCACAGAGGCGGCCGCTGTCAATCTGAAGTGGACCACTGTCGGTGCGCCGATCCGCTACCGGGCGCCCCTCCGGGGGCCGGGCTCTCGTGCTGCACCGAGCCCCAGCAAGCCGCGTCTCGGCCCTTGCGGGCTTCGATCCCCGTCGCAGAGACCGCCAAGACCCACCCTACACGTTCCACACGTTCGCTCAGCCGTGCCCGCACTGTCTCACCCCTGCTCACGGCTCGCCCCTCGCTTCGAGGCCCGGCCTAGAAGGCCTGGACAACCCGCGCACGCACTCGGCCTGAGTGCAGTTTCCACACCACGCGCTGCTTCGGGAGACGCTCAAAAGACCTGTTCGCGTGCACGGCCTCCGGGAGATCGTGGAGCCGGACTGACCGCACGCGGCCGGTCCGCCGTCCGGTAACGCGGTCGCGCTGGCCTGCGACCGCCATCGCCACTACCAGCCGTCGGCAACCCCGACCTCAGCCCGCGGAATCGGATGCTCGCCCCACCGGCACGATCACCGCCTTCTCTTGAGTTCCGTCGGCCAGCCCCCACATACAGTCGGTCTAACCACCGCTGATCTGAACATGTCCGAACCGAGAATCCCCGACCACGTCGACGTACCCACCGCCGATGCGCCTGTCGCGATCCCAATCGAAGCCGGATCGACGATCACCTTCTGCGGAGCCAACGGCAGCGGCAAGACCCGCCTCGCCGTTCATCTGGAAAAGGAACTGGGGCTGATCGGCCACCGCATATCCGCCCACCGGGCCCTCTCGCTCAATCCCCGCGTACCCAAGATTTCTGAAGAGGACGCCCTCGCCAACCTCCGCACCGGCACGGTAAGCAGCCTCCAACACAGCAACCGTGTCCAGTTCCGCAGCGGCAGCCGTTGGCAGGACAACGAGGCCGTCCTGCTCCTCAACGACTTCGACCATCTGGTCCAGGCCCTTTTCGCCGAGCAGGCCAACACCGCTCTCGAGAGCCACCGACGCCTCCGCCGCGGCAAATGCCTCACCGCGAAGCCGACCAAATTCGAGAAACTGTCTGCGATCTGGGGCCGACTGCTTCCCCATCGAACCCTCGTGATAGACGGCGACGACATCAACGTCAGGAACCGCGAAGGCGGCGATACCTACACCGCATCTCAGATGAGCGACGGCGAGCGCGCGATGTTCTATCTCATCGGGCAGACCCTCGTTGCTAGCGAAGACTCGGTCCTCATCGTCGACGAGCCGGAACTCCACATACACCCAGCTGCGATGACCGCCCTCTGGGACGAACTCGCCGCGACCCGACCGGACTGCGTTTTCGTTTTCATCACGCACAGCCTCGAGTTCGCCGCCACCCGGCCCGGCCCCAAGTACAGCATCCTCGAGTTCCATCCCGATCCCGACCACCCGTCCTGGACCTTGGAAGACGTCCCCGACGAGACTGGTTTCGACGAGGACTTCACGACCCTCATCCTCGGCAGCCGCAAGCCCGTCCTATTCGTCGAAGGTAACCGCTCGACCAGCCTAGACCACTTCGTCTATCGCGCCACCTACCCCGACCACCTCGTCCTGCCCCGCCATTCAGCCAGCGAAGTCATCCATGCCGTCGCTTCTCTGCGCGCCAACCCCGCTTTCACCCGCGTGTCCTGCTGGGGGCTTGTGGACCGCGACAGCCGCTCCTCCGACGAGATCGACCAACTGAGGTCCCGGCACGTCTACGTGCTGCCGGTCGCCGAGATCGAGAATGTGTTCCTCCTCCCGGACGTCGCCCGGGCGCTCGCCGCCAGCGGAGGATACGAAGGTGAGCAGAGGGAACGTCTCATTGGGCAACTCCACGGCGACGTTCTGACCTCCTGCGCTTCTTCCACCAACCTCGACCGCGCCGTCGTGCGGGCGGCGAGGCGGTACATCGATCGCCACCTCAAGCATCTGGACCTGAAGGACGCGACCACCACCCAGGACCTCGACGCCCTTTACCGAGCCAAGACCACCGCGCTGAACATCGCGGACCTAGCTAGCCGGATTCGCGATGACATCCAGTCGGCGCTCGACGCCCGCGATCTCCCGGCCGTACTCGAGCGCTACGACGACAAGGGTCTTTTCGCGCTCGCCGCGCAGTCACTGCGCGACAACAACGCAAAGGCCTTCAAGAAATGGCTGGAACGCGTGCTCACGAACGGATCGGAACCCGAGTTGGCCGCCGCCATTCGGGCCTGCCTCCCCGTCATCCCGGCGCAGTAGTCCGGGCATCAAACCGGGCAGGTTCCTGTTCCTCCCAACCTGCAGAGAGAACTTACCGTACTCCCTCTCCGCAGCCTGCGCACGTCGCCAGGGTTCGTACCAAGAACGTTGCTCCAAGTCTTACGCGTTGTGGTGGGTCAGTTGTGGGGCGGCGTGACTTGTACATCCGGAAAAATCTTTATAGACAGTATGTTATGGAGCGGCTAGCCTCCTACCTCTTCCGCCAGACTTCCCGACACACAAACATTTCGTCCCACAGACCGCTTGGACAATGTCTCACGCTCGACGCCATGAAGCTATTCATGCGCGTCGGTTGTCAAGCGCGAGCGAAGCGTCGAGAAACGCCTGCCCAGCAACCCGCCGTCGGTCCGCCACCGAGGCCGCTGGCAGGCTGTGAGAGATTGCCTCGGAGGATGTGGGACGAAATGTCTGTGTGTCGGGAAGCCTACCCACGTGCGGCGCGTTCAGCCATGCTACAGGCGGCTTGATATTGCGGTTAAGGACACGCTTGGAAACGCACCTCTTGCGCCAGATCGCCGACGCACGCGCGCGGGGCCGCGACGATGCCCGGCCGGGAGTCGTCGACGCCGTCCACCGGCACGGACGGCTCACCGTCCGCGAACGTCTGACGGCGCTCTTCGACCTCGAGAGCTTCGTCGAGTACGGCGCCCTCGCGGGGCGCACGACCGATCCCGCGGACGAGGCGTTCGCCGACGGCCTGGTAGGGGGCGTCGGTCTGGTGCACGGCGAGCCCGTGGTCGCCGCCAGCTACGACGAGACCGTGCTGGGCGGCACGCAGAGCGACCGCAACCACCGCAAGATGGCAAAGCTCCTCTACCTCGCGGTGGAGCACCGCTGGCCGCTGGTCTGTTTCGCGAACGGCGGCGGCGCACGCCTGGACGACCCGATGCCGCCACCGCCGATCGCCGTCTCGCCGCGAGGGCGCTTCGAGCTTTGCGACGGGCTCGCGGAGCTCAACGGCTGGGCACCGACTGTCGCGGTCGTGAGCGGGCGCGCCGTAGACGGCCACGCCGCGATCGCGATGCTGGCCGACCTCACGATCGCGACCGCGAGTGCCGAGTTCGGTACGCAGGACGGACATGTGCGCGGCGCCGGCGATTACGCGAAGACGGGCGATGTCGACATCGTGGTCGACGACGAAGCGCAAGCCGTCGCCACCGTGCGTCGGTACCTGCGCCTGTACCTGGTGGATCACGTCCCGGGCGAGGCTGCGGGCGATGCGGACCGGATCGCCGACGTCATACCGGAAAACCGCCGCCGGCCCTACGACATGCGCCAGGTCATCGGCGCGTTCGCGGATGCCGGCAGCACCCTGGAACTCGGG
This sequence comes from Gammaproteobacteria bacterium, assembly GCA_009837725.1. Classification (GTDB taxonomy): domain Bacteria; phylum Pseudomonadota; class Gammaproteobacteria; order Pseudomonadales; family Azotimanducaceae; genus VXYL01. Next base: position 32,296 of record VXSY01000241.1, on the reverse strand, counting down.
GCGGACTGGGGCCGGTCCATGCTGACGGTGCTGGCGCGCCTCGACGGGCGCACGGTCGGCATCTACGCCAACCAGCCGAAGTCGCCGCTCGCGGGCGCCATCGACGCTGCCGCCGCGGACAAGGCGGCGCGCTTCGTTGAACTCTGCGACGCGTACGACTACCCGATCGTCACCTTCGTCGACAACCCCGGCTACATGGTGGGTCCGCAGGCCGAACGCGAGGGCATCGCGCGCCACCACGCCCGGCCGCTCGCAGCCCTGCATCACCGCACCGTGCCGCTCTACTCGGTGCAGATCCGCAAGGCCTACGGCCTCGGCCCATACGCGATGTCGGGCTGGGGCGCGGCGCGCCGGGTGCCCGAGATGCGCCTGGCTTGGCCGTCCGTCGAGTCCGGCGGCATGTCCCTCGAGGGCGCCGCCTACCTCGTCAAGCGCAAGGAGATCCTGGCCGCCGAAACGCGCGAGGAGGCGATGGCCATTCGCGACGGATACGCCGAGCGCATGCGCGACGCCGCCTCCGGCCTGCGCGCCGGTCGCAGCTACCAGTTCGACGACATCGTCGAGCCCGCTGCGACACGCGCGACCATCGCCGCCATGCTGCGCCGCACCCCGCGTGCACGAGCATCCGTCAAGAAGCACGCCATCGATCCGCGCTGATGGACCCGGAGGACATCACAGCGCTGCAAAAGGCACGGGACCTCCTGAAGGACGCGGCGCGGCCAGACATCGTCACGCGCGTGCACGGCACCGAGAAGCTGACGGCGCGGGAACGCATCGAGTTGCTGCTCGACCCCGGCTCGGCGGTCGAATACGGCGGCATCGCGGCGCGAACGCGTGACGGGGACTGGGTCGGCGAGGCGGGGGGCGTGGATTTCGTCGGCACCGTGGACGGACGGCCGGTGATCGCCTCCTCCACCGATTACACAGACCACGGCGGCGGCTACGGCGCGGGCCGGCTCGGCCGCCTGTTCGCGCTGGCGGTCGAGCAGCGCTGGCCGGTTGTGATGTTCGTCGACGGGGGCGGCAGCCGCGCCCGCCATCCCCGCGCGGGAATGGGCCACATCGAGACGAGCGGTCCAGTCGGACGCTTTTCCTTCCTGGACGGCGTGCCGGAACTGTCGGGGTGGGCGCCGGTGGTGGCAATCGTCTCGGGACCTTCGTTCGCCGGCCACGCGAGCCTCGCCGGCTTCTCGGACTTCCTCGTCAGCACGCCGGGCTCTTCCATCGGCATGGGTGGGCCGCCCATGGTGGAAGCCGCGCTCGGGCAGCGCCTGAAGCCCAACGAACTCGCAGGTTCGGAGATGCACGAACGCGGCGGCGGCATCGACCTCCTGGTGGCGGACGAACCCGCGGCCATCGCCGCGGCGAAGCGCTACCTTTCCTATTACGACAACGACAAGCCCGATGGCGCGGCGCCCGATGTCGATCTCGACGCGCTTGCGCCGGATGCGGGCCAACCCTACGACATGCGAAGGATCGTCGATGCGATCTGCGACGCGGATACCGTCTTCGAGCTCCGCCCCCGGTTCGCACCGGCGCTCCTGACGTGCCTCGCGCGCATTGGAGGCCGCAGCGTCGGGGTCCTCGCCAACCAGCCGCTGGTGGACGACGGCGCGATTGACCACGACGCCGCCTCCAAGATCGCCCGCTTCGTGGAACTCTGCAACACCTACGAATACCCGATGCTCGCGCTCATCGACACGCCCGGCTGCGTCGCCAACTGGAACCTCAAGGGCCAGGACTCGTCGGTCGAGCCGGGCCTCACACGCTGGCACTCGCGGCCGCTGATCGCGCACCAGCAGCGCACAGTGCCCCTCGTCAGCCTCCAGGTGCGGCGAGGCCGGGGCCTTGGCGCCGCGCTCATGAGCGGCGTCTCGTCCACACGCGGCGTGCCGGCACTGCGCCTCGCCTGGCCGGGCGTCGAGATCGGGCGGCGGGACGGCTACTCGGCGGTGGTGGACCACAACGCGTTCGACGACGTGATCGCACCGAGGGAGACGCGAGGGCGGGTGTCGCGCCTGCTCCGGATGTTCGGCAGGCCGGCGCCGCAGGAACGCAAGAAGCATCCCATCGACACCTGGTAAGTCCAGGGTGTCCGGAGACGGGCGGGACAATGGTGCATTCGGATCGACGACGAGGCCCGACACGTTGATCGCTTGAGGACTCGATTCGAAGCGAGGGCCCTTGGGGGCGAGAGCATCCTGCCCTCGCACGCGCCGACAGGCGCGCAGGTCACGACAGGCGTTCCGACACAGCAAACATCTCGCCCCATATAGGAGCGGACAAATCTCCTACACTGTTAGCAACCGCGTGCCCTCGAAGGAAATGCGACGTGCGGAACCGGGAGGGAGGGGAGGAAAATGTGTATCGGGAGTGTCAATGACCCTTGGCTCGCTTGGGAACCGTGGCGTCAGATGTTCGAGGGGTGCGGATCGATGCAACGAATCCTGTCGATGGCTTTGGTTGTTTGGAGCGTTGCCGTGAGCGCCGACCCGTTGGAGGCCCCCATCGAGGAACTCCAAGCGCAACTCGCGTCCGGTGCCTTCTCGTCCGTGGACCTAGTCGATTGGAATGTGCGCCGAATTGACGCCTACGACCAGAAAGGCCCCGCGTTGAATGCCATCCAGCACATGAACGACAACGCCCGTGCCCAGGCGCAGGCGCTCGACGACGAGCGCGAGCGCTCTGGACCGCGCTCGCTGCTGCACGGGATTCCCGTTCTAGTAAAGGACAACTACGAGACCATCGACGCGCCGACCACCGCCGGCTCGGCGATCATCGAAGGTCACTGGCCGAAGAACGATGCCACGCAAGTCGCGAGGCTCAAGGCCGCCGGCGCGATCATCCTGGCCAAGACGACGATGCACGAGTTCGCGTTCGGCTGGACGACTCGCGGCTCCGCGTTCGGCATGACGAAAAACCCATACGGGCTCGACCGTCACGCGGGAGGCTCGAGCGGCGGCACTGGTGCCGGTGTTGCCGCCAACTTCGGCGCCGCGGGGATGGGCAGCGACACGTGCGGCTCGATCCGTGTGCCGTCCGCACACAACAACCTCGTGGGCCTTCGGGGCACGCAAGGCTTGAGCAGCCGGCAGGGCATCGTCCCGCTTTCGAGCTCACGCGACATCGGCGGACCGCTGGCACGCAGCACACGCGACCTCGCGATCATGCTGGACGCCACGGTCGGCTACGACCCGGCGGACCCCCAAACCACCGAGTCGCGCGGCAAGATCCCGGACAGCTATCTTGCGGACCTCCACGACATAGACCTCACGAGGTTGCGCCTCGGCGTGCTCAATGATTGGTTTGAAGACGACGAGTCGACAAACGCGCGCATTCGACACGTTCTCGCGACCCTCGCCGAAGGCGGCGCATCCATCGTCGAGATCACCGACCTTGCAGAGCTCAAGGCCGAAACCCGAGGATCCGTCGCCTTTCTCGTGGACGACTACGATGTCGTCCATGATCTGACGGCCTACTTGCGCCGCCACCCCAATCTCCCGGTGCAATCGTTCGAAGCCGTCGCCGCGCACGATCGCCTCGAGCCGGTCGTCGCCGGCCACTGGGCCAACATCCTTGCCGCTCCAGAGCGCAAATCGCGCGCCGCCTACCTCGAGGCGCACGCCGCTGGCGCCGCCCTCCGTCGCCAACTGCTCGCACTCATGCACGATCACGAGGTCGACGCGCTCGTCTATCCCACCGCCACGGAAGAAGCCGCGCCACTCGGTGAGGAGCAAGGCCACTTCAACTGCAAGCTCGCCGCCGCGTCAGGTCTCCCGGCGATTTCCGTCCCTGCCGGCTTCGGCGCCAATGGCATGCCCGTGGCGATCGAGTTCCTGGCGGAGGCCTGGGCCGAACAGAAGCTTCTAAACCTGGCCGCTACGGTTGAGCAGTTGGTTCCCGTGCGGAGGCTGCCACGGAGCACTCCGGCGCTCGATTGAGGCGGGCTCCCAAGCACGCACTATCTGTAGGATCCGACGCTAGTCTGATCAAACCCGAAACGGCCGTATCGGGCCCGAGTCGTCATGCGGTCCGACAGTGTGAGAGGTCGCCTCCGCGGATGTGGGACGAAATGTTTGTGTGTCGGGAACGCGCCGGGAACCAACACGACGCACGGTCGGCCAGCGCGGCGCAACCAATCTGGAGAGGACTGTGAGAATCTGGGTCGATGCCGACGCCTGTCCCAATGCCATCAAGGAGGTGTTGTTCCGGGCTGCGGAGCGTGTGCAGGTTCGTACGATCCTCGTGGCCAACCAATTCGTACGAACGCCGCCGTCGCGCGTGGTCGAGTCGCTACAGGTGGCAGCGGGTTTCGACGTGGCTGATCACACCATTGTCGAGCGAATGGCGTCAGGCGACCTGGTCATCACGGGCGACGTGCCGCTCGCCGCCGAGGTCGTTGCGAAGGGCGGCGCGGCCCTCAACCCGCGCGGCAAGATGTACACCCGCGAAAATGTGCGTGACTACCTGCAACGACGCGACATGATGGATGAGTTGCGCAGTGTCGGGGCGGTGTCCGGTGGACCCAGTGCTCTGGGCAAGAAGGACGTGCAGCACTTCGCCAACGCCCTGGATCGGTACCTAGCGAAGCACCACGCGCAACCGCGAAGCAACAAGGCAGTTCCTGGCAGCCCCTAAACCGCTGGACGTCGACCGCGGACACTACCCGGTCTCTTCGTCGCTCTCCGAACGCAGGAACAGCGACAGCCCGAACGCGAGCACCACGACCGCCGCGGTGACTAGGAAGACCTCGCCGATTGCACCCGTGAGGGCGGAGGGGAACGCCTCGGCCAACGCTTCGGCGACGGGCCGATCGAGACCTGATCGCGCAAGCTCAGCGACGACCTCCGTGGACTGGCCATCCGATACCGACCGTGGATCCAACTGGACGCTGCCGAGCCAATTCGGCGGCAACTGTACGGAAATGCCTGGCGACGACGCATCGAAGGACACTGCGTCCGAGAGACGCTCCCGAAGTCGGTTCGTCAGCACCGCGCCAGCGGCCGCGACGCCCAACATGCCGCCTACCGAGCGGTAGAACGACAACGACGAGGTCGCCGCGCCCAGCATGTTTGGTGGTACGGCGCCCTGCACCGCCGAACCGAAAGTGGCCAGCATCCCGCCGAGTCCGAGCCCGACCAGCACGATCGTCCCGTCGGTCGCAAGGATGCTCGCGCCCTCGCCCAGCGTGGACATCAGGACCAGCCCGACGAATGCCAGTCCCGTACTCGTCAAGGCCAACCTCCGGTGGGTTCCCTTGCCCCGTGAAAGCCGACGCCCCATGACCACCGCGCCGACCACCATGCCAAGCAGCATCGGCGTCAGGTGGCTCCCGGCTGCACTGGCGGACATACCGCTGCCGGTGAACAGCAACAGGGGCACGAACTACAGCGCCGCGTAGAACCCGAAACCGGTCAAAACCGATGCCGCCAGCGACACGGGAACGCCTCGGCTCCGGTAGATGTCCACGGTCAGGATCGGACTCTCGGTGCGCGTCTCCACCGTGATCAGAACCGCCGTCATGACTGCGCCGAAGGCCACGCAGGCGACGATCTGCCAAGAGAGCCAGTCGAACAGGACGCCGCCGGACGACAGGGCGAGCATCAACGGGGTCACAGCGAGCACCAGCAGCACCATCCCGGTGTAGTCCGGCCTGCTGACATCGGTCCCCGCCTGGAGATTCGGAAGGGTCCGAACCACGACCGCCAGGACGATCGCGCCCAGCGGGACGTTCATCAGAAACACCCAGCTCCACCCGACTCCATCCGTGATGAACCCGCCCAAAGCGGGACCCAGTACCGAGGCCAGGGCGTAGACCATGGCTACCAGCGCTTGGTAGCGGGCGCGCCGCTGGGGTGGAAACAACTGGGCCATGCCGACTAGGCTGCCGATCATGACCACCCCGCCGCCGATCCCCTGGAGCGCGCGGTACGCCACCAGCTCATTCAATGTCTGGCTCATGCCGGCCGGGATCGACGCGACGGTGAACAGGCCGATACCCGCGAGCAGCACGCGCTTGCAGCCATAGATGTCGGCGATGCGTCCCGCGATGGGCATGGTTACGGTGGCCGCGACCAAGTAGGCCGTGGCCACCCAGGCGTAACGGCCGAATCCACCCAGTTCGACGATGATCGCCGGCATCGCCGTGGCAACGACGGTCTGGCTCAGAACCGCCAGGAACATGCCGAGCGCCATTCCGGCCACAGCGAGCCGGAGCCTTCGGCGGATGTTCTTGAAATCGTCGGCCATGGTCCCCCCGAGATCGGCAACGCGGGAACTAAAAGTCCATCGACGCCGCACGCCCCGCAACCATGGTAGCGTGTTCGAAACCGACCTTTTCGCCAGAACCCTCGCCGTTCGAGCACGTCTTTAAGCGCCGTCACGCGGTCGCTCATGGTGCCGTCTGAGCCGAGGTCAAACAGGGGGGCGGGTCCCCGACGGGGCGGGTCCCGACACACAAACACTCCGTCCTACACACCGTGGGATATTGCCTACGTATCCTCCCCCTCCATTCAACGCCGGTTCCATTGGGCAGTTCCCCGTCCGCTCGGTGTCAAGAAGGGGACAAAGAGAGGCCGGATCCCACGAGCGCCGCAAAGTAGATGTCCCATGTCGTGTACGGAGGAATGCTTGGGTGTCGGGAGACTCACCACTACACGACGTACCGCGAGCCGGGCCTGGCGGGGACGATTGCCTCCTACGCGGTAATCGCGTTGGCTATAGCTGGACGTTTGGTGGTAGAACGGCGCCAAACCGCCTGAACGAGGAGTAGCTCGTGACCACATCCGGTCCCGCACTTAACCCGGCAGTTGCTGTGGGAGGTGGCCTGATCCAGGGCCAGTTCTCGGATGGCATCTACAGCTTCAAGGGCATCCCCTACGCCGCGCCCATTGAAGGCATCAACCGCTGGCTTGCACCGAAGCCGCCTGCGGTCCTCGCAGACACCTTCGACGCAACTCAGTTCGGTCCGTCGGCGCCGCAGAACGTGCCGTCCGTGCCCGGATGGCTGATGCCCAAGGCGGGGGCGGCGATGATGGACATGCTGGGCGGCATGACCGAACCCGGTCCGGACTGCCTCTCGCTCAACGTCTGGGCGCCGACTGAACCTTCCGTTTCGGACGAAAGGCGGCCCGTGATCTTCTTCATACACGGCGGCGGACTCGCCAGCGGCGGCAGTAGTCCCCCCACCGCCGACGGCGGTGCCCTGGCGAAGCGAGGGAGCGTTGTCGTCGTGAGTATCAACTACCGCCTGGGCGGGATCGGCTTCCTAGCCGCCGACGGGCTTTTCGACGACGACGTCTGTGTCGGCAATCGCGGGTTCATGGATGTCGTCGCGGCGTTGCAGTGGGTTCAGGACAACATCGAGCCATTCGGCGGTGATCCGGACAACGTGACGGTCGTCGGCCAGTCGGCGGGCGGGACGTGCGTCTGGGCCTTGCTGTCATCCCCCGCAAGCGAGGGCCTCTTCCATCGCGCGGTGGTGATGAGCGGCCCGATCGTCATGATCGACATTGCCGACCATCACAAGTTCACCCCGGACGTATTGAAGGCAATGAAGGTACGCGTTGGTGATGTCGAGGCGCTTGCCGAGGTGTCCAACGACGTCATCGTCGGCTCGAAGATGCAGACCATGCTGTACCGGCGGGGTGAACCGTACGGCGAGATGAGCCGCATTCGCCTACCCGCCGCGGGTGCCTACCACACGGAGTTCATGCCTGACGACGTGCTCGTGGCCATGTCGAACGCCAGGGTGCGCAACATCGACCTGCTGATCGGCAACTGCCGGCACGATGGGCGTGTTGCCGTACTGCCGATGCCCTTGCCCAAGCTGCTGGCCATTCAGATCGGCAACAGCCTGTTCAACGGCCTCATCGGGAACACAAAAGACGAACGTAAGGCAATGATCGGCGAGTACAAATCGAAGCTGCCAGGCAGCGACAGCTACACCGTGCTCGAGCGCATTCAGTCCGACGCCTTGTACCGCATGCGGTCGATCCGAGCCGCCGAAATCCATAGCGACACCAGCAACGCCAAGACCTACATGTACCAGTTCGAGTACGAAACCAAGGGACTCAAGGGTGCCTTCGGCGCATTCCACGGCTTCGATGCCGCGTTCATGTTCAACAACCTGTCGACCTTGGGAGCGTGCCTAGGAGACGAGAGCGATGTGGCACAAGCGCAGGCCCTGGCAGACAGCATCAGCGACGCCTGGGCAGCGTTCGCTCACACAGGCGTACCCGAGGCGTCAGGACTACCCGAATGGCCGAGTACGACGTCGAGCGGCGTCAGACGATGATGTTGAACGCGCGCAGCGAAGTGGTTGGTGACCCGGACGCTCACATTCGGGCGATCTGGGAGAGTCGACATTCGCAGTAGGCGCAAACGTGGGAACGGCATGATGACCTGGAGGATTGTCCGGTGGTCCGTCGGAGGCGAGCCTCGTTGGCATTCTTGACCGAGTACACCGCTTGCCGGCTGACCTGACAATCGATATTCTGACTGCAAGATCATGTAAATCATGGATGGGCGCAGATATGGCTGGCGATCCGAAACCGATCGTGTGCGGTGCATTGGACTCCGAGGAAGTTGCGAGGCTGCCGGAGCGACTGCGACGCCAGTTGGGCCGCAGTGCGGCAGGGCATGACGAATGGCTCGTTATTCGTGCGTCGTGGCCGCTCACCGATGTGGTACACCGCCTGAACAAGCTTGGTGACGCGTGGTCGGAATCCGCTGTGCGAGTCAATCCCGGTGAGGATCTGAGGCAGCTACTGACGCGGCTCTTGGCCCCTAGGCAGGATGTGGACGCCGATTTGGCGCTCGACAACTTCGCGCTGCGGCAAGAGTACCTCGACGAAACCCGGGTGCTCACCGCAAAGCAGATTCACGGAATGTCGGGCGTCCGTTCGTCCAATCCGAGCGAGCCCGCTTCACGTTGGAAGAAGGAAGGCAAGACATTCGCCCTGCGCATCCAAGGGCGTGATTTTTACCCGGTGTTTCAGTTCCAGGATGGCGCGCCCCACCCTGTCATGAAGGACGTGCTGGCAACCCTTCCCGCTGGGATGACGTCCTGGCAGAAGGCGTTCTGGTTTGCCTCGGGCAACGGATGGCTCGATGGCGATGAACCCCAAGACCGGCTTGACGACGGCAGGCAAGTCGTCGAGGCGGCCCGGCAGCTCGCAGAGCCGGCGCATGGATGATGAAGGTCCAGATGCCTCCTTTCAGAGCCCGCCCGCCAGCCTCTAGAGGAACCGAACATATCTGTGCTCGCGGGCGGCACCGTGGTGCATCGCGTACACACGCTTGGATCTGCCGGCAACGCTTTCAACCCCTGTCGGGGCGGGCCATCGCGGTTCGCGCCGATTCAGAATGCGGATGGCGAGTGCGTTCCATCGCTTTACGCGGCCACGTCCTTGCCGGCCGCGATCTTCGAGACGCTGTTCCACGACATCCCCTTTGAAGCGCGACGGAAAACCATACCGCGAAGCAGCGTCGAGGCCCGCCAGCACACCGTGTTGCAGCTTCGCCGGGACTTGCGACTGGCCAGCCTGCGTGCCCCGGCGCTTCTCAAGTGGCGAGTCGCTCCCGCCTTTGTCTGGGGGCCACTCAAGCAGTACCTGACCACCGCGCTATGGGCCAAGGCAATTCACGATCAGTTCGAGGATGTGGAGGGCTTGATCTGGACGTCGCGACGATGCGACCCGGACTCGGCAGTGTTGTTCTTCGGTGGTCGCACGACTGAAGACGACCTCCAAGCCGTCAGCACCCGCGATGGGGCGGACGCCTCGTTCCTTCGAGACGTGCGCGAGGCCGGGGAGCGAGCGGGAGTAGTGATTGCCGAGTAACCGACTTGGCGAGGTGCCGAACCAGTCTCCTTACGTCCGGAGCTCCTAAACCTGGCCGCCACGATTGAGCATCTCGTATCCGTGCGGGCGCTGCCGCAGAGCACTCCGGCGCCCGACTGAGGCGGGCCAGTTCCCGAGCACGCCCTAACTGCAGGATCGCGACGCTAGTCTGGATCAAGCCCCAAGGGAGCCGTGTCGGGCCTGAACCGTCAGGCGGTCCCGACACTGTGAGAGATCGCCTCCGCGGGTGTGGGACGAAATGCTTGTGTGTCGGACTCACCTTGCGATCTCCTTGGCGAGCGCATCGAGCTTCGGTTCCCAGAACCGGCGAAACGGGTCGAGCCAGGCGTCGACTTCTCGCAACGGGTGCGCGTCCAAGGCGTAGATGCGACGGGCGCCGTGGATGCGCACGCTGGCGAACCCGTGATCACGCAACACCTTGAGGTGCTGGGAAACCGCCGCCTGGCTGATCGCGAACTCGCCCTGCATGACCTCGACGATCTCGCCGGCGGCGCGCTCGCCGCCGCCGAGCATCTCGAGGGCGCGCCGCCGCACCGGGTCGCCGAGTACCTCGAAGGCGTGCATGTCTAGGCTGGTGGCTCGCCGGTGTAGAAGGCCGTCGTACGTCCGGCCGCCGCGCGCGCGGTTTCGGCATCCGTTCCCGCGGCGATGGCTGCCTCACCCCACGCCTCGCTGCTGCCAATGTGCAGTGCCTTGCCCTCGGGCGTCAGGTGAAAGGTCTGCGCGTCGATCTTTGGCTCGCCCGGCCGCGTCAAGTGCAGCTCCATGCCGAGTAGGCCCATTTCCCAGCCGACGCCGACGGCACCAGGACCGAATTCGGACCAGTGATCCGACAGCAGCGCCGTGTGCGTGAGCGCAAGGCGCGCGCGCCCAACTCCGTCCTGCGCGAGCCGCACCTCCACCCAACTGACGTCGCCGCCGAACTCCCAGGTCAGGCCGAGAAGCGACGGGGGCTCGCAGTGCGTGATCGTACCGCCCGCATTGCCCTCGAACTTGTAGCTGCCGCCGAGTTCAAGGTCGCCGCTGACTGGCAGGAACCAGCGCGGAATGCGGTCTGCGTTGGTCACGGCGTCCCACAGGTCTTCAACGGTGGTTGCGTATGTCCGTGCGAGTGTCACCGCCCGCGCCGGCTGGCCGTCGCGCTCAAGCGACGACACGGAGCGCTCCACGGCGGCGAGATGGCTGTCGACATTGAGGTCCATGAGGTCTCCATCAATTCAAGCAACGCTTATATAAGCACAACCTAATATGATGTCAAGTCGCATAGGTGCTCGCGCAAGGGGTGCGAGGGCCGGGTGGCAGGCAGAACGGGCACACCTATCGATGGCGTTGTTTGAGGCTGACACTTGCTGACGTTGTCTGGGACGCAGTTAGCGGTGGCTTTGGCCGGCCCCGCTGCGTGCGCGCCTTCGGCACGCTTTGGAGGGCGAGACGCCCTCCGTCCAGGTCCACGCCAAGTCCTAACACGCCCTCCGTCCAGGCCCATGCCGAGTCCTATGCACGCCGTCCGTCCAGACCATGCCAAGTCCCGTAGCCTGCTCCTGCTAGCGAACCTCCAGTCTCCCGAGCTCGCCGCTGTTGATGCGATCCGCGTCGTAGGTCACGCCCAAGCCAGGGCCGTCAGGCACCGGCACGCAGCCGTCCTCCCCCACGTTGCCCACTTCGTCGCCGTAGCCATCGGCGTAAATCGGTGGCTGGAGGATATTGGTCGGGCTGTCTGGCCGCACGAGGCCAAGCTCGTAGAAGTGCGTGTTGTGGATTGCGGCCATGCAGTGACGGTGCATGGGGCCGGCGGTGTGGAGTTGCACTTCCATGCCGATGGCGTCGCAGAAGTGGGCGAGTTTCATGGTACCGGTGATGCCGCCGTCGAGTTCCGGGTCGATGTGCATGATGTCGGTGCCGCCGGCGAGCGTGAAGTCGGCCTTCTGCTCGAATCCGCGGATGTGTTCCGCGATCAACATGGGCGTGCGGATGAAGTCGCGCAGCCGCTTGTGGGCGACGGCGCTTGACGACGCGTCCCGGTAGGGGTCCTCGTACCAGAAGTAACCGAGGTCGTCGCACGCCCGGCCCACTTCCACGGCGTCCATAAACGACTTCAGGGAAGACGCAGGATCGACCATGAGCTTCATGTCCTCGCCAACCCGCTCCCGCACGGCGGTCATGATGTCGATCTCGGTCTTGGGATTGCCGTCGAAGAAGCTGTGGATCTTGTAAGCCGGAATCCCCGCGCTCTGGCAGGACTCGGCAAAGTCGGCGTAGCCTTGGGCGCTGCCGAGCCCACCCCTGCCCGGCTGCCCGGACGTGGTGCTCGCGTAAACGGGCAACCGTTCGCGGAAGCCACCTAGCAGTTGCGCGATCGGGACACCGTATTTCTTGCCGGCGAGATCCCAGAGCGCAGTGTCGATGACCGAGATGCCAGACTTGTCGTAGTGGCGGTGGCTGATCTTGAGCCGCTCGAACACAAGCTCGCGCTGCTCCGCATCCACACCGATGAGTCCTCGCGCCATCTCCTGCACCTGCGCCTGGGCGTGCGGGGTGCCGCCAAAGTGCGGCGCATAGCTGCCGGATAGCCCGTCGTCCGTGTCGATGGTGAGCAGGAACCGCGTGTATTCGCGTCCGGAGTTGTCGAGCGTGTACTGGTAGGTCTGAATCGTGATTCGGTCAATTCTGCTCATGGTGGTCGCGCCGCCGTCGCCTAGGTGGGCACAGCATATCGGGATCGCAGCGCAGCGATGGGTCCTCTGCGCCTCTGCGGCACGCGGTCGGGTGATGTGAGACAATTGCGGCACGCGTGGCCTGTTGGCCACATCGCGATACGCTAGGCAGGCCGTCGATCCGGCGCGCTGCATCTGTCACTCCCCCCTTCTTGAATCACTCGATTCGCTCGGACAAGGAGTCCGTTTCTCTATGCCTATGCAATCTGTTTCTGCCTCCGCGAGGCGCGACCGCCCTCGCTCGAAAAAGCGCTCCGGCAATGGCCGTCGGCACGAGCACGAGATCGTGTGCGCCGAATGCGACACCCGGACGACCGTTCCGTTTCTTCCCGCGTCGGGCCGGCCCGTGTATTGCCGTCCGTGCTTTCAAGGCCGACGGCGTATGCCCCGGCCTCAGTCGACCGACCCGCGGCCAGACGAGGCTTTGGCGCCAACGGAAACCTTGCCTGAGGGCACGGGCGAGTCGGGCGCCGCGTTTCCGGGAATGAGCCTCAGCCCGACGACGCAAGCCGCGATCGCAGGAATGGGCATCATTGAACCGACGCCCATTCAGGATCAGTCCATTCCCTTGCTCCTGTCAGGGCACGACTTGATGGGGCAAGCCCGTACCGGATCGGGGAAAACGCTGGCATTCGCTGTGCCCTTGGTCGAGCAAGGCGATCCTTCGCTTCGACAAGTGCAGGGCCTGATTCTCGTACCGACCCGGGAACTTGCCATTCAGGTTGCCTCCGTCGTCGAAACCTTGGCGGTCAACAAGGGGCTGCGGGTGCAGACGTTGTATGGCGGTCGATCCATTCGGCCGGAACACGCGGCGCTGGCGCGTGGCGCGCACATTGTGGTCGGCACGCCGGGTCGCACGCTCGACCATCTCCGCCAAGGCAATCTGGAACTCGACGGTGTGCGGATGTTGGTGCTCGACGAGGCCGACGAGATGCTCGACAAAGGCTTCGCCCGCGACGTCGAGGCGATCCTCGAGCGAACGCCCCGGCAAAGGCAGACGGCGCTGTTCTCCGCCACCATGCCGAAGTGGGTTGCGAACACGGCGAAGAAGCACCTGCGCACGCCGACGAACGTTGAGATCGATGCCGATCTTCAGGCTCCCCCCACGGTGGACCACACCGTCTATGCCATTGAGAAGTCCCACAAGATCCAGGCCCTCAAGACGCTTCTCGACGACCGCGCTGGATCCGTCGTCGTATTCGGCAAGACCAAGCACGGGGTAAAGAAGCTCGCGCGCCAGCTCGGCTCGCTCGGCTACGACGTCGGCGCACTACAGGGCAACCTCAAGCAGAACGCCCGCGAACGCGTGCTGGCGGAGTTCCGCTCCGGCGCCGCGCCCGTGCTGATCGCCACCAACGTGGCGGCACGGGGGCTCGACATCGAAGGCGTGGATCAGGTGGTGAACTACGACCTGCCGGACTCCCAGCAACTGTTCACCCACCGGGTGGGACGGACCGGCCGCATGGGCAGAAGCGGCGAGGCCATCACGTTCGTGACGCCCGACGAAACCCGCAAGTGGCGGCAGATCGAGCGGGGCCTCGGCCACCGCTTCACCCACGAACACTGGCAGCCGCCGGCTGGGGCCAATGTCGGATAGGGGCGCTTAGGTCAACCCCCTCCGCCACCGTTGGTCTCTGTGACGGAAGGAATCTTGAACCTCACCTAAGGGGCTACCTGCCTTCTGTGGTACGGTGCAGCGGATGAACTCCAAGCCGAGCATTGCCATTGTGGTGATCGCGGTCGTCATGTGCGACGACTGCGCGGAGGCTCGTGTTGTGGGTTCATTCAAGCCCATCTAAACAAGCAAGAGACCTCCGCGATCGCCGGAGGTCATTTCCTGTTCCATGGCCCCCGGCATCGCGAAAGGCTCGCGAGGAGCCGCCATGGAAACCAAGCCATCGCAACCGCCAACCCCCACCGATCCGGTGATCGAGGAGGCGCGCGACTACTACCAAGACCTCTTGTCCCCGGTCTTTCGCGGCCGCAAGTTCCTGCACGCCGGCGGGCTCGCGGTGATGCTCGCGAGCCAGGCACGAGGGCTTGCGGCATTTGGCGCGGCGCGTCCGTTTCTGCTCGCGCACGGCAGGGGAACCGGGGAGATGCCGGCGCCCGAAGAGGCGGAGTTGGCCGTGCTCCCGGTGCACGGAGAGGACGTCCTCGATCATTTTCGTCAGTCGGAGGCCGCGTTGCGGCAACTCCCCGAAGCGGTTCAAGCCGCCATCGACGACTGGGATCCAGAGCGTGAGGCACGTGCGCTTTGCGGCTTCATGCTCGACGAACGGGGCATGGACGTGATTGCCGGCAGGCGCCGCTACGCCCATCGCCCAGCCGCTTGGACTGCGCTCGAGGACAAGGTTCGCGTCGATGCCTTCTGGGACAGCCTTGGGGTTCACCGTGCGCCGTCGCGCATCGTGCCGGCGGATCACGATGCTCTCAAGAAGGCGGCGCGGGAACTGGATCGGGGCATGGGCACGGTTTGGGCGGCCGACGCGCGATCGGGCCTGCACGGCGGCGCAGAGGGCTTGCGCTGGGTTCGCTCAGGGCATGATGGCTCGGAAGCCTTCGAGGCACTCGCAGCGATTGCGTACCGCGTGCGGGTGATGCCATTCCTCGAAGGCGTGCCAGCGAGCATCCACGGCGTGGTGCTGCCGGATGGCGTGGCGGTTTTCCGTCCTGTGGAGCTGATCGTGCTGCGTCCCGACAGGGGCCAGCGCTTGCTTTATGCCGGCTGCTCGAACTGGTTCGATCCGCGCCCAGAGGACCGAGAGGCCATGCGGAGCCTGGCGCGGCGTGTTGGCGATGGCTTGCGCAGTTCCGTTGGCTACCGCGGTGCATTCACCATCGACGGCGTGCTTGCAGAAGAGGGATTCCTGCCGACGGAACTCAACGCCCGCGCCGGTGCTGGGCTTGGGCCGCTGACGCGAGGATTGGGCGACTTTCCGCTCACGCCACTGTGCTGGGCGGCGGCTCATGGTGAGGCGCTGGACTATCGCGCCAGCCTATTGGAGCGGGCCGTGCTCACAAGCGCGGACGGGCACCGTTCCGGAGGCGGCTGGATCGTGACGCCCTTCAAGCTCCGCGAGCACGGCACGATGGAGCTGGCGCGGGACGGCGACGATTTCACACGGCGAAGGGAACCAGACGAGGCTACCGCGAGCCTCGTGAGCGGCCCCCATCCACTGGGTGGCTTCCTCTCCTTGCGACTCACAGATGCCGCCTTGCCAGCGGGAAGCCCCGCGGCGCCGGAGATGGTGCGAGCGTTGCGCCTTGCCGATCGTCAGCTCGGCTCAGCGTTCGGGCCACTCACGGCGGCGCGGAATGCAAGGCCATAGGGAGCGCGTGCCATTTGGACGCCGCATGATGGGCGCCCGTCGCAACGGTCACAGCGACGCAAGGAATCGGAGCAGGGCCTCGTTGACGGCCTCCGGTGCCTCCTGCTGTGTCCAGTGGCCGATGCCCGGAAGCACCACCACGTCGCGGAGCTCCGGGACGGCCTCGCGCATTCGCTGCTCGGCGTCGGGGTTGAACGGCACCACATCTCGGTCGCCAGCCACGAAGAGGGCCGGTTGCTCGATCTTCTTGCCTTGGAAGGGCCCGGTCAGCACCCAGTTGTGGTCGATGTTGCGATACCAGTTGAGGCCACCACGGAAGCCCGACTTCGTGAACGACTGCACGTAGGCGTCGATGTCTTCGGCATTCAGCCAAGGCGGCAGGTCATCGCCCGGATCGGGCATGCGTTCCAGCATGTAGGAAGACGCTGGCGGCGCGCCTTCGATCCCGAACGAACCGCCGGAGCGCTCGATGGCACCGGACGCGCCATAGAGCATCTTGCGCATCGTCATGCCGATGTCGTGCTGCAGCTCGTGTTCGGCAACGCCCGGCGTCTGGAAGTAGATTTGGTAGAAGAAGCGGTCGCCGAAGGCCTGCCGCATCCCGGCGATGGGCGGCCAAGGCCCGCGACCCATGAAGGGAACCGAGAGGGAAACGACGGCGCGGAACATGTCCGGGCGCATCTGGGCGAGGGCCCAGGCAACCGGGGAGCCCCAGTCGTGGCCCACCACCACAGCCTGCTCTTCGCCCAAGGCATGCACCAACCCGACGATGTCGCCGGTAAGGTGAAGGATGGAATAGGCGGCAATGTCCTCCGGTGCATCGCTGTCGCCATAGCCCCGTTGGTCTGGCGCCACGACGTGGAAACCGGCGTCGGCAAGCACCGGAATCTGATGCCGCCACGAATACCAAGACTCGGGAAAGCCGTGACACAACACCACCAGCGGCCCTTCGCCGGCCTCGGCGATGTGCAGGTTAACGTTGTTAGTCTCAATGCTGCGATGCGTGATGTCGGCCATGTTGGCTCCGGGCGAGGTGAGGCGCGTATGGTAGCGCGCCCGGCCGGCACACCGAAGCGCCGCACAGTTGCAGGCGTTGGGAGTACGATGGTCCAGGCAATGGGCCGAAACGCCGTCCAGGGAGGGGAGCATGTCGGAGAGCGCAGTCACCAGCATTGAGGAGAATCCCGTTTACGTTCGCCACGCCGAGCGGGCGCGGGCCAACAAGCCGCCGTCGAAGTCGACGCCGATGGGGGCGGTAGCCGGGGCAAGGGCCCATGGTGCGCGATCGGAGATGGTGGCGCAGATTCGGGATCAGGACGAACTCGTCACGGCGACGATCGGGACGATGCATTACAAGCCCGTCACCGTCTGCGGCGTCGATCTCAAGCTCGAACCGCTGCAGCCGAGCATCGGCACGGTGGTGCACGGCATTGATCTGGCGAAGGATTTGGCCGAACCGGAGATGGTGGTGTTCCTGCGCAATCTATGGCTCGAGCGGCGCGTCATCATGTTCCGCAACCAAAACCACCTCACCCCGCGCCAGCAGGTGGAGTTCGCGAGCCACTTCGGCGAGATTGGCGTGCGCTACGGGGAGCCGGGACACGAGCCGAACTCGCCGCGTGACCTATCGCATCCAGTGGTCATCGACGGTGTGCCGGAGATGTTGGTGCTGATTTCGGACGAGAAGGTGCCGGGCGCCGCCTCGAATTGGCACGCGGACGCAACATGGCAGAAGCGACCGCCGATGGGTTCGGTGCTGATGTGCCGCGAGGCGCCGCCAATCGGTGGCGACACCTGCTTCTGCGACTGCTACAGCATGTGGCAGGGCCTGTCGAAGGAGACCAAGGAGCGCGTGCAGCACCTCACCGCCATCCACGAGGGCGGGATCAACCACCAGATGGACGGCAAGACGCCGGTGTCGCAGCATCCGGTGGCAAGGACGCATCCCGAGACGGGCCGCACTACGCTCTACGTGCAGCAGGGCTTCGTCCGCCGACTCGCCCCGGAGCACGGCATTCCGGAAGACGAGGAGCGCGCCCTGCTGCGGGAGATGAAGAATCAGGAGGGCAGGCTCGAATACACCTGCCGGTTCCGCTGGGAGCCGGGCTCCATCGCCATGTGGGACAACCGCGCGGTGCTGCACAGTGCAAGTGCAGACTTCTGGCCGCACCGCCGGCGGATGGAGCGATTGACGATCCTCGACTACGACGAGTCGCGGCGCACGCCCTATTACGCACCTGCGTCTGGCTAGGAGCTTGCGCCGCTAGTCCACATAGATGAGGTAGCGCCTGAGGATAGCCCAACCGAGAAGGGCGACGCATGCGTCGCCCCTACGGCCCGCGGGCTTCCTCGCGTTGGTGGCGTTGTTTGAGGCTGGCGCTTCGTTGGCATTGTCTGGGACGCACGTTGCGGTGGCCTTGGCCGGCGCCGCTGCGTGCGTGCCTGCGGCACGCTTGGAGGGCGGGACGCCCTCCCCCCAGAGCGACGCCGGTAGACACCACCTTCGTCGGGCTAGGCGACCGCTGCCAAGGCAGTAGGCCCCACCGCCGCCGCGTTCGCGCCGATCGTCCCTGAACCTACTGCATCCCGATCGCCGTCTGGAATGCCGGGCGGGCCGTGATGCGTTCGACGTAGCCCTTGAGGTTCGCCATTTCGTCGGTGACACAGCCCAGGCGATTGCTCATGAAGCAGGCGTGGCCGAGCATGATGTCGGCGGCGGAGAAGTCGCCGATCAGGTAGTCCTTGCCTTCGAGGGTCTCGTTCACCGGCGCGAGGGCGCGGGTGAGGAGGCGTTGCGCCTGGCCGAGCACAGTTTCGTCGCGACGCTCCGGCGGCAGCAGGAGGGTGTGGACGACGATGGTGTTCACCGGCGGCATCACCATGCCTTCGCAGTAGTGGAACCATTGCAGGTACATCGGGAACTCCGGTGCGTCCACGGACGGCTTGAGGCCGCCGTTCTTGTGCCGCTCGAGCACGTATTCGACGATGGCACCGGACTCGTAGATGCGCACGTCGCCGTCGTCGAGCACCGGAACGCGACCGAGAGGATGGCGAGAGCGGTGTTCGTCGGACTTCAGGTCCTTCGGATGGAACGCCATCTTGTTGATGTCGTATTCGAGGCCCAGTTCCTCGAGCAGCCAGACGATGCGTCCGGCGCGGGAGTTAGGCGCGAAGTGCAGTTTCAGCATGTGGGTCCCCTCAGGTGATCCGTGGTGAATGGCGCTGGGATTTCAGCGGCCGGCAGTGGTTGTGGCGCGCTTGCGCGCCGGCGCCTTCTTGCGCGTC
>VXSY01000241.1:0-13092 GCA_009837725.1 Gammaproteobacteria bacterium | reverse complement strand
TCTTGGCAGCGGAGGTCTTGCGTCTTGCGGCAGGCACTTTCGCGGCCGACTCCTGCCAGCGACCGTCTCGATAGTTGGCGCGCCAACCAGTGGCCTTGCCGTCCTTGGCCTCCGACAGCACATATTGCTCCCGCGTCTTGCGAGCGAAACGCACCTGGGCGGGATTGCCGTCCGGGTCCTGTTCCGGCGCAGCGAGCAGATAGGCAAACTTGGGATCGAGCTCGTTGGCATGTGCCTTGAGCTCCGTCACCAGCGGCGCCCTCGTCTCCCGGTGGCGCGGGAACTTGCTCGCGGCAAGGAAGATGCCGGCCGCGCCGTCGCGCAACACATAGTGATCGTCCACGTTCTGGCACTTGAGTTCCGGCATGGGCACGGGGTCCGCCTTCGGCGGCGCCGGCTGACCGTTGCGCAGGAGCTTGCGCGTGTTGCTGCATTGGGTGCAGCCGAAGTACTTGCCGAAGCGACCCGACTTGAGCTGCATTTCGGCGCCGCACTTGTCGCAGTCGATCACCGGGCCCTCATAGCCCCGGATGCGGAACGTGCCGAGTTCGATCTCGGAACCAGGGCAGTCCGGGCTGTTGCCGCAGATGTGCATCTTGCGGTTTTCGTCGAGCAGGTAGCTGTCCATCGGCGTAGAGCAAATCGGGCATTTGCGCTTCGCCCGCAGCAGCTTCGACTCGCCCTCGTCGTCCTTGTCCACATCCATGGCTTCGTCGCCGGGGATCAGGTTCATGGTGTTGGTACAGCGCTCGGCCGGCGGCAGCGAATAGCCGGAACAGCCGAGGAAGACGCCGGTGCTGCCGGTGCGAATCTGCATCACTCGGCCGCACTTGCTGCATTCGACGCCAGTGGTCACCGGCGCATTGGGCCGCATCCCCTGTTCGGTGTGGGCCTTCTCAAGGCGACCGGAAAAGTCGCGGTAAAAACTGTCGAGAAGCCCCTGCCAAGACTTGCCCCCGTCGGCGATTTCGTCGAGGTCTCGCTCCATGTCGGCGGTGAAGGAGTAGTCGAGTAGGTCCGAGAAGTTCTCCACGAGCCGGTCCGTAACCAGTTCGCCGATCTTCTCGGCATGGAAGCGCCGGTTCTGCAGCGTGACGTAGCCGCGGTCCTGAATGGTGGAGATGATGGCCGCGTAGGTGGAGGGCCGGCCGATGCCACGCTTCTCCAACTCGCGCACCAGGCTCGCCTCCCCGTAACGCGGCGGCGGCTTGGTGAAGTGCTGCACGGCCTCCGCATCCACCAGCGCCAAGGCATCGCCCTCGCTTAAGTCTGGCAGCGGCGTGTCGTCGTCGCCCCGAAGCGGCTGCAGCACGCGGGTGAAGCCATCGAAGCGGAGAATGCGACCCCGGACGCGCAGCTCGAACTCGCCGCCGGTGGCGATGATGGTGGTGGAGAGGTACTCGGCCGGCGTCATCTGCGACGCCACGAAGCGACGCCAGATGAGGTCGTAGAGGCGGCCGGCATCAGCCTCGACTCCGGTCAACGCATCGGGGGTGCGGCGCACATCGGTGGGGCGGATGGCTTCGTGGGCTTCCTGGGCCGCCTGCTTGCTGGCGTAGGAGCGGGGCGTCTTCGGCAGATAGCGTTCGCCGAACTCTGCGCCAATGTGCTCCCGCGCCGCACCGATGGCCTCGCCGGCAACGTTCGTGGAGTCGGTGCGCATGTAGGTGATGTGTCCGGCTTCGTAGAGCCGCTGGGCCAGAGTCATGGTGCGACGCACGCTGAAACCGAGCCGTGTGGAGGCCGACTGCTGCAGCGTCGAGGTGATGAACGGGGCACTCGGGCGTGCTTGGGTTGGGCGATCTTCCCTTGCGTCAACCGCAAACGCCCGCTCGCGCAGCCGTGCGAGGGACTCATTGGCTGCCTCCTCGCTGCCCGGGCGGTAGGACGCATCGCCATCGCGGGTCACAGTGAAGCGCACGGCATCTTCTTCGCCGCGCTTGAGGTCCGCGAACGCTTCCCAGTATTCCTCCGGCGTGAACGCCCGGATTTCCCGCTCGCGCTCGACGATCAAGCGCACCGCAACCGATTGCACCCGTCCCGCCGAGAGCCCCCGCGCCACCTTCGCCCACAGCAAAGGCGAAAGCTCAAAGCCCACGACGCGGTCCAAAAAGCGCCGCGTCTGCTGGGCGTTGACCTGGTTCTCGTCAATCTCGCCGGGTTCCTCGAAGGCGCGGGCGATGGCGCGGCGGGTGATCTCGTTGAACACGACCCGGCGATAGCGCGACGGATCGCCGCCGATCACTTCGCGCAGGTGCCAGGCGATGGCCTCGCCCTCGCGGTCGCGGTCGGTGGCGAGATAGATGTTGCCGGAGCGCGCCGCGGCGGCGGTGAGTTCCCGCACCACCTTCTCCTTGCCGGGGACGATCTCGTAGTTGGCGGCCCAGCCATTGTCCGGGTCCACGCCCATGCGGCGCACGAGTTGGGCGCGGGCGCGACGGGCTCGATGCGCCGCCTTTTGCTTGGGCGAGAGCTTGCGCGTCTTGGCGCTTTGGCGGGCGCGCTGCTTGGCGTCGGGCTTGGTGGAGCCGCCGCCCGTTGGCAGGTCGCGCACATGGCCGACGCTCGACTTGACCACGTAGTCCTTGCCGAGATAGCGGTTGATGGTGCGCGCCTTGGCCGGCGACTCGACGATGACGAGAGCCTTCGGCGGGGCTGCGGCGGCGGTAGCGGATCGGGCCATGTCTTGCTTTGGTTCTCCGTTATGGCGGCTTGTTGGTGCCGCGCGGTTCGCGCTTATACGGACTGCACAAAGGCTGTGTCAACCGGCGTCGCAATGCAAACCGGCCAAGGAAGCGGGCTCAGGCGTCCCTGCCGAGACCCTCGCGGTGCAGGTCCCGAATCGCTTCCAGCCCCTCCCGAATCCCCTGCACGATGGTCTCGGCACTCGAGTCGCCCATGCGTTCCTGCCCCATCCACGCAACGCCGTCGGCGCTCGCTTCGACACCAAGACAGCCTCCCGGCAGCGTTTCGACGATGGCCGCTATGCGCCGCCAGTAGCGCTCCGGTTGCGGCGGGAGTCGCAGCGGTGGTGTCAACATGGTCCAACCGGCCAGGTAGCGATTCTCTCGCTCCGAACGATACAGGGTCCACTGCGGTGCATCTTCGAGGCCGCCCGGCGCCAGGAGTCGATAGCTCGCGCATTCGATGGTTGGCTCGCGGTCTCGACCGCCGGCAGAGACCCGATCCTCGGCGCTCGCGCTCAAATGCGGAACGCGGGCCACCGACACGGTGAGGCCAGCCGTTCGTGCCGCCGCCCGCAATGCCGCCACGGCGCGTTCGCGCGGCTTCGGCCGCAGCATGAGAATCGGTCCGATCGCGAGCGCGACGACCAGCACAATCAGCAGCCAAACCACCCCAGCAAGCCCCCTCCTCACGGCAAGAAAAACGCGCTTGAACCGCGCCCCGTAAGGTGTATGGTCGCGGCATCGACCGCCCGGAGGCAACCCACATGGGCAACTACCACCGCATCCTTCTCGCCGTCGATCTCACCGAGGAGTGCCGTCGGGTGGCCAGACGCGCAACGGCGCTGGCGGAGGCCAACGGCAGCGAGCTGCACATCGTCCACGTGATCGAGCCGCTCAGCCTCGCATACGGCGGCGACGTGCCTCTCGACCTCTCCACCGTGCAGGACCAGATTCACGAGCAGGCGAAATCACACCTGGCGGAATTCGCCAGCAGCATCGGCATTCCGGACTACCGCCGCCACCTGGTCTTTGGCCGGCCGGAGAGCGAGATTCACCGCATCGCCATGGTCGAGAAGGCGGACGTGATCGTGGTGGGCAGCCACGGTCGCCACGGCCTTGCGCTGCTGCTCGGCTCCACCGCCAACGGCGTGCTGCACGGCGCCACCTGCGACGTGCTGGCAGTGCGCGTTGGCCCGGACGCACCCCCGGAGTGACGCGAGGGACACCGCTGGGGGCGGCATGTGCCGGCATTCGCCGGCTTCTCCCGCTTCTGGTCGCGCTTGCGGCATCTGTCGCCGTCGCCGACGACGCGACGCATCGGGACCGCTACGAGCAGCGCATGGCCTATGCCGATGCCGTGCGGGCGCTGGAGGCAGGTCGGCTGGCGGATTTCCGCGAGCAGCAACACCACCTTGCCAACTACCCCCTTGCGCCCTATTTGGTCTGGCGTGAAGCGGTCCGTCGCGTGGGGTCGATCCGCCCCGCCGAGATGGAGGAACTGCGCGAGTCCATGCAAGGCATTCCCGCCGGCGAACGCATGTTCCGCTCCTGGCTGCGGGTGCAGGCCCGAAGCGGCCGTTGGAGCACCTATCTTGCCCACTACGAGCCGGTGGACGATGCGACAATGCAGTGCTACTACCTGCGGGCCCTGTACCGCAGCGGCGAGCAGCAGGCAGCGCTCGATCAGGTACGCAACCTGTGGGTGTCGCCCGTATCGCAGCCGAAAGCGTGCGATCCGCTGTTCGACGTCTGGCGGAACGCCGGTCGCATCGACGACGAAACCGCCTGGGCTCGACTGACGGCGGCTCTCGAGGCGGGCCAGACCGGGCTTGGCCGCTACATCCTCCGGTTCTTCAAGGTGGACGCGGATGTGGCTCGTCTCTATCACGAAGCGCACACGCGGCCTTCCATCGTCGCCCGGGCGGACCGATTTCCGCGCGATGCCAAGGGCAATCAGGCGCTGGCGCATGGGTTGATGCGCCACTCGCGACGGCATCCGCGCGACACCCGGGCGCTTTGGCATGACTATCGTGATCAGCGCGACTTCGACGACGAGACGCAGCGCAAGGTGACCGGCGCAATCGCGCTGTCCAACGCCAAGGCCGGCAACGACATCCACGCTTCGCCGGCGGAGCTGACGACGGAGGGCGTCCGAGAAGTTGCGCAGCAGTTGATCCGCGATCTGCGTTGGCAGGATGCACTGATTTGGACCGCGGCGCTGCCCCAGGAGGACGAACGCTGGCTCTACTGGCACGGACGACTTGCGCTCGATCTCGCGCCTGAGGCGCCTGCGGCGAGCGGCGCGGCGGAAGACGCAGCGCGGGGTGCACTGCAAGCCGCCGCGCAGAACCGCAGCTATTACGGCTTCCTGGCGGCGCAGCGGCTCGGCATCGAGTCACGCTTGAATGCCAAGCGGCCCGAGAACGCGGGCACTGGCAAAGGACTGCAAGACCTCCCTGCCGCACTGCGACTGGTCGAGCTCTACGCCGTCGGCGACCTCGTCAACGCCCGCCGCGAATGGAATGCGCTCAAGGGCTCGCTGGACGACGAACGGCTCGCCCTGGTGCTGGAGCGCATGCACGAGGTGGGTTGGATCAATCAGGCCATTGCCGGCGCCTGGCAGGCGAAGCTCCCCGACCTTCTGCATGTGCGCTTTCCGCAACCGTTCCCGGAGATCTACCGGCGCCACGCCTTCACCACGAATCTGCCGCACTCAATGCTGCTCGCCGTGTCGCGGCAAGAGAGCGCGTTCGACCATCGAGCCGTGTCCCGCGCCGGCGCGAGGGGGCTGATGCAACTCATGCCGGCCACGGCCCGCATCGTTGCCCGCCGCATCCGCGCCGCGCGGCCTTCGGAGGCGGACCTGTTTGACCCCGAGGTCAACATCCGCCTCGGCTCGAACCACCTCGCCTTCCTGATGGATCGCTACAACGGCCACCGCGCCTTGGTTTTCGCCGCCTACAACGCCGGCGAGCACCGTTCCGATCGCTGGAAGCGCAAGGCGTCGGGGATGCCGACGGAGGCGTGGATCGAGCGCATCCCGTTCCGCGAGACCCGCGACTACGTCAAGAGCGTACTCGCCTTCCAGCACGTCTATGCCCTACGCGCCGGCACCTCGCCACCCATGCTTGCCGACCACGAGCTGCTGATTCCCTGATGGGGCTCGTCGACATCGGCGCCAATCTCACCGACCGCAACTTCGCCAAGGATCGGCGTCAGGTGGTCGAACGTGCCCTAGCGGCCGGGGTGGAACAGATGGTCGTCACCGGGGTCAGCGTCGCCAAGAGTCGTGCCGCCCTTGCGCTTGCCGACGCCAGCCGCCTCTTCGCCACCGCCGGCATCCATCCCCACGACGCAAGCAGCGTCGAACCCGGTTGGGAGGACGCCATCCGTGAGCTTGCCAAGAACCGCCGCGTGGTCGCCATTGGCGAAACCGGCCTCGATTTCAACCGCAACTACTCGCCGCCAGACGTTCAGCGCACCGTGTTCCGCCAACAGATTGCCCTAGCCGTGGAACTCGACCTGCCGTTGTTCGTGCATGACCGCGACTCCGGTGGCCAAACCCGCGCGCTCCTCAGCGAACGCGGCAGGGAACTCGGCCGTTGCGTCGTCCACTGCTTCACCGGCACGGCGGCGGACCTCGCCGGTTACCTCGACGACGGCTGGCACATCGGCATCACCGGCTGGGTCTGCGACGAACGCCGGGGCGTGGAACTGCAGGGCCTGGTGGCCGACATTCCCCGAGAGCGCTTGATGCTGGAAACCGACGCACCGTGGCTGCTCCCGCGCACCATGTCTCCCCGCCCTAAGGGCCGCCGCAACGAGCCGGCCTTCCTGCCTTGGGTGGCACGCAAGGTGGCCGAGTGCCGAGGCGAGTCCTTCGAAGAGGTCGCGGCCTACACCAGCGACAATGCGCGACGCTTCTTCGACCTGCCCTTGCCCCGAGGCACCTAGCCCGCATTTCTCACCAGACCTCGTTTGCGGCCGACGATGCACTCGCTGTGGCTGCGCAAGGTGCTCGTGCGTCCTGCGGACGCATTCGCCTGTCCTTCGGACAGGTTCACTCCATCCGGCTCGACATAGTGCACAGCTATGCCCTCGCCGTCTTCTGCCGTGCCTCCTGGCACGCGTGCGCACCCGCAGCCACAGCGGCGCCTGTCGCCCTCGCTACGAGCGCCGGTGAGAAATGCGGGCTAGGCTGCACTGGGCGAGGCATACCTCGCCCGAGAGGGCATTAACGTTCGAGGTATTGCAGCTTGTCGGGTACGTCGCGCCATTCGGCCTCGTCGGGAGGTGCGTCTTTCTTTTCCGTGATGTTGGGCCAGACCTCGGCGAGTTCGGCGTTGAGTTCCAGGAACTGCTCCTGCCCTTCCGGGATCTCGTCCTCGGAATGGATGGCGTCCACGGGGCATTCCGGTTCGCACAGGGCACAGTCGATGCACTCGTCGGGGTGGATGACGAGCATGTTGGGCCCCTCGTAGAAGCAGTCCACGGGACATACCTCCACGCAATCCGTGAGCTTGCACTTGATGCAGCTATCGCCGACGACAAAGGTCATTCAGGCAACCGACACTGGTCCAAAGGGCGCGCATTCTACCCAAATCCTCATGGAGGGCACGCCGACACACGCCGAGACGGCAAGGGACGCCGTCAAGAGCCGATCAGTGGCCTCGGGTCCACCGGCTTGCCGTCGCGTCGCACCTCGAAATGGAAGCGGCGGCTTAGGGCACCGTCGCCGTCGATGGCCGCGAGCACCTGACCAGCCTTGACCGCTTCGCCCTCACGCACAACCGGGGCGACGTTCAGGCCATAGGCAGCCAGGTATTGACTGCTGACCTTGACGATCACTAGGTGGCGAAAGCCGCCTAGACCTGGGCCCGCGTACATCACCACGCCCCCAGAGGCCGAATACACCCTCGCGCCGGGGGTGAGCACGTAGTCCTGTCCGAGATTGCCGCGACCGAAGCCTTGGGTGGGGCGCACGCCTACCGGATGTCGCCAGCCACGGGTCGCGCCGGCGCGGGCTGGCGGTGCCGCGTTGGCGCTCTTGGACGCAGCAGCCGTGACTCTCGTGGGTGGCGTCGCTGCTGGTTGCCCGCGGGGAGGCGGTTTGGCCTGCTTTGTGACCGGGGCTGCCACCTGCGGCGGCTTGCCCGGTTGCTTTCGAGTGGTTGTCGCCGGCTTCGTGCGATCGGCCGTTTGTGCCGGCGGCGCCTTGCTGCGGCGCGCGGTTGTCGGCGGCGGCTGCGCCGGCGCAGAGGGCGAAGCGCGAAAACGCGCGCCTTCGGTCACTCGCAGGTTGAGCACGTCTCCCGGATAGATGGTGTAGGGGTCGTGGATGTTGTTGGTGGCGGCAAGGTCGCGGTAGTCAAGCTGATAGCGCCAAGCGATCGCATAGAGGGAGTCTCCCCGAATCACCGTATAGGTGTTGGGCCTCGCCGACACCTGTGTCGCAGCGGAACGATCCGCCACCGGTGCTCGCGAATGCTGCGTGCAGGCCGCCATAACGAGCGCGGCCACTGCGGCCACCGTGACCGCCAAGCCACCACGCCACGCCACGCTCACGAGCGCGCGGCCTTCCTGCCCGCTGCAAGCAGTGCCAACGCCGCGCCGGCACCCAAGATCGTCAGGCCGAGAGTCGCGATCAGCAACGGGTCTTCCGCGGTCGGAAACACCGCAACCTCTTCGCTGCGCCAAGGCCAGAGCTTCAGCAACGAACCTGCCATCAAGCCCGTCACGAACCCCAGAACCGGCTGCCGCTGCGTCGCCAGCAGACGTGCCAGGAGGCGAGACGAGAGCATCAAGCCCACCGCCATGCCGGCGGCCAGTACCGCGAGGTCGCCGAGGTTGCGCTCGTGCACCGCGGCCAACACCGGTGCATAGAGCCCCAACAACACCAGCACGAAGGCACCGGACACTCCGGGCACGATCCATGCTGTGGCGGCCAGCGTGCCACCACCGAACAACGCCCACATCCTCGCGCTGCCGCCGACCTCCGGCAGGCCGCTGCCGGAGGCGATCACAAGGCCTGCCGCAAGCCCGGGGACTCCAAGCACAAGCAGCCACAGCGGCTTCGACTGCAACGCCACGCCGCCAGTCGCCACCAACATCAGGCCAAACAGGAAGCTCCAAGCCAGCGCCGGACGAGTCGCCAGCACCCAGACGAGCAACTCCGCCATCGCCAGCAATCCCGCCGCCATGCCCACGCCCAAGGCGACGAGAAATGTCAGGTTGTGGTGCTGCCAGAAAGCCTTCAAGCCACTTCGCAACAAGCCGAAAGACGGTGGCGACAGCTTGGCGATGGTACCCACCAGTTCGTCGTAGATGCCGGTGACAAGGGCAATGGTGCCTCCCGAAATCCCGGGGGCCGCCTCCGCGAAGCCCATTGCCAGCCCGCGCAGACAAACGCCGGCGGTGCCCACGCTCACCGCTGCACCCCTTCCCGGAGCGGCACGAAGCGCACCTTACTCAAGCGACGACGACGCCAGCCGTCGCCATTGCGCGTAACCACGCACAGATCCTTCACATCGCCGTTACCGACCGGAATGACGAGCCGGCCACCCACCGCCACCTGTTCCAGCAACGTCTCCGGCAACGTCTCTGCACCCGCGGTAACGACCACGGCGTCGAACGGGCCACGCCCGCGCCAGCCCAAATTGCCGTCGTCGAGGCGAACGTGGACGTTGCGGATGCGCAAGTCGCGCAGGCGGCGGCGGGCCCGTTCCACCAAGGGGGCGATGCGCTCGACGGTGAACACCTGGCGCACGAGGCGCGCGAGCACCGCTGCCTGATAGCCCGAGCCGGTGCCAACCTCCAGCACGCGGGCCGGATCCGTCTCGATGGCAGCTGCGGTCATGGCCGCCACGACCCACGGTTGCGAGATGGTCTGGCCGTGGCCTATAGGCAGGGCGATGTCCTCGTAGGCGCGGTCTGCCAGGGCAGACTCCACGAACAGGTGACGCGGCGTCGTACGGATGGCTTCGAGCACCCGTCCGTCGGCGATGCCCTGCCGCGCCAAGCGCTCTGCGAGGCGGTCTCGATTGCGCTGCGACGTCATGCCCGCGCCGTCGATGTCGAGCATGTTCAGGCCACCGCTCCGGGGCGAGCAACGACCTCGGCCAAGAGCCGCGTCGCGTAGGCACCTGGCGGCAGCGAAAAGCCAAGGTGCAGCTCTGTGCCGACCTTTTCCCAGACAAGGTCTTCAGGCACGGTGACCAGGGCACGACGAGCCTGGTGCGAGCCGGTGAACTCCAGCGCCTCGGTCGCTTCGCGGTGGCACTCCAACACCGCCCGTTCCAATGCCAGCGTTGTCGCGGCTGCAAGGGAGCGCCCCCGGCCCCAAAGCGGTCCGGTGGGTGTGCATTCGGGGCCAGCAGCGGTGCCGGGATCGCCTTCGAGGACCTCGCGCCAACTGCCGTCTTGCACGCGCGCGGCAAGCACATCGTTGAATATCTGCGCTCGCAAGGTCGAGATGTGGAGGGCTCGAACGAAGCGCCGGCAAGGAGGTCGCCCCGCCTGCACCCAGGCCAGCGCGCGGGGAATGTTGGCGCCTGAGCGACCGAAGCGCTGCTCGCCGAAATAGTTGGGAAAGCCGCGCTCCGCCAGCTTGCCGAGGTTCTCGTCCCAATCCCCGCAAACGTCCTTGATTACGATGGCAAAGCGGTTGCCGCGGTGGTCGCCGGGACGCAACTTGCGAATGTGGCGGGAGCGCGTCTCGATGGCGATACGCGGGTCGTCAGGCATGGCATCGAGGAATCGAGGCGCGCGAACACTGAACCACTGCCGCGTGACCGCATGGCGGTCCTTCATGCCGGCATATCCCACGTCCATGGCCGCCACGCCAAAGCAACGTGCCAGAACGGCCTGCGCCTGCGACGTCGTTCGCTCTTCGCAACGCACCCGCAGGTAAAGATGCTCGCCGCTGCCGGCCAGTTCGAAGCCAAGCTCCTCGTCCACACGGAAGTCCGCCGCAACCTGCCGGAGCACGCCGGTGGCCGCAGGGCGGCATGCCGGCGGCCACGCAGCCTGCACTTCAGCGAGGGATTTGGCTGCCGGACCCGGCCCGTTCCGACTCGCGACCATCTTCCTCAACCACTTGGTAGAAGGTCTCGCCCCGACGCACCATGCCGAGGTCGGTGCGGGCGCGCGCCTCCACCGCGGCATGGCCCTCCTTCAGCGCCAGAACCTCGGCGCGAAGCCGGCGGTTCCGCTCAGCCAGCGCGGCCGTCTGCTGCTCCTCTTGGGCTATCTCGCGACCGAAGTCGCGCACGGCGAACCAACCCGACTCGCCCAACCAGTATTGCCACACGAGAAGCCCGAGCACGATCATGCCGGCGCCGGCAAAGAAGCGCATCAGGGCACCCTCCTCGCCGGCACCGCCAACTCCGCCCCGCCCCGGTATTCCGCCAGCTCGCCAGCCATCGCTTCGATTCGCAGCAAGCGGTTGTATTTGGCCACGCGGTCGGAGCGACAGGCGGCCCCGGTCTTGATCTGTCCGGCGCCGGTCGCCACCGCAAGATCAGCCACTGTGGTGTCCTCCGTCTCGCCGGACCGGTGCGAGATGACGGCACGATAGCCGGCTTCGGTCGCCATCCGCACCGTGGCGAAGGTCTCGGTCAGGGTGCCGATCTGATTCGGCTTGACGAGGATGGCGTTGCCGACCCGCTCGCGAATGCCCCGATCCAGCATCTTCACGTTGGTGACGAAGATGTCGTCTCCCACCAACTGCACCGCCGAGCCGAGCCGTTCGGTGAGCTGCTGCCAACCCGCCCAGTCGTTCTCGTCCAGGCCATCCTCGATGCTGGCGATGGGGAAATCCGCCACTAGCGTCGCGAGTTGGTCGCACATGGCGTCCGAAGAGAGTCTCTCGCCACGCATGGCGTAGGCATCCCGGTCCCAAAGCTCGCTGGCGGCGCTGTCGAGCCCGAGCAGCACGTCCTCGCCGAGACGGTATCCCGCTTCCCGCACCGCCTCGCACAAGCACTCGAGCGCAGCGACGTCCGACGCAAGATCCGGCGCAAAGCCGCCCTCGTCGCCAACGCCGGTACCGAGCCCTTGGCGACGCAGCACCGCCCTGAGGGCGTGGTACACCTCGACACCACAGCGCAGCGCCTCGGCGAAGCTCGGAGCCGCTGCCGGCAGCACCATGAACTCCTGGATGTCCACGTTGTTGTCGGCGTGGGCACCGCCGTTCAAGATGTTCATCATCGGCATCGGCAGCCGCACCGGTGCTTTCCCAGCTGCAACGCCCTCGTTGCCACAAATGCGCGCCAGATGCCGATACAGCGGCAAGCCACACCCCACCGCCGCTGCCTTGGCTACCGCCAGCGAGACCGCGAGAGTCGCGTTTGCGCCCAACCGTGCCTTGTTCTCGGTTCCGTCGAGCTCGATCAAGGCGTGGTCGATCGCGTCCTGTTCCGTCGCATTTCGACCGATCAGCGCCGATGCGATTTCGCCGGTGATGCCGGACACCGCCTTCAGCACGCCCTTGCCGAGATAGCGACGCGCATCGTCGTCGCGCTTCTCCCATGCCTCGCGCTCGCCGGTCGATGCTCCGGACGGGGCGATGGCCATGCCCACCGCGCCCCCGGCGAGATGCACTTCCGCCTCCACCGTCGGATTGCCTCGGGAGTCGATCACCTCCCGCGCCAGCACCGCCTCGATGCGCGTCACGCCAGCTTTTCCTCGGCGAAGCCTTGCGACTTGGCCACCTGATCGATGGCCTTCAACTGACCGAGCAGGTCTTGCATCAGACCGGTGGGCCAAGAGTTGGGGCCGTCCGAGAGTGCCTCGTCGGGATTGGGATGGGTTTCCATGAAGAGGCCCGCAACCCCCACCGCCACCGCCGCGCGGGCAAGCACCGGCACCATCTCCCGCTGGCCGCCGGACTTGTCGCCAAGCCCTCCGGGCATCTGCACCGAATGCGTCGCATCGAACACGACCGGGCAGCCGGTCTCGCGCATGATCGCGAGCGAGCGCATGTCCGAGACGAGGTTGTTGTAGCCAAACGACGCGCCCCGCTCGCACACCATGATCTGCTCGTTGCCGACACTCTTTGCCTTGTTCGCCACGTGGCGCATGTCCGCCGGGGCCAGGAACTGTCCCTTCTTGATGTTGACGGGCCGCCCTGCCGCCGCCACGCGCTGGATGAAGTTCGTTTGCCGGCACAGGAACGCCGGTGTCTGCAGCACCTCGGCAACACTCGCCACCTCGTCGATGGGTGTGTCCTCGTGGACATCGGTGAGCACCGGCACCTCCACCTCGTCGCGCACGCGATCGAGAATGCGAAGCCCCTCCTCCATGCCTGGGCCGCGATAGCTCTCGTGCGACGAGCGGTTGGCCTTGTCGAACGAGCTCTTGTAGATGAACGGCACATCGACGGCCCCGGCAATGTCCTTCAGCCGCG
>VXSY01000211.1 GCA_009837725.1 Gammaproteobacteria bacterium | reverse complement strand
TGGCCGGCGTCAGTTCCTTCCGCGTCAGCGACTCGGCGTCCCCGGCGGGGTGGGACTCCGAAGGCCCGCCTTGTTCACGCACTAGGAACCGCTGTGGCTGCGGGCGAACGCGCGCCCGCAGGAGACGCAGGCAACGCCTCCCGAAGCGTCCCCTGCTTTCGGAGGACGACGCCGGTGCGGCGAGGTTTCCCTTAGTCGCCCGCGTCCTCTGCTGGCGCAGCGCGACGCTCTGCCCAGGCCCGCTCGATCAGCGCCATCTGCTCCAACCGCAGGTTCGACCTGGCGCCGGTGTCGAGGCCCAGTTCCATATAGGCCTCGTTCTCGCGGGTGTAGGCGGGCCACTCGGGCAGGCCCTCGCCGTTGGGATTGCCGGCCTTGGCGAACTGGGTCCAGATGGTGGCCATTTGGTCGGAGAAGGCGTGGTCTGCCTCCGTCGGCACGGCGCCGAAGAGATCGAGGTCGCCGAACACGTAGCCGATTTCGGCGGCGTGGAAGGCACGATACTCCTCCTGGCGCTCGATGGGCGGCTGCCACGTGAACCAATAAAGGTACGCATCGCTAGTGACGTTCTCCATGCTGCGCACCCAGATGCGGGACGGATAGGCGAACAGCACGTCGCCAAAGAGATCAATCCACGATCGCTCCGCCTCGGCGTCGTCGGCGCCGGGGTAGTGCGCGTCGATACCCTCGATGCCGCCCAGCGTTGCCTCGGCGTACGCGGCGAGCCCTTCCATGCCCTCGCCAAACTGCGGCGTGAAGAACTCGAGGAACGGGGTGCCCTCGTCGGCGTTGGAGCCGATCATCACCGGAACATCCGCCTGCCGTCCCTCGGCAAAGATGGTTGCCACTTCATCGGGAATGACCTCGCCATCGACGATCGCCAGCGTGTCGTAGTTCGAGAATGCGGGGTCCGACTGAAACACCTCCAGCACCTCGTCCGCTGGCGCCTGCCGAAGCGCAGCCAGCGTCGCGTCGCCGCCTTCGCCGGCGATGGCCGCCGCGAATCGCTCGCCAAGCGCCTCGCCGGAGCCGGCATAGCTCGTGGCCTCGGCACGGAAGGCCATGGGCTGGAACGCGCCGCCGCTCTGGCCAATCACGCCGTGGAACAAGCCCTGAGCCTGCGGACTTGCTTGCAACAGCGACATGCTGAGCGAACCGGCAGACTCGCCGAAGATCGTAACCCTGCCCGGATCACCGCCGAAACGCTCGACGTTGTCCCGCACCCATTCGAGTGCCGCGATTTGGTCGCGCAGCCCTTGGTTGCCCGACACTCCGGCAGGATTCTCGGCGCTGAGTTCGGGATGCGCCACGAAGCCGAATGGACCGAGCCGGTAGTTGGCCGTCACCAGCACCACGCCCTTCGACGTGAGCAATTCGCCCGGGTACCTGTCGCCAGAACCGGTCACCAGGGCGCCGCCGTGAATCCACACCATCACCGGTAGCGCGTCGCCTTCGTGCTCGGCGCGGGTCCAGACGTTCACCGTGAGGCAATCCTCGTCCATCTCGAAGCCCGTCTCGCCATAGAACTCGCCGCCCTGTCCCTGCGGCTGCACGCACGAGGGCCCAGCAGCGGAGGCATCACGCACGCCTTCCCAAGGTGCAAGGGGTGCCGTGGGTGCCCAGCGCAGGTCACCGACCGGTGGCGCGGCGAAGGGAATGCCGTGGTATTGCTTGAGGCCCTCTTCGCCGATCGTTCCGCGCACGACGCCACCCGTCACGGCCACCTCCGCGCCGATGGCGACAGGCGGCGGCTCTGCTGGCGCGGGTTCCTGAGCGGCCTGCTCCTGGCCACAACCAAGCGTCAGCCACAATGCCCCCATGGCGACTGCCGCCGCCAACTTGCTACCCACCATCCGATGTCCCCTCCGTTCGGTTTCGCTATCCATCGTACTGCAATCCTTGACGCCGCTTGCGCGCCCTGAAGGGCACGTCGGCAGTTCGCTCGCGAACTGTTGGTCTTCGTGCTCGTTCGCTCGCTACGGCTAAGCGCATGGGGAAGGCCACCCGAAGAAGGGCGACGCGTGCGTCGCCCCACGGTCCGGGACATGACCGACACCTTCCTATAGGGGCGACGCATGCGTCGCCCTGTCGCAGCCGGGTGCATCGTCGCCAAGTCCGATAGCCTCCTAGTGGCGAAATCCGACAGGCTGTTAGGTGCGACAATGCGCGCCCCCTAAGCCCACCCCAGCGGAGAGCGCATGGACGAGTTCGAGTTTCGGCCCGTCACTGAAGACGAGCTGAAAGAGTTCCGGCGGGTCCTGCACTACGTCTTTGCCGAAACGCCGGAGCCGGCCGAGGAGCGACGTCCTGGCGACAACGAGCCTGCTGAGGAAGCGCCGGAGGAGCTCGACGCTGCACTCAAGCCCGAATGGACCCACGCCGCGTTCCACAAGGGCAAGATCGTCGCCAGTTCCGGCGGCTATCCGTTTCGCATGAGGATGAACGGGCGCCCCGTGGACGCCGATGGCGTCACCGCCGTTGGCACCTACCCCGGCTTTCGTCGCCGCGGGCTTGTGCGCCGCCTCATCACCGACCTCCTGCATCGCGCCCACGACAACGGCCAGCCGGCGGCCATCCTGTGGGCGTCCATGGGTGCCATCTACCAGCGCTTCGGCTACGGACGCGGCAGCACGCAAGCCCGCTATCGCTTCGATCCTCGCCACTTCGACTTCCAGTTCGGGGAGCGCGCCGAGGGCTACACCCGGCTTTTGGACCTGAACGCAGCACGCCCCATCGTCACCGACCTGTATCGCCGCTTCATCGAGGAGCGCAATCTCATGCTGCACCGCTCCGACGTGATGTGGGACATCGTGCTGCCGAAGAAGAAGGCGCCTTGGTGCGCCGTGCATTTCAACGCCGACGACGAGCCGGTGGGCTACGTGACCTACAGAACGTCTGGCTTTTCTCCCACGTTCGGCCCCTCGCAGGAGGTCGCTGTACAGGATTTCGTCTGGCTCGACATGACCGGCTATCGCGGGTTGTGGGAGTTTCTCGTGGGGCACGATCTCGTGGGCCGCATCCTCTGGTGGCGGGCCTCGGAGGACGATCCGGCGCCGGAACTGCTGCTCGAACCGCGGCTGCTCGAACGCACCACCTACGATGGCATCTGGCTACGGGTGGTGAACGCTCGGGCGCTGCTCGAACAGCGGGGCTACGGCACCGCGGGGGTGGCCACCATCGAGATCGCGGGCGATCCCGAATGCCCGTGGAACGAGGGAGTCTGGCGCATCGAATCCGATGGCCACGAAAGCGAGGCGCGTTCTGCAAGCGGACAAGTGGCCGATATCCGCACCGACCCGCGTGGACTCGCATCGCTTGTCTCCGGTCACACCAGCGCCTCGGAACTGACGCGCTATGGCCGCATGGAAGTGGCCGACAGCAAGAGGCTGCCGCAACTCGACGCCCTCTTCGCCACCCGCCACCGCCCCACCTGCATGAACGACTTCTAGAGGGCGGGACCCCCTCCCTCCAGAGATGGGCCGGACGCTTCTCGGATGGAGCGCGTCCCGCCCTTCATCGCGCCGCAAGGCGCTACGGTGCGATATCGCCGGCAGTCCAAGCCCACGAGCCCGCCCCATCGCTGGCGGATTGGTTACAATCCGCGCCCTTTCGTCAACACAGGGGGGGCGATGACAAGCTTGTCCGCAGGCAAGCGCCTCAAGAGCGCTGTCTGTTCCACCGAAATCATGGTCATAGCGGCGCCGGACGGCGACGTGGAAATCACCTGCGGCGGCAGCCCCATGGGCGACGGCGCAACCAATGGCGGCGCCGTGGATCCGGGTCACGCGGAAGGAACCGCCATCGGCAAGCGCTACGTCAACGCCGACGGCAGCTTGGAAGTGCTCTGCGTCAAGGCGGGGGAAGGCTCGCTGGCGGCAGACGGCGACGCACTGGCCGTCAAGGACGCCAAGAAACTGCCCAAGACCGACTAGAAAAAGCTCGCCGCCGGGCTCCCCGGCGCCGTTCGCGAACCGCGCTTTGGGGAGGGCGCCAAGCGAGAAGTGAATACCACCATGCTTCTGGAGATGGCGGCCGATGCCTTTGGCGATCGGGTTGCCTTCGTCGACCCGGTGGCGGATTCGTCCATCACCTATGCCGAACTGCTCGCCGCCGCCCGCACCGCGGCGCAGGCGGTGCATGACTCGGGCGCCGAGCGCCTCGCCATGCTCGATGTGTCGAATCTCGCGATTCCGGTGGGCCTCTTTGCCGCCGGCTGGGCGGACGTGCCCTACGTGCCGCTCAACTATCGGCTCACCGAAGCCGAGATCGACGCGCTGCTTGAGCGGATCACGCCGGCGTATCTCGTCACCGACATCACCCACTTGACGGCCTTCGGCGAACGGCAAGGCGTTGCCTTCACCAGTCGAGGCGACTTCCTCGGCATGGCGCGGGGCGGTGGCGGCGGCGACGACTACCGTTCCATGGACCCAGACTCGGTGGGGGTTCTCCTCTTCACCAGTGGCACGACCGGCGCGCCCAAGGCCGCCGTGCTGCGCCACAAGCACCTCGTTTCCTACATCTTCAACTCCGTGGAGTTCGGTGCCGCCGACGAGGACGACGCCGCGCTCGTCTGCGTTCCGCCCTATCACGTCGCCGGCATCGGCGCGGTGTTGAGTTCGGTTTACTCTGGGCGGCGCGTGGTGCAGCTCGCCAACTTCAGCCCGGAGGCGTGGATCGAGATCGCGCGCACGGAAAGGATCACCACGGCCTTCGTGGTGCCGACCATGCTCGCCCGCATCGTCCACGCCCTCGAAGGGCAGGAGAGCGCTCACATGCCGCATCTTCAGTCGCTCTCCTACGGCGGCGGCAAGATGCCGCTGGCGGTGATCGAACGGGCCATGCAGCTCTTTCCCGACACCGACTTCACCAATGCATACGGCCTCACCGAAACCAGTTCCACCATCACGGTGCTGGGGCCGGACGAACACCGCGCCGCCGCCGGCAGCGAAGACGAAGCAGTGCGTCGCCGCCTGCAGTCCGCTGGCGTGCCGCTGCCGGGTATCGAGATCGAGGTGCGCGACGACGAGGGCCGGGCGCTTCCCACGGGCGAGCGGGGCGAAATCTACGTTCGCGGCGACCAGGTTTCGGGCGAGTACGAGGGCCGCGGCAGCACGGTGGGTGCCGATGGCTGGTTCCCCACCCGCGACGCCGGCTATCTCGACGAGGAGGGCTATCTCTTCCTCGAAGGCCGCGCCGACGACGTGATCGTGCGCGGCGGCGAGAACATGTCCCCAGGCGAAATCGAGGACGTGCTGCTCGAACACGGCGCAGTGGAAGACGCCGCCGTCGTGGGCGTGCCG
This sequence comes from Gammaproteobacteria bacterium, assembly GCA_009837725.1. GTDB lineage: Bacteria > Pseudomonadota > Gammaproteobacteria > Pseudomonadales > Azotimanducaceae > VXYL01. The sequence continues at coordinate 31,561 of VXSY01000211.1, read as the reverse complement.
AGCGTCGAGTGGGGCGAGGCGGTGGTGAGCGCGGTGGTGCTGAAGGCCACCGCCACGCAAACGGAGCTGCAAGACTGGGTCAAGCAGCACCTGCGCTCCTCGCGAGTTCCGGAACGCATCGAGTTCTGGCAGGAACTGCCCTACAACGAAACCGGCAAGCTCTTGCGCCGCGTCGTCAAGGAACGCTTGGACACCGACTAGGGGTTCCGGCCCTCACGTGCGCAGAGCGTCCTTGTCAAGTAGGGGCGCTCCACTCTTCCATGGAACAGACGCGTAGCGCGCATATGCTTGAGCGATTCGACTCGAAGCGAAAGCCTCGGAGGGAAGGCATCCTGCCTTCCCTGCGCGCCAGCGCACTTGCTTGGTTGTGGCAGACGGAAAAGCGCCTATCGGCGCTAAGGGAAGGCAGGATGCCTTCCCTCCGAGGGCCCTTCAAGGGTGTTCCTTGCGCGTCCGCGACTCGGCGTCCTCGATGGGATGGAAACTTGCACGCGAACCGTCTGGAGGGAGGCAACGCGACCAACGGCGTGTAGCGGGAGGGCCACCATGCCTTCCCTTCAAAGACCCGTCGTTCCGAGAAGGAGTCCTGAATGCCCAAACGCCCCCACATCGTCATCTTCAACCCCGACCAGTGGCGGGGCGATGCCCTCGGCCACATGGGCCACCCGGCGGTTTCGACACCGGTGCTCGACGGGCTCGTGGACTCCGAAGCCGTCTCCTTCCGCAACGCCTTCGTGCAGGCAACGGTGTGCACGCCGAGCCGTTGCTCGTTCATGACCGGCTGGTATCCGCACGTGCGCGGCCATCGCACCATGCACCACATGCTGAACCCGGACCTTGGCGAGACCAACCTCCTCAAGGTACTGAAGGACAATGGCTATTTCGTCTGGTGGGGCGGCAAGAACGACCTCGTGCCGGGGCAGCTCGGCTTCGAGGAACACTGCGACGTGCACTTCCGCCCGACAGCCGCCGACTACGCGCGATGGGGCGTCACGCGCCGGGAGGGGAACCACGGTGGCGACCTCGCCTGGCGTGGGCCCCCGGACGGCGACAACCATTTCAGCTTCTTCAAGGGCCGCCTCGATGCCGCAGGCGAACGCGTGTACTGCGACGGCGACTGGTCGATGGTGTATGGCGCCATCGACTTCATGCGCGAGCGCGAGGATTCCGACCAGCCCCTGTGCCTGTTCCTGCCGCTCGGCTATCCGCATCCGCCGTATTGCGTGGAGGAGCCGTGGTATTCCCTCACGGACCGGTCGTCGGTGCCGCCCCGGCACGTGTACGAAACATGGGACGACAAACCCGCCTTGCTGGCCGGCATTCGCGACGGCCAGGGGCTGACGGATTGGACCGAGGAGCGCTGGCGGGAACTTCGCGCCACCTACTACGGCATGTGCGCCCGGGTGGATCACCAGCTTGGGCTCCTGATCGATGCGCTGCGGGAGACGGGCCTCTATGACGACACAGCCCTGTTCGTGTTCTCCGACCACGGCGACTTCACCGGCGACTACGGCCTCGTGGAGAAGACCCAGAACACGTTCCAGGACGCCCTGAGCCGGGTGCCCTTCGTGGTGAAGCCGCCGGGCGGCGCGTCAGCGCCGGGCATACGCGAGCAGATGGTGGAGCTGGTGGACTTCCCGGCCACGGTGTACGACATGGCCGACATCGACTGCGGCTACTGGCACTTCGGCCGCTCGCTGGCGGGCGTGCTGGCGAATCCGGACGCCGACCACCGCGACGCCGTCTTCTGCGAAGGCGGAAGGCTCGAAGGCGAGGCACAAGCCAGTGAACGCGAAAGCGTTTCGTCCGCCTCGTCCCTTGGCCTGTACTCCCCGAGGGTGAACCTTCAGGTGCGTGAAGACCGCCCCCTCCTGCACACCAAGGCGACGATGTGCCGCGACGCCCGCTTCAAGTACGTCCGCCGAGCCTACGAGACCGACGAGCTATACGACCTCGCAAACGACCCCGGCGAGACCCAGAACCTCGTCGCCGATCCCCAACACGCCACGGAACTCGCGCGCCTGCGCGATCGAATGCTCACGTGGTACATGGAAACCGCCGACGTGGTGCCGCTCACCCCAGACCAACGCAACTTCGCTCGCTAACCCGTGAGGCGCCTGCGCTCGGGGGCTGCGCCGTAGAAATCACCGGGAAAAGCGAACGGATGGGTTGGCCTCTCGCAGTCGCTGGCGTCGCCGTCTCGGAGGGAGGGCGAGACGCCCTCCCTAAGGCGTGCACCAAGTCCGACAGCCTCCTACCCCACTGTCCACTCGTCCGTTGCGCGGAGCTTTTCGATGAACTCCTCCGAATAGGCGCTTTCCGGGTCGGATCGCACCATCTCATCGAGGACGTGGGCGTCGTCGCCCACCAGAATGCGCCAGCGTTCTTCGCGCACGCCGTCCAGGATGATCGAGGCGGCCATTTCTGCCGTGGTGCGGGCGTTGTCACGGAAGTTGCGGCCCATCTGTTCCATCATCGCCAGCACTTGCTCGTCGGTGGCGTCGTCTTCGAGCATGCCGAGGGAGGACCAGCGCTTGCGTGCCACTTCGAGTTCCGCGGCGGTCATCTGCCTCTCTTCGCGGCCGGTAATGATGCGGTTGGAGTTGAGGGCGATGGACGTGCCGATGTGGCCCGGCATCACCACGGACACCTTCACATGCGGCGCGTTGGTGCCGAAGTCGTTGATCAGTGCCTCGGTGAAGCCCTTCACGGCGAACTTGGCGGCGCTATAAGAGCTGTGCGCGCTGGTGGGGCCGAGCGTGGCCCAAAAGCCGTTGACGCTCGAGGTGTTCACCATATGCGCGTCCTTGCTCGCGAGCAGCATCGGCATGAAGGCGCGGGCGCAGAAATAGACGCCGAACCAGCAGATGTTGAAGGTGCGCTCCCAGGTGTCGCGGTCGCCGTCCACGAAGCTCGCGCCGGCACCGACGCCGGCGTTGTTGAAGAGCAGATCAATGTGGTCGGTGTCGTGCTCCCGCTTCACGGCATCGCGGAAATCGTTCACGGCCTCTTCGTCGGAAACATCGCAAATGAAGGTGCTGATGACGCGCCCCTGGCTCGCCTCCGTCTCGCACAGGCGCCGGGTTTCGACGAGGTTGTCCTCGAGGATGTCGCACATGGCCACGTCGCAACCCTCGGCCACGAGTTGCCGGGCCAAGGCCCGCCCCATGCCGGTGCCGCCGCCGGTGATGACGGCGAGCTTGCCGCTAAAGTCCTTCATGGATGTTCCCCTTAGGAAGATTGTGTTGTCGCTCAGGTTCCATTCGACCTTGCCGAGAGCCTCAGCCGAAGTACATGCCACCGTCGGTATTGCGGAGCTTGTCGCGTGCGATGACCATGCGGTGAACCTCCGAAGGCCCCTCGCCGATGCGCTTCACGCGCAATTCACGATACCACCGCTCGAGCGGCATCTCCTTGGCCATGCCCATGCCGCCGAACATCTGCATGGCGCGGTCCACCACTCGGCCGGCGGTTTCCGTGCCGTAGAGCTTGCACACCGAGGCGTCCACCTTGCCCGGCAGGCCTTCGTCCACCTTGGTGGCGGCGTCATAGACGAGCAGACGCGCGGCGCGAAGCTCCACTTCGGAGTCGGCGATCATCCATTGAATGGCCTGTTTGTCGGCCAGGAAGCCGCCGCGGGCGGCGCGTTGCTTGACCCAGCCGCAAGCCATGTCCAGCGCTTCCTGCGCCATGCCGATGCAGCCAGCGGCGTAGGGAATGCGGGCGTCCACCAGCCAGCGCTGGGCAACGCCGAAGCCCTGGCCCACCGGCCCGAGCACGTTCTCGGCCGGCACTTCGCAGTTGTCGAGCACGATCTCGTAGGGCGAGAGGGCCCGGATCACCTTGATTTCGTTGAAGGAGATGCCCGGAAACGTAGGCTCGACGATGAACGCGGTGATCTCCGGCGGCGCGCTCTCGGTGCCGTCCTTGGAGCGGGCGAAGATGATGCCGTAGTCGGCGCCCTGCGCCGCGGTGATCCACATCTTGCGGCCGTTCAGGACCCACGTGTCGCCCCGCTTCACGGCACGGGTGCTGATGTTGTTGCGCGGGTCAGAACCGCCGGTCGGCTCGGTGATGGCGACGAACGCTCGCTTCTTCCCTTCGACGCAAGGGATGCCGTATTGCTCGATCTGCGCCTGCGTGCCACCCCAGATGATGTTCGGCGCCCCGCCACCGAACGCGCCCAAGGCCGGGGCGTAGCCACCGAGCCGGCACTTGGCCGATTCCTCGGCAATGATGACCCGAGCGAGGGCGGAGACGGGGTTGCCGCCGTATTCCTCCGGCACCGTGAGCCGGGTGAGCCCCATGCCTTCGGCGATGTCGCGAAGATGCTGCCGGTCCTCGGCGCTGCACCCGGTGGCATCGTGCGGCAGCTTGTCCTCGATGGGCTTCACCTCCTCTCGCATGAACCGCCGCACCTGATCGCGCAGCAGCACCAGCTCGTCAGGCAGGCTGAATCCGTAATGGTTCGTCTCGCTCACGCGCATCCCCTCTCCACGACGCACTAACGTTAACCCGAAGCCAAGGCGCCACGAAAGCGGGCGTCTGCCTCACGGCCGACACGACAGCGGACCTGCCTCGCCCGGCGCAGGAAAGGGGGGATACACTCGCCATCGCAACACAAGGGGACCAGCCTTGGCGAAAGTTCGGGAGCTGTTTCGGGATCGGAGCGTCGTTTCGTGGGCGCTCTACGACTGGGCCAACTCGGTCTTTGCCACCACGGTGATCGCCGGGTTCTTTCCCGTGTTCTTCAAGGAGTATTGGAGCGCCGGGTCCGATGCCGTCACGAGCACGGCGCAGCTTGGGTTCGCGAACTCCATCGGCAGTGCTTTCATTCTCGTGGCCGCCCCGATCCTCGGGGCGATTGCCGACGGCGGGGGGGCGCGCACGGGGTTTCTCGGGGTGTTCACGGGGCTCGGCATTGCCATGTCGGCGGGGCTGTTCTTTGTTGGGGAGGGCCAGTGGAGCACGGCGGCACTGGTATATGTGCTCGCCAGCATTGGGTTTTCTGGCGCGATCGTGTTCTATGACGCGCTCCTCGTTGGGGTCACGACGCGGGATCGCTACGACGAGGTCTCGGCGCTCGGCTATTCGCTCGGCTACATCGGTGGCGGGCTCTTGTTTGCGCTCAATGTGGCCATGACGCTCTCGCCAGAGACGTTCGGCCTTTCCGGCGCGGCGGAAGCGGTGCGGCTTTCCTTCCTCACGGTGGCGCTGTGGTGGCTCGTGTTTAGCATTCCGCTCTTCCGGAACGTCGCCGAGCCGCCCCGGGTGGAAGCGGCGGTGGGTGCGGTTTCCGCCGGACTCCAGGCGCTTGCGAAGACGTTCCGCGAGTACCGGGCACACCGCATGGTGGCGCTGTTTCTGCTGGCCTACTTCTTCTACATCGACGGCGTCCACACCATCATCCGCATGGCCGTGGACTACGGGCTGTCGCTCGGCTTTCCTTCCGAAAGCCTCATCGTGGCGCTCCTCATCACCCAGTTCGTGGGCTTCCCGGCGGCACTGGCCTTCGGCATCGCGGCAAGGAAATTCGGGCCCAAGCCCACCCTCTACTTTGGCGTGGCGATCTATGTGGCCGTCACGATCTATGCGTACTTCATGACCTCGGTGACGGAGTTCTATGTGCTCGCGGCGACGGTTGGCTTGGTGCAGGGCGGCGTGCAGGCGGTGTCGCGGTCCCTGTTCGCCCGCTTCGTGCCGCCAGCCCAAAGCGGCAAGTTCTTCGGCTTCTTCAACATGCTGGGCCGCTTCGCCGCCATCATTGGGCCGGCGCTGGTGGCGATCACAGGCGTCCTCACCGGTAGCTCGCGGCTGGGAATGCTGTCGGTGGTGGTCGTGCTGGTAATCGGCCTCGTCCTGCTCGGGTTCGTGCGCGAGGAGGGCGTGACCGCAGCCGGGCACTAGGCGGGCTCCGGGGCGAGGGGCCCCTGGGGGCGAGGGCGTCTCGCCCTCGCGCCGCAAGGCGCACTCCTGAGACACAGTGCGTGATGGTCTGCGAGCGTTTGGCAAGGACGCGCCTTGCGGCGCGTGGGAGGGCAAGATGCCCTCCCCCCAAGACGTTTCCCCCGTAGCCTTGAAGACGGGACCAAGTTCAGTTCCCTGCAGTCCGCGACTCGGCGTCCGCGCCGCGGCGGAGATTTCCGTGCGGTTCAATCGCCTTGGCGAACGTCTAGGACCTCGCCCGTGCCATGGGCGGGTTCGGTGGCGTACCAACTCGTGAGGGTCACCTTCCAGCCAAGGTGCTTGCCAGCGCGGGCGCAGCGCTGGGACAGTTCATAGAAGGTCGGGCGCCCGGGATCGGCGATCACGACCCGTTCCGTGCCTCCCTCCATCGCCCGCGATACCAAAGCCGCCAACGGCTTCACCATCCGATCCCAGAAGCAGATGTCCGCGCCGATGAGCATCTGTTCCTCGCCCAGCCGTTCGGCGGGGAGCTTGTTGAAGTCCGCCTTGAGGGGCGCGACTTCCACGCCGTTCAGGGACGCCGTGATCTCCAGGAACGGGAACACGTCCTCGTCGATGTCCACACCCGTCACTTCGGCGCCGAAGCGTTGGGCGCAAAACACCGCCGCCGGCCCCCAGCCGCAGCCGAGTTCCATCACTCTTGCGCCCTGCTCGGGCGGGTGATGCAACAGGTAGTCCATCAGCAAATAGCTGGCCCGCCACGCCTTGTTGCCGTGTACCGAGGGCTTGTACACGCGCCGCAGCCGGCGAATGAACCGATGCCGCGAAGTCAGCAGGAAGATGCCGTAAGCCTGCCGAATGTTCGGCTCCGGCAGGGCTTCAAGCTTGGGCATGACGCTTGTTTTCTCGGAAGGGCGCTATCGCCGCTCGCGCTCCCGGAACGGGTGCGCGTCGGCCACCTCCTCGTCGAGTTCCACGCCGAGCCCCGGCTCGGTGGGCGGGATGATGTAGCCGTCCTCCCACTGAATGGGCTTCTTCAGGATCTCGGCGTGGAAGCCGTCGAAGCGCTCGATGCTCTCCTGCACGAGGAAGTTCGGGCTGCACGTGTCCACCTGAATGTTGGCGGCGGCCTCAATGGGGCCGCAGTACAGGTGCGGCGCAATCTGCGCGTAGTAGGCTTCCGCCATGCCGGCGATCTTCTTCGCCTCCAGAATGCCGCCCACGCGACCCAAGGCCATCTGCAGGATCGCTGCCGCCTGCTTCTCGAGCAGTTCCCGGAATTCGTGCTTGGTCGCGAGCCGCTCGCCGGTCGCCACCGGAATGCTGGTGGCCCGCGCCACGCGCGCCATCTCGTCGCGGTTCTCCGGCGGCACCGGCTCCTCGAACCAGAGCGGATCGTAGCGTTCGATGCGCTTGGCGAAGCGAATGGTGCCCGACGTGGTGGACTGCCCATGCGTACCGATCAGGATGTCGCAGCGCCCACCCACGGCCTCGCGCACGCTCTTCACCACCGCCTCGGCGTTGTCGAGACGATCCAGCGGCGGCTCGCGGGGGTCTTCAAAGCCCATCACGTCGATGAGCGGGTCGAACTTCACGGCGGTGAAGCCCTGCTCGACATAGGCGGCGGCGCGCTCGCCGGCGGCATCCGGATCGGTGTGCGGCGACGTTCGCTCGCCGGCGGCGGGGTATAGGTACGTATAGGAACGCAGCCGCTCGTGGTACTTGCCCCCAAGCAGGTTGTACACCGGCTGATCGAGCGCCTTGCCGACGATGTCCCAGCAGGCCATCTCCACCGCGCTCAGAATGCCGGCGACGGTGTGGTCGGGATGCTGATGGTGGTCGTGCCCCTCATAGCCTTCGCCGTAGTACACCGCCCGCCAAAGCCGCTCGATGCCAAACGGGTCGCTTCCCTCCACATACGTCTCGAACACATCCTCGATCAACCGCACCACCGTCCGCGGATGAAACGGCGCCTTGTACACCTCGCCAACGCCCTCGATGCCGTTATCCGTCACGAGTTTCAAGAACACCCAGTTGCGCCCACCCCGATACGGCGGCGGCGTCCCGACAACCCAGGTCTTGAGGGCGGTGATCTTCATGCGGCGCGTCCCAACTATGCGACTTCCCACCATAGCAGCCACGCTGCGATAGCGGCGGGGACTTGGACCGAGCCGTTCTAGACGAGCGTCTTGCGATAATGGCTGCAACCGGGAGCACACAGGGAGGGACCAGTGGCGGTTGTTGCACGCACGATGTCTGGACGGGTGATGGGCAGGGAACGCGATGGTGTGCTGCTGTTCGCCGGGGTGCCGTATGCGGCGCCGCCGACTGGGGCGCGGCGGTTTCGGGCAGCCCAGCCGCATGAGGGCTGGAGCGACGTTCGCGACGCGCGAAAGTTCGGGCCGGCGGCGCCGCAGATTTCGAGTGGGGGGATGACCGATCCCGCGCCGGTTCGATGGGATGAGGATTGCCTGACGCTCAACATCCAGACGCCGGCGCTTGATGATGGCGCGAGGCCGGTGCTGGTGTGGATCCATGGCGGCGGCTATCGGAACGGGCAGGGGGCGGTGCCCTGGTACAACGGCGCCCGTTTCGCTGCCAATGGCGATATCGTGGCGGTGACGATCAACTATCGGCTCGGCGCCTTGGGGTTCACTGATCTCTCGCGCTTTGGCGACGAGTTCAGGGCCTCTGGCGTGAATGGCTTGCTCGATCAGATCACGGCCTTGGAATGGGTGCGGGACAACATCGCGAGTTTCGGCGGCGACCCGGCCAAGGTGACCATTGCCGGGGAATCGGCGGGCGGGTTTAGCGTGGCGACGCTGCTCGGTTCGCCACGGGCGGCGGGGCTCTCTCGTGGGGTGATCGCGCAGAGCGGCGCGGCGCACCATGTCTTGCCTGCCGAAGCGGGCGCGTTGGTTGCGGATCGGTTCCTCGAGGCGTTGGGCGCGGAGGACGTCATTGGCGTGGAACCCGCCGGCGTCGATGCCATCCTCGATGCGCAGACGGAGGTTGCCGGTGCGCTCGAAGGCGGGCCGGGGCTGGCCGGGGAATTGGGCGTGCCGGTTTCGGCGTTCTATCCGGTGGTGGGCAACGAGGTGCTGCCGCAGCCGCCGCTCGATGCGATCTCGGGCGGCCTCCATGCCGATGTCGCGCTGCTCGCTGGCTCGAACCGCGACGAAACCACGCTGTGGGGCTATGGCGAGGTGGACGATGCGCGGCTTGCCCGCACTGCGGAGGGCTTTGGCGGGCTTGATCTCATCGACACCTATCGCCGCACGCGCCCGGAAGCGTCGGTGGAACAACTGATGATCGCGCTGACGACCGACCACATGTTCCGCATCCCGGCGATTCGCCTCGCGGAGGCGCGTGCAGAAGGCGGCAAGACTTGGCTTTATCAGTTCAACTGGCGTTCGCGCAACGAGCGCTTGGGCGCCACGCATGCGCTGGAGATCCCGTTCGCATTCGACAACCTGCACCAACCGGGCGTGGATGTGTTCATCGGCGACGGCCCGTCACCGCAGCACGTGGCGGACGCCGTCCACGGCGCTTGGACACGCTTCGTCAAGACTGGCGACCCCGGCTTCCCGCACTACTCCTTGGGCAGCCGCGAGACGATGGTGTTCGACGAGGCGTCCGGCGTGGTCGCGGACCCGGACGCGGAGGAACGAGAAGCCTGGAAAGGCAGACGCTAGGGACGCCCCAGCCTTAGAGAAAGGCGCTCCAAGTTCAGTCCGCGGGCTGGGCTTCGGGCGCCGTATGTGCTGCGGCGCTTTGCCACCAAGGCCGTGGAAGCGGCTTCTCCTCCGGCCAGAGCTGGTTCAGCGTGTCCGCCTCGAAGACCTCGCCATTCTTCACCACCCAAACCAAATCCTTGGTAGCCCGCAAGTCCTCTAGCGGGTTGCGGGATAGCACCACCATGTCCGCCAGCTTGCCGGGTTCGAGGGTGCCGAGGTCTTGGGCTATGCCGATGATTTCGGCGCCGTGGCGGGTGGCGGCGGTCAGGGCCTGCATGTTGGTGAAGCCGCCGCTGGCGACGGCCCATAGCTCCCAGTGGAAAGACAAGCCTTGGAGCTGGCCGTGCGAGCCGATGCCGATTCGACCGCCGGCTTGGGCGATCTTGTGGGCTTGCTCCGCCAAGGTGCGGAACACGTGCTCGTGTTCATGCACCCAGGGGCGGCGTAGCGCGCGGGCGGCCAGGGCTCCTCGAGGGATGAAGCGGGCGAGTTTCGCGTCGGTCCACGGGGATTCGCGGGTGTAGAACCAGTTCTCGGCGGAGGGGCCGCCGAAGGCGACCAAGAGGGTTGGCGTGGAGGCCATGCCGGAGCGGGCGACGAGCTGCACTACGTCTGATTGCAGCGACAGCAGCGGGAAGTTGTGCTCGTTGCCGGTGAAGCCGTCGATGGCGTGGGTAAGGTCGAGCTTCATGTCGAGCGCGCCTTCGGTGGTGGGCATGAGGCCGAGGTCGCGGGCGGCCTGGGCGATCCACTGTCTTTGGCGGCGGCTGCCGGCGATGTAGGACTTGAGGTTGCGCACGCGGTAGTGGGTCTTGTAGCGCGCCAGCACGGCGCGGGCGTGTTTGCGGGAGGTGAACTCGTTGTCGTTGAAGATGCCTGGGCCGGTGGAGAAGGCGCGCGGGCCCAGCATCAGGCCGGCGTCCACGAGGTCTTGGTAGGCGAGGATGTCCACGGTGGATGGCTGCACGTCGATGGCGGTGGTGACGCCATAGGCGAGGTTGGCGAGGAAGGACCAGTTGACGAGATCCGGCACGCGCCGAAGAGGGCGAAAGTGCGCGTGGGCGTCCACGAAGCCGGGCAGGATGGTGTGGCCGCTGGCGTCGAGCCGCGTGGCCTCCTCGGGAATCGGCATTTCGGCATCCCCTACGGCGATGATGCGGTCGTCTTCGATGACGATCACGCCGTTCTCGATGGGCACCGCGTCGGGGGCCATGGTGAGGATGGTGGCACCGACAATCGCAAGCGTGCCTTCGGGCTTGTGCCGTGGCAGCCAGACGTCGAGGGGCGTGGCGATTACCGCTTCGTGGTCCTCCCGCAGGGGTTCGTCGTCATCCTTGTCTGACTTGGCGGCGTTGTTGTTCGCCGCACCAAACTCGATGCTGGCGAGGGGCCGTTGATGGAGCGTGGCGCCGGCGGTCCACAACACCGTCTCGCCATCCGCGCTCCAGCCAAACGAGTCGGCACCGATGTCCGTGAGTCGCGCCAGCGGCAGCGCGGCTGATGTGAGGTCCACCTCGGCGTTCTGCAGAGGCGTGTTCAAAAGCTCCACCAAATAGAGCTGATGCGCGTGCAGCACGAGGGCGCGATTGCCTCCCGGCGCGAGGCGAATGTCGGCAACGCGCACCTTGTCTTCGGCGCCGTAGATGCCGTAGCCCTTGGCGGAGAGGACCTTGCGGCGGTCGCTGCCGTCGAGGCGCATGGAGACGAGGCTGCCGGCACCGCTGTCGTAGAGGTAGATGCGGTTTGGTTCGGGGCCGAAGTGTGGTTCGATCAGGCCCCGCGCCGGCGTGATGACGAGCGCCTCGCCTTGGCGGCGCGGGAGCAGCATCACGTCCGAACCCACCGGTGCGCCGAAATCGAACTCGCGGGTGAGGCGCTCGTGGGTGGTGGCGCGCAGGACGGCGATCTGATCGCCAGCCGGGGTGAACACCGGGTCGGTGTAGTAGGCGGGATGCTCGGTGATGCGGCGCGGCTTGCCGCGACCATCGGCACGAATGCGCCAGACATGCCCGCCACGCGCGCCTTCCGCGCCGGCCGTGTCCCACGAGACGTAGGCGATCTCGCGCCCGTTCGGGGACCACGCCGGCTGATAGGCGGTCTCGCCCGGCTTCGTCAGCGCCCGTGTCTGGCCGCTTTCGAGGTCGTGCACGTGCAGCGTGGTCAGCGCGGAGAAGGCCACTCGCTTGCCGTTCGGGGAGAGCACGGCATCGCTTGCCAGCCGCGCCTTCACGGGCCCGACGCCGGTTCGGTAAGGGGCGTAGAGGCTCGGCCCGAGCGTTTGCTCCACTTGCACGGTGAACGGGGCATCGGTGGCGGTGCCGTCGGCGATGCGAAGCCGCGTCAGGCGTCCGTTGCGGGCCAGGATCAGGTGCTCGTCGTCTGGGGTGAAGGCATAGCCAGGCAGCAGGTCGCGCGTGTAGCGGGATTCCTGGTCGTCGCGCTCTACCGCAACGGTAAGCAGGCGGTCCTCGCCAGTTTCGAGGTTGCGCAGGCGTAAGGCGGTGGCACCGGCGTTGGGTGCCGGAATGCGGGTGCCGTACACCAAGAGCTTGCCGTCACTGGACAGGCGTGGGCGGAAGGCGCTGCCGCGGGCGTTGGTGAGGGTGTCCTCGATGCCGGATTCGATGTCGCGCCGCACGATCTGCCACAGCGGCAGCCTGAGATCGTAGCCAAAACCGCCGCGCTTGCTGGCGTAGTAGAGGAAGCGGGCGTCAGGCGAATAGACGGCGCCCAAGGCGTTGGATCGACGCCGCACCGGCGTGTCGTTTGCCGGCTTGGCGCGGGTGACGCGCACGCCCTTGCCGCCTTCCACGTGGTGCGCCCAGAGTTCGAACGTGCGCAGTCCCCACGACGTGCGCGAGACGATCACGTGACGGCCATCTGGCGACCAGGAAGGGGAGGCGTATTCGATGCGGTCGCTACCGGCGGAGAGCTTCGATGGATCGCTGCCGTCGGCGGCCATGATCCATAGGTTCTCGGTGCCGTCCCGGTCCGAAAGGAAGGCGATGCGGTTGCCGTCTGGCGAGAAGGCCGGCTGGCTGTCGAACGCCATCCCGCGGGTGAGGGCCTCGGCTCGGCCGCCTTCGATCGGGACGGTGTAGAGATCGCCCAAGGCTTCGAAGACGATGGTCTGGCCGTCCGGGGAGACGTCAAGCGACATCCATGTCACGGAGTCGGTCTCGAACGAGACGGTGCGGGCGGTCTCCGGGGCTTCCTTGACCAGGGGGAGCTCGGCGGCGGATGCCACGGCGCTCAGCGCCCCGAAACACGCAAGTGCAAGCACACGGATGGGGTTGGCGTAGGCAATAGCCAACGATCTCACAGCAACCCGGAGGGAGGGCGTCCCGCCCTCCAAAGCGTGCACCCCCCGGAGGGAGGGCGTCCCGCCCTCCACACGCGCCGACAGGCGCGTCATCTTGGCAGTGGCGGCGGCCTTCGTGGCCCGCTCTTCACCCTTCTTCATCGGCGGCGTGCCGCTCGCGCGCCTTGCGGCGCGGTGGAGGGCGAGACGCCCTCCCTCCGAAGGGCTTTCCCTCCCTCCAAGGCCTCCTTTCATCCGCGGGCATCCGGTTGTCGATCCGTTGCTTGCTCGTCGCTGGCGCCGTCCTGCAGTCGCTGTTCGAGTCGCGCCAAGGTGGTTCGCGGCCTCTCCAGTTCCGCCACGATTTCCTTGTAGGAAGGTTCCGACCGCAGTTCTGCCAGACGCTCCTGCTTGGCTTCGTCGAGGTTGTTCAGCACCACCGCGATGAAGAGATTCACGACCACGAAGGTGCCCATCACTACGAAGCTGACGAAGTACGCCCAGGCCCACCAGTGCGCCTGCATCGCCGCGTACATGATGTCGGTCCAGTCCTCCAGCGTGACGATGCGGAACAGCGACAGCAACGCGATGCCGAGGTTGCGCCAGTGCGTGGGGTCCACCTCGTGGAAGAGGTGATAGCCGGCCACCGCATAGACGTAGAAGATGATAGACAGGAGCGCTATCACGTTGAACATGCTGGGAATGGAGCGGATCAGCGTGGTCACGATCAGGCGCAGTTCCGGCAAGGCGGACACCAGCCGCAGCACCCGCAGCAGCCGCGCCAGGCGCGCCACCGTCGCCAATTCCCCCGTGCTCGGCAGCAGGCTGATGACGATGATGGTGAAGTCGAAGACGTTCCAGCCATCGCGGAAATAGCGCTCGATGCGCGGGTAGTGCGCCGCCATCTTGATGAGCGCCTCGATCACGAAAATGCCGAGGAAGACCTGATTGGCGGTGCCCAGGCCATCGCCAAAGCGTTCGGTGGCGGCATCCCACGTGTCGAGGCCAATAACCGCCGCGTTCAGCAGGATGATGCCGGTGATGCCGTGGTTGAACCAAGGCGAGGCGACGATGCGCTGTGCCCGTTTGGTGACCCTGCCGGCAGTCATGGAAGGGCGCAGCGCCTCATTCGAGTTCGCGGAAGCCGCTCTCCGCCATCCGTGCGGCGCGGAAGATGGCACGGCCCTTGTTCATGCTCTCCTTCCACTCGAGGCGCGCAATGGAGTCCGCCACCACCCCGCCGCCGGCGTGGATGTAGAGCTTGCCGTCCTTGAGGATGGCGGTGCGAATGGCGATGGCGGTGTCCATGTTGCCGTTCCAGGAGAGATAGCCGACGGCGCCGCCGTAGATGCCGCGCTTGACGGGCTCAAGTTCGTCGATGATCTCCATGGCGCGAATCTTCGGCGCCCCGGAGAGCGTGCCCACGGGCAATGTGGCACGCAGCACGTCCATGGCGCACTTGCCTTCGGCCAGATTGCCGACGACGTTGGAGGAGATGTGCATGACGTGGGAGTAGCGCTCCACCGCGAACTCCTCCGTCACCTGCACGCTGCCGATCTTGGCGACGCGCCCCACGTCGTTGCGGCCGAGGTCGATGAGCATCAGGTGTTCGGCGAGTTCCTTGGGGTCGGAGAGGAGCTCTTGCTCCATCGCCAGATCCTCCTCCTCCGTGTGGCCGCGGCGGCGCGTTCCGGCCAGCGGGCGGTTGACGACGGTGCCGTTTTCGACCCGGGCGAGGATTTCGGGCGAGGAACTGACGATGTGGAAATCATCGAGATCCATGAAGTACATGTAGGGCGACGGGTTGAGGCTGCGCAGGGCGCGATAGAGGTTGATGGGCTGCGCCAGGAAGGGGATGGACATGCGCTGCGCCAGCACCACCTGCATCACGTCGCCAGCGCGCGTGTACTCGCGGATTCGCTCGACGCCCTGCATGAACCCTTCGCGCCCGAAGCCGGAGGCAAAATCGCTCTCCTCCACCGGCTGGTTGGCGGTGGCCGTGTGGATTTCGGGCTTGTGCGACAGCAGCCGGGCGGCGCGTGCTTCTAGCTGCTCTCGGGCGGCGGCCAAGGCGCCCGGCTCTCCGGCTTCGGCCAGTGCCACCAGCTTCATGCGTCCGGAGACGTTGTCGAAGATGATCACGTCCGTCGAGAGCATGAGCAGGATGTCTGGAGTGTTGAGATCGTCGGGCGGTGCGCCACCGGCGAGGCGTTTTTCCACATAGCGGATGGTGTCGTAGCCGAAATAGCCAACGAGACCCCCGAAAAAGCGCGGCAGGCCCGGTAGGTCTGGCACGCGGAAACGACGGCGGTAGTTCTCGATCCAGGTGAGCGGATCGTCGGTTTCGGCGGCTTCCGTGACGGTGCCGCGGTGCGTGACCGTGAGCCGATTGCCGTGGACGCGCAGGATGGTGTCGGAGGGCAGCCCGATGATCGAATACCGCCCCCACTTCTCACCGCCTTGCGCGGCGGATTCGAGCAGGTACGAGAAAGGCCCTGTCGCCAGTTTCACGTAGGTGGAAAGCGGCGTGTCGAGATCTGCCAGCGCCTCGTGGACGACGGGGATGTGCGTGTGCCCTTGCGCCGCAAGGCTGTCGAAATCCTGCTGGTTCACGGTCGATGGTCGTGTGGCGGATCGTGAAAGGCGGGAAGTTTGCCGCAAAACGCTTCCAAGGTCGTGCCCTCTTTGGCGGGATGTCAGCGCAAGGCTAAAGTGGCCGCAGCGTTTGCAAAGCACACGCGCCACGTCCGCCTCCAAGCACAGCCAACGAGCGGTGCGGTGCGCTTGTCATCGGCTGCGGTGCCCGTAAGATGCGGCTGCAACAGGCATTGGAACGACCATGACCAAGACGAAGGGCCTCTGCGGCAGCCTCGTGGCGCTGATTACGCCCATGACGCGCTCGGGCGATGTGGATCTCGGGGCGCTGGATCGTCTGATCGACTGGCACATCGAGTCTGGCACCCACGGCATCGTGCCGGTGGGCACCACGGGCGAATCCGCCACCTTGACGATCCCGGAACACCACCAAGTCATCGAAGCGACCATCAAGCGCGTGGATGGCCGCGTGCCGGTGATCGCCGGGGTCGGTGCCAACGCCACCGCCGAAGCCATCGAACTCACGAGCGCCGCCAAGGAAGCTGGGGCGGACTACGGCCTCTCCGTGACGCCCTACTACAACAAGCCGCCGCAAGAGGGTCTCTACCGCCACTTCATGGCCATCGCCGACGCCGTGGAGCTGCCGCTCGTGCTCTACAACGTGCCGCCGCGCACTTCCATCGACATGCAGGCCGAAACCGTGGCTCGTCTGGCGCCGCATCCCAACATCGTCGCCATCAAGGAAGCCTGCGGCGATGCCGACCGGGTGGCCGAAATCCGCGCCCTAGCTGGCGACGATTTCGTCCTCCTGTCCGGCGAGGATGCCCAAACCCTCACCATGATGGGCCACGGCGCCGCTGGAACCATCACGGTGACCGCCAACGTGCTGCCGGAACACATGGCACGGTTCTGCCAGGCGCATCTCGACGGCGATGCGGCAGGTGCCGCGAAGATCGACGCCGAACTCCAGCCCATCCACGATGTGCTGTTCATCGAGACCAGCCCCATCCCCACCAAGTGGGCGCTTGCCGCAATGGGGCGGATCGATGCCGGCATCCGCTTGCCGCTCGTGGAACTGACGCAAGCGTCACAGGTCGAAGTTGGGCGGCGACTTTCGGCAATTGGCGCACTGTGACAGAACTCCGATGCGATGGCGTGTTCTTGGCTCACCCTCCGGCTAGGAGCCAGGGCCGATTTCTATGGCGCAGGCTCCTAGGGCGGGCACTGAGCGCCGGCGCGGCAACTGCACTTGTAGCGGGATGTGGCTGGTGGACCAGCGAGGAACGCTCGCCCTACCCCTACCTCAACGCCGAGCCCGGTGGCACGCTTGAGGTGCCGACGGACCTCGTCGGCGTAACCATCGAAGACACTTGGCCGATTCCCGAAATCGACGACCACCCTTTGGCGCGGGTTTACCCCGGCCAAGCCCCGCGTCCGGAGATCTTCGTCGGCCGCGAAGATCGGGACGCCGTCAAGATTCAGCGCTTGGGCGAGCGTCGTTGGGTGGTGGTGGCGGACCCGCCGGAGCTGGTCTGGCCCGTGGTCAAGCAGTTCCTCACCGACGCCAGCGTCGCCATCGCCGGCGAAGACCCGCCTCAAGGTGTGATCGACGGCGGCTGGCTCGACATTGCCGGCAGCGATTCCGAGGACATCATCCGCTCGGCGCTGCGCACGGCGAGGGAGGACGAGGACATCACCGATGGCCGAGACCGCGTGCGCTTCCGCGTAGAACAGGGCATCCGACGGGGTTCCACCGAGATCCACCTGCGCCACGAGAACGACGCCTTGATGCAGCCGCAGGACGCGCTCCCCGAAGCCTCCGCCATTCCGAGCGCCGAAGAGTCGATCCTGGGCGAGTTCGGCAGCTACTACGCCGCTGGCGTCGCTAGCGAAACCGTCTCCATGGTGGGCCGCGACGTGGCAACCGAGAGCAAGGCGCGAGTGGAGCGCGATGAGGCCGGCCATCCCGTCCTCCGCCTGAATGTCGATTTTGACCGCGCCTGGGCCACCGTGAGCCAGGCCTTGAGCCGCGCCGACGTCGACGTGCTCCGCGAAGATCGCGACGCCGCCCTGATCGAGGCCATGGTGGAGCCGGCGGGCGTCGGTGTCGCTCGCCTCTTGCGCGGCAGATCGCAACGCGCTCGCCCCGTGCGCATCCGCATCACCCCCGGCGACGACGGCTACGTGGTCAACGTGCTCAGCCTCGAAGGCGCACCCGTGGCGGTGGAACTCAGCGAACGCGTCCTCGCCGTGCTGCGGGAATACGCCGCCTGACGGACAGGTCCGGGTGGTGTCTCAACTTTCTCCCGAGGGAGGGCGTCTCGCCCTCCATTGTGCCCAAGGGGGCACGTGGCCCCGATGCTGCTTTCGCACTTGCGAGCGGCCCGCAGAAGGATCGTCAAAATGTGACCCTGGCCAAGTCCACGGTCAGTTGCGGGCTTGCCGAGAACGTTATAACGTAACGTTTTCACCCGAGAGGAGCGCTACGTGGCGCTGGAATCAAAGCCGGTCATCCAATCGCCGGTCTTGGCGGAAGGGCACGGTAGGGCGCTGCTCGGCCATCGTGGCGCAGCACGGGACCGTTCCGGTGCGATTGCCATGCATCCGCCTGACGCCGAGAGCGTCCGCTGGAGCGCGGCAGGGCGCCCGGATTTGTACGCAGCGGGGCTCTCGATGCTCTGCGTGCTCCACTGCGTTGCCTTGCCCGTGCTCGTGGCCTTCATGCCCATGGTCGCCCAGGCGGCCCAGAGCGAGCTCGTGCACAAGCTCCTGGTCCTTGCCGCCGTTCCCGTGAGCCTCCGCGTGGTTTGGCAGGCCCGGTCGGTGACCGGCAACCGGTTGTTCTTCAGCGTCGTTTTCGCTGGCCTCGCACTGTTGTCGCTGGCCGCATTCGCAGAGCCGCTCTCCGCGTACGAGGAACCGGTTACGATCTTCGGCGGCACACTCCTGATCTCGGCGCACATCTGGCACTGGCTGCGAAGGTGTGGGGGTCGAAGCGTTCCCAGCGCACCGATGGAGTCGAGCGAGTGCCTCGACTGTCGGTGCCCGGAGTAACCGGAAGTGGATCGGGGACTTCCGAGGATGATTCGAGTTGGCTAGGTCGTTTCCCTGCGCACCGCTAGCGGCGAAGTGGCAAATGCTTGCCGAGAGCCGTTGCGCAGAGAGAGGCGAGCGACTAACGCCAGCTCGCCTCGCCGTCTATGCCGAAATGCTGGCCCACGACCGCCCTCTTTCCGCCTATGAACTCATTGGCCTGTTGGAGGAGCGCCAGAAGCGCAAGATCGCGCCCCTCACCGTGTACCGCCATCTCGACTTCCTCATGCGCGTGGGCCTCGTCCACCGCCTCCAGTCCGCCCACACCTACATGCCCTGCGACCACCCCGCCCACACCCACGAAAGCCAGTTCCTCCTCTGCTCTTCCTGCGGCCAGGTGGACGAAGTGGAATCGACCGGTCTCGAGACGCTATTGGCCAAGATCGCAAACGAGCGCGGCTTCCGCCCAAACAGCACCGTCGTTGAAGTCACGGGCCTCTGCGGCACTTGCGCCGAACAAAGCTGACCACTCCTCGCGCGAAGGCGAGGTTTGCAGGACTAGACTCGAAGCGAAGGCCCTTGGGGCGAGGGCGTCCCGCCCTCGCACGCGCCGACAGGCGCGCAGCTCTTGAGGAATGCACTTGCGCATGGACGCGCCCTGCGGCGCGCTTCGAGGGCGAGACGCCCTCGTCCCAAAAGGGCTGTTGCGGAGGTGGACCGAGTGTCAGTTCCTCGCCCGTCGGCGACTCGGCGTCCTCGGCGGGCCGGAACTCCTAGCAGGCACGCTTCCGACCATCCCGTCCCGACAAACGCGAGCTATCGGCTAGAATCGCGCCCCGGAGAGGTGCCAGAGCTGGTCGAATGGGCCTGACTCGAAATCAGGTGTGTCCTCACGGGCACCCAGGGTTCGAATCCCTGCCTCTCCGCCACAGGAGCCGAACCCACCCCTTTTCCGACCCGCGCAGCCTCCCGGAGCACACGTGCCCATCGTCATTTCTAGCCTGGCGGACATGCCCGACCTTGTACGGAACTTCGGCGTTCGCGACCTCGTCTCGGTCATCCATCCCGAAGCGCAGCCCCGAACGCCGTCGGAAATCGACCCGGCACGACACCACCGGTGCGCGGTACACGACATCGTCCAGCCAAGCCCCGGCAAGATTTCCCCCCAGACCAAGGACATCGAGGCCCTGATCAAGTTCCTTGACACCTGGGACAGCGAGGTCCCGTTGCTGGTGCACTGCCTAGCCGGCGTCAGCCGGTCCACAGCCGTCGCCTTGGTCGCGCACACACTAAAGACCGGCGACCCGAGAAAGTCTGCCCAGACTCTCCGCGAGGCATCTCCCTACGCATGGCCAAACCGCCGCATCTTGGCACTGGCGGACTCGATCCTTGGGCTTGATGGCGAACTCACCAAGGCACGCGAAGCGATGGGCCCCGCGAGTTGGGAAGCCGACCCAAATTACGTCGCCCCTCGCCTCCAAGGCCAAAGAGCGGCCGGCTACCAACTGCAACGCTTTACGACGTTGCACGTATAGAGGGTTGCTAACGAGGAACCATGCTGACAGGAGCTGGCGGGGCGGTGGTTCGATGAGTGAGGACCAGAAAACCCATCGCGCTGCCGGCATCGTGCCGGCCCACCTCCAGGCGGGCTTCGACGTGCGGTGCGAGTGGGGATTGGCAGGCATTGAGGCATTGGCACCGACAAGCGATGTCGTGGTCGTCGTGGACGTGCTCTCCTTTACGACATGCGTCGCGATCGCAGTCGCGAACGGTGCGGTGGTGATCCCATACAGGTTCCGCGACGAAACCGCGCCGGATTTCGCGGCCCAGTCTGGTGCGCTCCTAGCTTCCTCACGCGGCGGCCACGGCTATTCGCTCTCGCCCGCCTCCTTGCTCGAGATTCCCGCGGGGACGCGCCTCGTATTGCCTTCACCGAACGGCGCGACGATTTCGCTCGCGGCTCAAGGAGCGCGGATAGTCGCCGCGTGTCTGCGCAACGCGACAGCAGTGGCACGCGCAGCGGCAGGTTCCGGGGCCCGCATTGCGGTCATTCCCTGCGGCGAGAAGTGGCCCGATGGGAGCCTACGCCCTGCGCTTGAGGATTGGCTCGGCGCCGGCGCGGTGATCGCGTCGCTGAACGGGTCCAAGTCGCCGGAGGCGATTGCGGCGGAGCGCCTATTCGCCGCTGCGGGTGGCGAGTTGACGGGACTCCTGAGGTCATGTGCGTCGGCACGGGAGATCATCGATCGCGGCTTCGCCACGGATGTGGAACTCGCTGCGGAACTCGACTGCAGCGACGTGGTCCCCGTGCTCACGAACGGCGCATTCCGGGCCTAAAGGCAGGGGCCGGAGTCAGAGCCGTCCTCCTTGTCCATCAGCACGAGCACGACCACGATCTGCCCGCGCTCGTCGACAACGTAGGCGCGGTGATCGCGCACGATCTGGCCATAGTCGTCGAGCATCGGCCCCGGTGGCGTGCCGATGCGTTCGATGTAGTGCGGGTAGGCGGCGCGCACACACTCGCGACTCCGGGGGCATCGGCAGTCGTGGCGGGACTACGTTGGGCGTGAGTCATGGGAATGGGCTTCGCGCCGCTTCGACCAGTTTGCCAATCGTACAACGGGCGTCTGGCGTGGGGGCGAGGGATGCCTCGCGCTTGGCGATTTGGCATGGCTCAAGGAGTGCGGATGGTTGCCGCGTCTTTGCGCATCGCGACAGCCGTCCTGCCATCGTTCCTTGAGTCCAATCTTCCGCTACCCCGCGTCGTGCGGCCCCGCCCCGGACCGGTCGATGCCGTGCGGCCGGCGGGCCGCCGTTGGAGCTTGCCCGCGGGCGGGAGCATAGGGTAGCCCAGCCGGCCCCGCGGGGATAACTCGCCCTGAGACCGGTGAAAACCCCCGCGAAGTCACCCCAACGTTGGGGATGCGAAGAGGCGTCTGTGTTCCCTAGGGTTCGCGCGGCGCCGCTACGTCCCGGTGCCGGACGCATGCCGAGGAGGGGCGATAAACACCGATGACGAAGCAAGTCCCCCGACCGACCGAGGACTGGAACAAACTTGGACCACCAATCGTAGCCGGGCGTCGGGAGCTGTTTCGGGACGATGGCCGCGCGGCGGGACGGTCCGAGCGGCGCCAGGCCGGCGACCGCCTTCGCGGTCGTGCGGGCGCTACGGACACCCGGACGGGACGGGGCCGGCGCCGGAAGGGCTCGGGCAGTCTGCTCCTTGCCTGGCTGCTGCCCCTCGCGGGCCTGTTCGCCGGTTCCGCCCAGGCCGACGTGCTGCTCAGCAATCTCAACAAGTCGAACGATTCGGGGCTATCGACCGGCGGCACGGCCGGCAACACTCGGTTCACCCATGCGATTCGATTCACCACCGGAAGCAATGAGGACGGGTACACGCTCAGTTCGGTCAAGGCGGTTCTGGAGAACGCCAGCAATCCCGACGGGGTGAGGGTGCAGATCTACTCCGAATCCAGCGGCCTTCCGGACAGCAGCCTGTACACCTTGGTTAATCCGACGATCGCCAACGGAACCAACACCTTCACTGCACCGGCAGGTTCCAGTCTTGAGAAGAGCACGAAGTATTTCGTGGTGTTCGATTCGACAGCCACGGGCGGACAGTACAACGTGAGAGCGACCAACTCGAACACTCTCACTAGCATGGCCACCGGCTGGACCTTGAACACCGATAGGCATACCAAGAGCACCAGCAACACAAACTGGACAACGCATGCGGCTGTTCCGAGAGTGGAGATCAATGGCACGGCCGACACCGCCGCGACCGAGGTTGCCGCCAACTGGGACCTGATACCGAGCGGCCTGTCCGCCGACGATCAGTTCCGCCTGATATTTGTCAGCTCCACAAGACGCGATGGCACCTCCAGCACCATCGGCGACTACGACACGCACGTGCAAACCGCCGCCGCTTCCGGCCACGATGCGATCCAGAGCTACAGTTCGCAATTCAAGGCCCTGGGCTGCACGGCGACCACCGATGCCCGCGACCACACCGAGACCACCTACACCGCGACTGATAAGGGCGTAGCCATCTACTGGCTCGACGGCGAAAAGGCCGCCGACGACTACGAGGATTTCTACGACGGGACCTGGGACAGCAACTTCCCCAAGGACGAGGACGGCAACGACGGTTCAACCGCTGCCGGCTTCGCAGGGGGCGTGTACACCGGCTGCGAATCCGACGGCACCGCCGACTCGGGCAACACGCTGGGCACAGCCTCGCCGGTGTCAGGCAGGCCGGGACACGATGGCCTGGAGATCAAGAATGTCAACACCGCGCAAGCCAACAATCGGAAGGTCTATGGCCTTTCGGGCGTGTTCCAGGTTTCCGACCTCTCCCCCGACGCAACCCTGACCGACCTCGACCTGACCTGGAACGACGGCGGGACCGCGACCGACATCACGCTGTTCCCAACCTTCCTGACAACGACGACGAACTACGGCGCGAGAGTCGCCACCTCGGTCAGCCGGATCACCATCGCACCCACCTTGGGCGACAGCAACGCCGGCGTGGACTACCTCGACGACAGCGACCAGACGCTCAGCGACGCCGACTCCGACCCGGCGACCGGCTTCCAGGTTGACCTGAGCACGGGCGCGAACACGATCAAGGTGAAGGTGACGGCCGAGGACACCATCAACATCGAGACCTACACCGTGACGGTGATTCGTGCGGCGCAGGCGTCCGGCAGCGAAATCTGGTCGGGCGTACTCACCGTGGGCCATCTCGGCGGCGTCGATGACCAGGCAACCGGGTACTGCGACACTGCGAGCGGCCGCTGCACCGGCGATGCCTACGGCGCCCTGTCCGACGACGACTTCAACCTGGACGGCACGGCCTTCACGGTCGAGAGCCTGCGCTGGTCGGGGGACGACAACACCGACAAGCTGCACCTGACGCTGGACGCGGACATTCCCGCCGCCAGCCTCCCCGGCCTGGTGCTACGGGTGGGCGCGAACGACTTTCCGCTGGCCGACGCGGGCAGAGGAAACAAGGATAACGACGTGCAGAACAACTACCACTGGACGCCGTTCTCCACCGACATCTTGAAGCTAGAAGCGGGCGACACCATCGCCGTGAAACTGTTCGAGGCCGCTGCCCCGACCGCCGACGCCAACGCCGTCAACGCTGACCTCGACGACCTGGAGTTCAGCTGGGACGACAGCGGCACGGCCACCGCCATCGCGCTCTCCCCGGAGTTTGATTCGGCGGTCGGCACCTATGCCGGGAGCGTGGGCAGCACGGTGTCGGATCACCATCCATCCCACCAAGCTCATCAGCGGCACTGGGCTCGGCTACTTCGACGGCGATGGCGACCCGCTCACCGACGCCGATTCCGACACGACGAATGGCTTCCAGGTTGATCTTGCGACGGGCCAGAACAAAGTCCATGTCAAGGTGACGGCGACCGACGGCGACTCCTCGCGACTCTACAAGCTGACGGTGACGCGGGTGGAGGCCATCACTGTGGGTTACGACCCGGTGGCCTACGAGGTGACCGAGGGCGGCGCGACCGTCACGCTGACGATCAAGATAACGAGCCACCCCGTCGCCGGCGCGCTGAGGTCGTTCAGCCTATCGGTAACCACCGCCGACGACAGCGCGATCTCGCCGGGCGACTACGGCGGCGTGAGCGGCCAACTGCTCGCATTCAACGCGGGTGATGTCACGCAGACCCACACCATCACGATCGTCCACGACACGTCCCTTGAGGACGACGAGGCGTTCGAGTCGACGATCTCCCTTGCCAGCGGCGTGGACGTGATGGTGTCCCCGGCGACGGCCACGGTCACCATCGAGGGCCGGGACGCTACGGGCAAGCCGGTGGTTACCGGCGTTCCCCAGGTGGGGCAGACGCTGATGGCGACCATCGGCGACATCGCCGACGACGACAACCTGCCGACCACGACCTTTCCGGCCGGCTACAGCTTCCAGTGGGTGCGTACGGACGCGGACGACACCAATGCAACGGACATCTCTGGCGCGACCTCGGCCACTTACAGTCCGGTGGCGGCGGACGTCGGCAAGAAGCTCCGGGTCAAGGTCGGCTTCACCGACGGTGGCGGTGCTGAGGAGCGGCTCGAAAGCGACGGGACGGACGCGGTGGCGGCGGCCCAGGAAGCCTGCGCCACCGATCGGCCCGACAGCGACTGGTGCACGACCATGACGGTCGGAATCGGCGAGATCTCTGGAGGTGCTGACGCATACGGCTACGACACGGCGGAGTACGGCACCTTCGGCAGCCTCGACGACGACACCATCGACTACGGCGATGACTACACCGTGGGCGGGATTACAGCGATCGACTTCACCAATACCGCTACCTACCACATTTTCTTGGACGATTACCTGCCGCGCGGCTCGGTGTTCGACATCGGCGGCACGGGCCTCACGGCGAACGCGGGGGCCGAAAACGATCCGGCAAATCACCTATATGAGTGGACCGTCTCCGCCAACCACGGCTGGATCGAGGGCCAGAAGGTAACCGTCAGCGCGAACCTGGCCCCCATCGTCACGGCCGCCACGGTGGCCGGCAACCAGCTCACGCTGACCTTCGCCGAAAACCTCGACACGCCCTCGATTCCCCTCCCGGGCGCGTTCACGATCTACGTGGACGGCGGCGCGGGCGCAAACCCCTCCAGCGTGGACACGATCAGCGGCGATACCGTCACGATGACCTTGGCCTCCGCTGTCACCAGCGCGCAGACCGTAACCCTGGACTACGCCCCGCCCGCGGCGGACCCGCTGCGGGACGAATCCGAGCTCAACGCGCCGGGCTTCACCGGCTTGACGGTCACCAACGAAACCGGCGGGGACACAACCCCACCGGAGGTCACCGGCGCGACGGTGGATGGCGCTTCGCTCGTGATCACGTTCGACGAGGATCTCGCCGCCGCCGCGGATCTCGCCAACAGCGCCTTCGCCGTGAAGAGGACCCCCTCCGGCGGATCCGAGGAGACGGTCTCGCTGGGAGGCTCGCCGACGACCAGCGGCGCGACGGTGACGCTGACCCTCGTCCCGGGAGTGCTCGCGGGCGACACCGTGACGGTCGACTACGACAAGCCGACCACGGGCACCGACAACACGCTCAAGGATGCCGCCGACAACGAGGTCGCGAGCTTCACCGGCCAGACGGTGACCAACAACACCACGGCGTCCACCTGCCGCGAGGGCGACCTGCAGCTCATCGGGGGAGGCAACACTCGCGAGGGGTCGGTGCTGATCTGCCACGACGACGAGTGGGGGCACGTGTGCGACGATAGATGGGCCAAGGTCGACGCCAACGTTGCCTGCCGCCAGCTCGGCTTTCCCGGTGCCCGGGAGGCGACCATCCTCTCCGAGTTCGTGACGCTGATCCAGGTCAAGTACTGGCTCGACGACGTCGAATGCACGGGCTCGGAGTCGGCGTTGGGACTGTGCCCCAGCGCCGCCTGGGGCGTGCACAACTGCCAGTTCTCCGAACGGGCGGGCGTGCGCTGCCGGGCGGAGACGGATCCGCCGGAGGTGACCGGTGCGACGGTCGACGGCGCCTCGCTCGTGATCACCTTCAACGAGAACCTCGCCGCGGCGGCGAACCTCGCCAACAGCGCCTTCGCGGTGAAGAAGACCCCGGACGGGGGTTCGGAGCAGACGGTGGCGCTCACGGGCTCCCCCTCGATCAGCGACGCGACGGTCACCCTGACGCTGGCGACGGCGGTGTCCTCCACCGACACGGACGTGAAGGTCAGCTACACCAAGCCCACCACCGGCACGGACAACACGCTCAAGGACGGCAACGGCAACGAGGTCGCCGACTTCGCCGACCAGGCCGTCACCAACATCACCGGCGGCGACAACAACGAGGCCGAGGGCAAGCCCGTGGTGCAGGGCCCGGCGCAGGCGGGCATGACCCTGAAGGCCGAGACCGACGCCATCACCGACGCCGACGGCACCGACGACGCGACCTTCACCTACCGTTGGACCCGCTACGGCAGTGACATCGACGGCGCGACCGACGCGACCTACACGCTGACCCAGGCGGACCAGGAAGGCGAGCTGCGGGTCGTGGTCGAGTTCACCGATGACCTCGGCAACGCCGAGTCGGTGACCAGCGACCCGACCTCGACCGTGGTGCCGGCGGCGGCGCTCAACTGCGACGCACCGGACACGATCTGGTGCACGACGCTGACGGCGGGGCATGGCCTCGACAGCGGCGGCGATGTTGCCGAGGCGGGCTACTACGCCGGCAACTACGGCAGTCTGGAGGACGCGACGTTCACGCACGACGGCGTCGAGTACACGGTCACGCGGCTCGTCAGCGGCGCGACCAATGACCTCAACTTCGCGACGACGCCGACCCTGCCCGTCGGCAGCCGGCTGGCGGTCCACGTGCAGCGCGTCGTCGGCGAGGTCGACCTCGCCCTTGCGACGGGCACCTTGCAGTCCGACGGCGACTGGTTCTTCCAAGGCGCGATGTTCGTGTCTTTCGACCTGGGGGACACCTTCGCGGACGTTCCCCTGCTCCACGCGCCGTACAGCCGCGTCCACATTGTCCAACAGCCGACCGACGCGGGCACGGAGGTGGCCGTGCGGCTGAGCGTGGTTAGCGATGCGGACCTGGGCGAGTTGCTGGTCAGCAACACAGTGCCGGGCGCCGATGGCGCCGGGTTCTTGAACACGAACGACTACGCTCAGGGCTTTACCACCGGGGCCAACGCCGGGGGCTACACGCTGACGGCCATCGAGCTGCGGGTCGGCCAAGGCTTTGGCAAGACCTTCGGCAGCGCGACCCTGCACAAGGATGACCCGTTGAGCGCCGCGATCGCCACGCTGACGGTCCCAGGCACTGTGGCCAGTGGCGGGAGCCCACGCCTCATGGCACCGGCGGGCACCGTCCTCGACCCTGACACCCCCTATTACCTGCTGCTGGACGGCGGTACTGCGGACGTACTCGACACGTCCCTGTTCGGCGAGGACGCCGACGGGCTCCCGGATTGGGAGATTCTGGACGGCAAGGGGTTTCGTGACAAGGCGTCCACTGGCGCGTTCGCGGAGGGCACGTCGCCGCTGCTGATCCGCGTGTACGGCCACGTCAATCCCAGCCCCGACGTGCTGGTCAGCAACCTGGACCAGGCCGTGGCCACCGTATGGTTGCTGAGAAGCTGGGACGTCGCCCAGGGCTTCACCACCGGGGCCGCCCCCGGCGGCTATGCGCTGACGGCCGTCGAGGCGTTGTTTGACGCCGATCAGAGCCTCACGTTCGGCACCGCGACCTTGCACAAGGACGGCCCGGCGAATGCCGCGGCCGCAACGCTGACGGTTCCCGCGAGCGTGCCCAGCGACGGAAGGGTGCGGTTCACCGCGCCGGAGGGCACGACGCTCGACCCAGACAGCACCTACTTCCTGCTGCTGGAGGGGGGCAACTCGGCATGGTGGTTCACGAACTCGGACGCCGAGGACCCTGGCGGGCTCCCCGACTGGGAAATCCTGGACACCACGCAGGCCCGGCTCGACGAATCCACCGGCCCGTTCACTGCGGAGCCGGGGGCCATGGCGATCCGCGTCCTGGGCCACGCCAACCCCGACCCCGGCGCCCCCACGGTGGGCTTCGCGCAGTCCACCTACACGGTGGACGAGGGCGGCAGCGTGGACGTCGAGGTGGCGCTGAGCGTGGCGCAGGGCGCGGAGGTGACGGTTGCGGTCGCGGCGACGGCCCGCAACGGCGCCACGGGCGCCGACTACACCGGCGTCGCGTCGAGCGTCGTCTTCGCGGCCGGGGAGCTCTCGAAGACCTTCGCGGTGTTTGCCGTCGACGACTCCGACGAGGACGCCGGCGAGAACGTGCTCCTCGAGCTCGGCGCCGTCTCGGGCGGGCTGGAGAAGGGCATCGCCTCGACCGTGGTCGAGATCGAGGACGACGACGGCCCGGCGCCGGCCTCCGGCGACGTGCGCCTGGTGGGCGGTCCGGACCCGTCCGAGGGGCGCTTCGAGATCTTCTTCCGCGGCGAGTGGGGCGCCACCTGCGACGACCGCTTCTTCGAGCCCTCGGGGGGCGAGCGGAACCTGGCTCCGGACGTGGCCTGCAAGCTGCTTGGCTACCAGTCGGGCGAGCGGGCGCCCGGCTACGGACGGCCGCATGTCTCCGTCTCCGAGCAGCCGATCTGGCTCGACGACGTGCGCTGCCTCGCCAGCGTGCCGGCGCACCGGACGGACAACCCGCGCAGCCTCTTCGACTGCTACTACGCGGGGCCGGGCCTGCACAACTGCGCCCACGAGGAGGACGTCGGCCTGCGCTGCTCTAACACCCCCAGGCTCGCCACCGGGACCTCGGTGCCGGCCGCCGTCGACGCGCCGCTCGTATTCGCGTCGGGGAGCGGCGGCCTGACCGTGCTCTGGCAGGTTCCCGCGGGGCCGGCGCCGACCGGCTACGACGTCGAGTACCGCACGACCGGCGGGGAGTGGCTGGACTGGGCCCACGCCGGCACCCTCACGACCACGACCATCACCGGGCTCGAGGCGGCGACCGACTACCAGGTGCGGGTGCGCGCCACCAACGCCGACGGCGAGGGCGACTGGTCGCCAGAGGCGACGGGGCGCACGGCCGCTTCCGGCGCGACGCCGCCCGACGCGGTCGCGCAACCGACGCTGACGGCCGGGCCGACGTGGCTGGAGGCGTCGTGGACGGCGCCCGCCGACAACGGCTCGGCGATCACCGGCTACGACGTCGGGTACCGCACGACGGGCGGCAACTGGCAGAACGCGTACCACACGGGCACCGACACCTCGCAGCGGATCGAGGGCCTTGAGCCGGACACCGCCTACGAGGTGCGGGTGCGGGCGTCGAACGCCGGCGGCGCGGGCGACTGGTCGACGGCGGCGTCCGGGCGCACGGACGCGGCGGACGACGGGGCGCTGACCGCCGCGTTCGAGAGCGTCCCGGCCGGGCACGACGGGTCGGGCGCGTTCACGGTCGAGCTGGCGTTCTCCGAGGCGGTGTTCGACGGCACCGAGCCGGTCGACAAGAACCGGGCGATCCGGGACGCCGTGCAGGCGACGGGCGGCACGGTCACCGGCGGACGCCGGACCGACCGCGCCGCCTTCGACCGGTGGCTGCTGTGGATCCGGCCCTCCGGCCGCGGCGACGTGACGCTGCGGCTGCCGGCGACGACGGGCGGCTGCGACGTTGCGGGGGCGATCTGCACGCCGGACGACCGTCCGCTGTCGTCCCCGGCCTCGGCGACGATCCCGGGCCCGTCCCCGGAGGCGCCGGACGCGCCGGCTGCGCCGAGCCTGACGGCGGGGCCGACCTGGATCGAGGCGTCGTGGACGGCGCCCGCCGACAGCGGCTCGGCGATCACGGACTACGACGTCGAGTACCGGACGAGCGGCAGCGGCAACTGGACGGACGCCTCCCACGCCGGCACGTCGACCACCAGACGCATCGAGAGTCTCGCCACCGACACCGACCACGAGGTGCGGGTGCGGGCGTCGAACGCCGAGGGCGCGGGCGACTGGTCGTCGGTATCGTCGGCGCGCACCGGTGCGTCGGACGGCGCGGCGGAGGGCGACGTGCGCCTGGTCGGCGGGAGCACGGACCAGGAGGGCCGCGTGGAGATATTCCACAACACCGAGTGGGGCACGGTGTGCGATGACCGGTTCACGTCGGACGACGCGGAGGTGGTGTGCCGGCAGCTCGGGCTGACGGGCGGCCAGGCGCACGTCCGGGCGCATTTCGGCGCGGGCGCGGGGACGATCTGGATGGACGACGTGGGGTGCGCGGGTACGGAGTCGCGGCTGGCGGACTGTCCGTTCTCGGGCTGGGGCCTGCACAACTGCCGGCACTCGGAGGACGCTGGGGTGTCGTGCGGGGCGGCGTCGGGCAACTCGCTCTCGGACGCGGTGCTGTCGGGGTCCGTGCTGACGCTGCGCTTCGAGCGGCCGCTGGACGGCGGCTCGGCGCCGTCGCCGGGCGACTTCGTGGTGGCGGCGGGCAGTCCGCCCGAGGCGGTGCCGGTCGGGTCGGTGGCGGTGGCCGGCGGCGCTGCGGCGCTGACGCTGGCGCGGCCGGTCGGTCCCGCCCAGCCCGTGACCGTGAGCTACCTGCCGGCGCCGATGCACCCGCTGCAGGACGCTGCGCGCAACCCGGCGCGCGGGTTCGGCGGGCATCCGGTGCGGCACGCCCCGGCGACGGCGCCGGCGGCGCCGACACTGCGCGACGCCGTCGGGCCGGACGCGGGACCGCGGCCGGGGATCCGCTTCGCGGCCGGGGGCAAGATCGAGGTGCTGGACCTGTCGTCCCGCGGCCTGACGGACCTGTCGGCGCTGGCGGGCCTCGCGGACCTCGAGGCGCTGGACCTGGGCGGCAACCGGGTCGCCGACTTGTGGCCGCTGGCGGCCGTCGGCGGTCTGGAGGTGCTGGATCTTCGGGGCAACGCCGTGGGCGACGTGGCGGCGCTCGGCGGCCTCGCGCACCTGCGGGTGCTGGACCTGTCGGGGAACGCCGTATCGGACATCTCGCCGCTGGCGGGGCTGACGTCCCTGCGGCGCCTGGACCTCTCGGGCAACCGCGTGGCCGACCTGCGGCCGCTGTCGGAACTGGGCCGGCTCGAGGTCCTGGTGCTCGACGGCAACGAGGTGGCGGACCTGGTGCCGCTGTGGGGCCTGCCGGTGCTCGCGCACCTTGGTCTCGGGAACAACCGGGTAACGGACGCGGCGCTGCTGCGGGAGGCGGCATCGCTGCGGCGGCTGGACCTCGGCGGGAACCGGCTGCGCGACGTCTCGGCGCTCGGCGACCTGCCGAACCTCGTGTGGCTGGGCGTCGCCGGGAACCCCGTCGCCGTCGCCGACCTCGCCCCGCTCGGACGGCTCACGGCCCTGCGCTGGCTGGTGGTCGACGCAGGGACGTACCGCTCAGCGTCGCCCCCTTGGCTACCTGTTGTTGCTGACAACTTTAAATCTCCCGCTTTTGTCCACCAGGAATTGCGCACTTCG
>VXSY01000191.1 GCA_009837725.1 Gammaproteobacteria bacterium | reverse complement strand
TCTTGCCCCAGCCCAAGCCGCCCTATCACCCTGCCGGACTTTCGGGCGGCTTGCGCCTTCCGAAAGTCCGGCAGGCTGCTAGGCTCGCGCTATGGCAATGGCGGTGGCGACCTCACGATGGCAACGGCGACGGAAATCGTCGGCAAGCTGCGGCGCCTGATCGAGAGGCGCTTGCAGGCGGCGTGGCCAGCGTCCCTGCTCGGGCGCACCAACGCCGTGCTGGCGGTGGGCGCCTCGGCCATTGCCATTACCGCGCTGGCGGCGCTTTGGGGATTCGTGGTGGTGCCCATCTCGGATCGCTCCGCCGACGACGAGGCGGGCCTAGTCGTGCTCGCCGCCAAGACCTGGGTGGAACTCAGCCCCGAGGCACGGCCCTATTTCGAAATTGAGCTGCTCGAAAATCACGATCTCATCATTAGCTCCAACGTGCGCGACCTGCCGGTCGTGGCCGACGGCAATGCCTATCACGACCTCATCGAAACCAAGCTGTCGCAACGCGTGGGGGAGGACGTGCGACTGATGGAGAGCGACGGCCTACTGTGGGCCAGCGTTCCCATGGGCGGGCGCGTCATGCAGGTGGGCTTTTCCTCGCAGCGACGCGACGTGCAGCCACTAGTGGTGGGCCTCGTGATTTTCGGCACCGGTGCGCTCATCGTCTTCATCGGCTCGGCGCTGATCGTGCGCCGCCTCGCCGGCCCACTCGAGGCCATGGCGCAAGCGGCGGGGTCGTTTCGCGGTGCGGAGGGTTTCAAGCCGCTGCCGGAGGAGGGACCGACGGAACTCGTGACCCTCGCCTCGAGCTTCAACGCTATGGCGCGGGATGTGACCACCCTGCTGTCGAATCGCACGACCCTGCTGGCGGGGATCTCCCACGACCTGCGGACACCCCTGGCACGGATGCGTCTTGCGCTGGAGCTGTTGCCCGACGATGTGGATGCCCGCCTCGTCAAGCGCTTCGAGCGCAACCTTGCCGCCATGGACGAGCTGATCGGCGATGCGCTGCGGTTTGCGCGCGGCGCCGGGGAGGCGGCGCGGCTGGTGGAGTTCGAGCCCTACATCAGCTCCGTGGTGGCCGGCATCGACGAAGGGCTAGTGGTGCACTGGCGCGGTGATGTGCCGAAGCGCGTGTTCATTGCCCCCGGCGCGCTCGAACGCGTACTCGCGAATCTGATCGACAATGCGCGCCAACACGGCAGCGGCGCGGAGGTGACGGTGGACGGGGGCGAAGAGGTGTGCGTCCACGTGACGGACGTGGGCCCCGGTATCCCGCAGGCGGAACGAGAGCGGGTGTTCGAGCCGTTCTACCGCCTGGACGCGGCGCGTCGATCCGCGACCGGCGGCAGCGGACTGGGCCTCGCCATCGTCAAGCAACTGTGCGACGCGCACGGCTGGCGCGTTGCCATCGGCGTTGCCGCCGGGGGCGGCGCGGATGTCAACGTGAGCTTGGCCGGCTCACTCGCCGGAACGTGACGGCATGAGGAGGGCGGCTTGGACAGTCCTGATTTCGGTCGGGGCATTGATCGGCATCGTCTGGGTTGGCTTGCTGCGCGGTGAGCTGGCGCTAGAGGGGGCAATCGAGGACGCTGGAACGAAGCGGCTCGGCGTGCCGGTCGAGGTGGACGCCGTGGATTTCGAACTCGCCGAACGGCGGGTGGAGGTGCTCGGCATCGAGGTCTCCAATCCGCCAGGAATCGATGGTCCGCCGGCGCTGGCCGTGGCGCGGCTCGCGGTGACGCTGGAACTTGGCCGAACCGGGGACGACGCGCTTGTGGTGGAGCTGCTCGAACTCGACGACGTGGTTGTGACGGCCGTGGTCGATGGCTACTCGGAGGGGGCCTTCACCAACATCGGCCGCATCGTCGAGCGCTCCCGCCGCGGCGCTTCCGCGCAAAGGTCGAAGGAGGCCGCTGGCGCCGATCCGGGCCTCAGAGTGATCGTGGAGCGGATGTCGGTGCGGGGCGGCCGCGGAGCATTGGTGTCGCCCCTCGGCAGCACGGAGGCGGAACTGCCGGACATCCGTGTCGAAGGCATCGGCGGCAGCGAAGGCGTCAGCGTCGATGAACTCACGGCCGAGGTTGTAGCTCGGCTGGCGGATCAGACCAACGAGGCAGTGGCGCGGGAGATGATCGACAGGATCGACGTGGACAATGTGGTGGAGCGAGTCAAGGGCAAGCTGGACCGCTTCGTGGACAGGTTGGCTGGCAAGGACGAGGGCGAAGACGCATGAAGCCGGACGGCGCCATGCCAAGCCGGCATTTCTCGCCAGCCCTCGTTTGCGGACGACGATGCACTCGCGCCTCGTCGCACTCGCTACGAGCGCTGGTGAGAAATGCGGGCTGGCCCCCTGGCGCAATGACAACGAGGAAGCATGGACTACCAAGAGACGACCTATGAAGTCGAGGGCGCGATGGCGCTCCTCACCATCAACCGGCCGGAGAAGCACAACGCCATCTCCCTTGCCACGCTCGCGGAGTTGCAGCATTCCGTCGCTCGCGCTGGCGCCGACGACGCCGTGCGCGTGGTCACCATCACCGGTGCCGGGGGTCGTTCCTTCGCCTCCGGCTCCGACCTCAGCGAAGTGCTGCACCGCGACTTCAAGAAAGCGTTGGAGCCCATCGTCCAGGGTCTCGCGGACCAGCTCGAACGCCTGCCCAAGCCCACGATCGCCGCCATCGACGGCATCTGTATGGGCGGCGGCCTGGAAGTGGCGCTCGGCTGCGACCTCAGGATCGCAACACCTAGCTCGCGCTTCGCAACGCCGGAGGGCAAGCTCGGCATCATCCCCGGCGGCGGCGCCACGGCGCGCCTGCCACGCATCGTCGGCCGGGGCTGGGGCATGGAGATGATGCTGATGGGCGAGCCCATCGACGCCGAACGAGCGCTCTCCATCGGCCTCGTGACGCGGCTGGTGGAACGGGAGGAGCTGTTGCCGGAAGCGCGCCGCATGGCGGAACACCTCGCGAGCTTCGCCCCCTTCGTGCCCCGTACCATGAAGGCGATGGTCCACTTCGGCATGGAAGCGGGCCTGGCCGGCGCCTTGATGTTCGAGAAATACGCCCAAGGCGCTCTGGTGCAAACCGAAGACAGCCGCGAGGGCATCACCGCCTTCCTGGAAAAGCGCAAACCGGAGTTCAAGGGGCGATAGCAGTCTGTCGGACTCGTGATGGGACGGGGCTTTGGAGGGAAGGCATCCTGCCTTCCCTAGCGCCGATAGGCGCTTTCCTATAGCACGTAGCGGTCAGCGCGCCAGAGGCGCACAGGGAAGGCAGGATGCCTTCCCTCCAACGGCCCGCCTTGTGCACGCGCTAGCTGGCAGCCTGTCGGACTTGACGCGGGCCTCTGGACGGAGGGCGTCCCGCCCTCCAGGCGTGCCCAAGGCGCGCGCGCAGCGGAGCCGGACAAAGCCACCGCAAATAAGCGTCCCAGACAACGCCAAAACAAAGCGCTAGCAGTTCGCTTGCGCGAACTGCGGGCCTTCGTGGCGCCAATCCACATCCGGCCCACGACATGGCAGCGCATGTCTGGTAGGTTTGCACGCCTTCGCCTCGGCACCGGCCGCAGCGAAGCAGCAACCACGATCAGGCACCTTCTTGAGGGGGACAAATGGCAGTTGAGAAGTTCAAGGTGGAGGCGAGCCACATCATGATGTTCGCCCGCGCCGTTGGCGATGCGAATCGGATCTATCACGACGAGGACTATGCCGAGGGCACCGAGCCCGGCAGCATCATCGCGCCGCCCACCTTTGCCCAGGCGAGCGCCCAGTTCGATCCCGACTACAGCCTGCGCCCGCCCATCGATGGCGATGGCTGGTTCGGCTCCGGCGGCAAGCCCAGCGGCGCCAAGCCCCGCGAGGGCAGCGGTGGCGGAGGAGGCGGCGGCGGCGGTTTGCACGCCGAACAGCGTTTCGTCTATCACCGCCACATCCGACCGGGCGACGTGCTCACCGCCACCACCAAGCCGGGCAATACCTGGGAACGCGAGAGCCGCCGCGCCGGCAAGCTCACGTTCAGCGAGTCCGTCACCGAATACCGCGACCAGAACGGCGAACTGGTCGTCACCGCAACGGGTGTGGGCGTCCGCACCGAGCGTCCGGTCGATCAGGGCTGACCAAGGCCCCTGCAAGGAGAAAGCGAAAATGGCACTGAACGCAAGCGAACTGAACGCCGGCGACACCTACACCGAACGCTTGGTCGAAGACCTCAAGCGCACCCAGATCGTCATGTACGCCGGTGCCTCCGGCGACTACAACCCCGTGCACACCGACGAGGTCTTCACCACGGAAGTGGCCGGCTATCCGTCGGTGTTCGCCCACGGCATGCTCACCATGGGCCTCACCGGCAAGATGCTCACGAACTACGTCGGCGACGGCCGCCTCACCGAATTCGGCGTGCGCTTCACCAACCAGGTGTTCCCCGGCGACACCCTGGACGCAACCGCCACGGTAGTCGGCGTCGAGGACGGCATCGTCGAACTCAACGTCGCCACGGTGAACCAGAACGGCGTGCAGGTGGCAATGGGGACTGCGAAGGCGCGGGTGGACTAGGGAAGCTCTGAACAAAGTCTGCCTCGTGGGATAATGGGATGGTGCCATGT
>VXSY01000160.1 GCA_009837725.1 Gammaproteobacteria bacterium | reverse complement strand
GATCACCGCGTCAGGATTTGCCGCCTTGAGGATCTCCACCTGCCGACGCATCGTGCTGGTGAACTTGGTGCCGCGTTGGTAGGTGGCCTCGCCGGCGAGCCGTTCGCCATGGCGGGACAGCGCCGCGCGCACGCCCGCCCAGCCGCTGCGACCGTATGCATCCGCTTGATAGAAGACGGCAATGCGACGTCGTCCGACGCGAACGAAGTTGTCCACCAGGCCGCCGGTCTCCTGGCGATAGGAGGCGCGCAGGTTGAAGGCGAACTCGCCATAGGGTGGCTCGCGCTGGGGCTGGGCGCCGGTGAAGGGGAAGAACAGGAGAATGCTGCGATCCTGGAACTTCTTCAAGAGCGGCAACACCCGCGTGACGGTGGGCGTACCGACATAGCCGAATAGGCCAAAGACGTCGTCTTCGAGCATGAGCGTCATGGTGTTCTTCACCGACGGGTCCGGCTGATAGCCGTCGTCGTAGGTGCGAAGGCGAATCTTGCGACCGAAAACGCCGCCTTGGCGGTTGACCTCCTCGAAGCACGCTTGGGCACCGCGATAGAGCTCGATGCCAAGTCCCCTCGATGGCCCCGAGAACGCCGCCGACGTGCCGAGCAGGATCTCGCTGTCCGACACCGGGACGCCATGCACACGCGGCGCCAGCAGGGCGCCGAACAAGCCGTAGCCAACAAACGACCGTCGGGTGATCAAGTGGCTGTGCCTTCTCGGTTGCTGTCGCCCACTTTAGCGCACCCGTGACTGCCTCCAAACGGAGTCGTCGTAACAGGAACGCCAGCGCGGGCACAGTTCGAGAGAGCGTTGGCGCACGCCGCGTAGCGAGGATGTCTCGCGAGGTGCCAGACGCAAACCCGGTGCGGCCAATGGTCGCCCCACCGGTCTCGGGCGATGCGGCACCAGCCTTGGCGGTGCAACGACCGGCTTCGGATTAGACTCAGCAAGGCAAACCAAAGAGGGGCATCAGGCATGGCAATCGCGCTCAGGAACGCGGCCATCGTCAACGAGGGCAGCACGGTCGAAGGCGATGTGCGTATTGCCGACGGGCGCATCGATGCGGTCGGCAGCACGGTCCCAAGCGGTCCTGGCGACACCGAGATCGACCTCGCCGGGGCCTGGTTGCTGCCCGGGATGATCGACGACCAAGTGCATTTCCGCGAGCCCGGCTTCGAGCACAAGGCGGACATCGCCACGGAGTCCCGCGCCGCCGTCGCCGGGGGCATCACCAGCTACATGGAGATGCCGAATTGCGACCCGCAGACCGTGACCGGTGCCGCACTCAAGGACAAGCACGCCCGCGCCGCGTCCCGGTCGCTCGCGAATTACGCCTTCTATCTCGGTGCCACCAACGACAATCTGGAGGAGATCCGACGAGTCGATCGCCACCTCGCCTGCGGCGTCAAGGTGTTCATGGGTGCGTCCACCGGCAACATGCTCGTGGACGACGAGCGCACGCTCGAAGGCATCTTCGCAGACTGCCCCCTGCTCATCGCCACCCACTGCGAGGACACGCCCATGATCCTCGCCAACGAGGCTGAGGCGCAGGCACGCTACGGCGACGACATTCCCATCACGGAACATCCCAACATTCGCTCCGCCGAGGCTTGCCACCGCTCGTCATCGCTGGCCGTGCGGCTGGCGCGCACGCACGGCAGCCGTCTGCACGTGCTGCACATCACCACCGCGCGTGAACTGGCTCTGTTCGAGCCCGGCCCGCTCGAAGGCAAGCGCATCACGGCGGAAGCCTGCGTGCATCACATGTTCTTCAACGAGACGCACTACGGCCCGCTCGGCACCGACATCAAGTGCAACCCCGCCATCAAGACCCGGGCCGATCAGCTCGCGATCCGCCAAGCCGTGAACGACGACCTGATCGACGTCGTGGCCACCGACCACGCCCCGCACACGGCCGAGGAGAAGGCAAGCCCCTACATGCAGGCGCCGTCTGGCCTACCGCTGGTGCAGCACGCACTCCTGTCGCTGGTCGAACAGGTGCGCCTCGGCGAGATGACCATCGAACGGGTGGCACAGAAAACCGCGCACGCGCCCGCAACCCTGTTCGACGTTGCCGAACGCGGCTACATCCGAGAGGGCTATCACGCCGACCTCGTGGTGATCGATCCAAGCCGCCAAACGGTGGTGGATGACGAGCCCGTGTACGCGAAGTGTGGCTGGACGCCATTCCGAGGCACCACCTTCCACGCCCGCGTGACCCATACCATCATCGGCGGGCGACTGATGTTCGCGGAAGGGCAATTCCTCGACGACACGCCCGGCGCGGCGCTTGAGTTCGATCGCTGAGGGATGGGCCGCAAGGCCACGCGCACGCCGCGCTGAGGTCAAGGGCTATGATTTGCGGAACGGCCCGCAGCTTAAGCTGCGGACTCGATCGATGTCATCTGAAGGAGAAAGCATGAAGACCCGTGTAGTCGCGCTTGCCAAGCGTCCCGTGGGAATGCCCACTGCGGACGACTTCGCCGTCAGCGAAGTGGAGTTGCCGGACCCCGGCGATGGGGAAGTGCTGGTCGAGAATCTCTGCATGTCGGTGGACCCTTACATGCGAGGCCGGATGGTGGATCGGAAGTCTTACGTCGGGCCCTTCGAGGTGGGCGAAGCCCTTACCGGTGGCGCCATCGGCCGGGTGGTGAAATCCAACGTCGCGGAACTGCCCGAAGGCGAGCACGTGGAATCGCACCTCGGCTGGCGGGAAGCGTTCGTGTCGTCCGCGCGGGGGCTTCGACCGCTCGGCAATCTCGAAGCGCCGGCATCGGCCTATCTTGGCGTCCTCGGGATGCCCGGCATGACGGCCTACGTGGGATTGCTCGACGTGGGCCAGCTCAAGGACGGCGAAACGGTGTTCGTGTCCGGCGCCGCCGGCGCGGTCGGGAGCGCAGTCGGGCAGATCGCCAAGATTCGAGGCTGCCGCGTCATCGGCAGTGCCGGCAGCGCCGACAAAGTTCGCCACCTAGTGGACGATCTCGGCTTCGACCACGCCTTCGACTACCACGCCGGCCATCTCGAGCGCCAGATTGCCGAAGGCGCAGTCGACGGCATCGACGTCTATTTCGACAACGTCGGTGGCGAGCACTTGCAGGCGGCGCTCAACTGCATGAGGCCGGGCGGGCGCATTCCCCTCTGTGGCGCCATTTCGCAATACAACGCCACGGCTCCGGTGCCGGGACCTAACAACCTTGCCATCGCCATAGGCATGGGCCTCACCCTCAAGGGCTTCATCGTCTCGAACTTCAACCACCTGCGCGAGGATTTCGTGCGCGACATGACGGCATGGGTGAACTCCGGCCAGCTCAAGTACCGCGAGACCACCTTCGACGGCATCGAGCACGCCCCCGAAGCGTTCATTGGCCTATTCACCGGCGCGAACACCGGGAAGATGATCGTCAATTTGGCTTGATGTAGGCGGGCCCTCGCGCTTGGTACGCGCCCCAGCGCGGGCGCGTACACGCAGGGAACATGGCAACGGTGACGCCACACAGCGTGCTTGCCTAGTCTTGTTCAGGTCTGTACAGTCGGTTCCCCCTGTCG
Source organism: Gammaproteobacteria bacterium (assembly GCA_009837725.1). Lineage (GTDB taxonomy): Bacteria > Pseudomonadota > Gammaproteobacteria > Pseudomonadales > Azotimanducaceae > VXYL01. Next base: position 1,052 of record VXSY01000160.1, on the reverse strand, counting down.
AAATGGGTGTTGTCCATGACAATTCCCGCGAGTGGTACCGAGGGCGACCTGTTCAAGATCGGCGTCGTCGCCAGCCGCACCGGAATCTCGGTGGAGCGGTTGCGCGCCTGGGAACGCCGCTACGGTCTCGCGCCAGCACACCGCGACGGCCAGACGCGCTTCTACAGCGAAGCCCAGGTGGAGCGCCTGATCGCCATCAAGACCCTGCTGGACCGCGGCACCGCCATTCGCCGCGTCGTCCACCTTGACGACGAGGAACTGGCGCGCCGGGCGGCGATCGTGCCGAACGCCTTCGCAGCCGAAGAGTCGGGACTGCATGTCGGCTTGGTCGGAGCCCCGCTCCTGCTGCTGCATCGAAAGGCAACGACACGGCAAACCGCCGAAGAGACGCCGGAGTCCGGCATCCTCGTGGTGGGTTCGTGGCCTTCGGTGGAGTCCTTCCTTGCAGCCAGGGACGCCCTCCCGCAGATGCATCGCCTCGTGCTGTTCCAAGCGTCCCTCGACGACCAACTGGCCGACGAGATCGGCGATCGCGTGCCGGATGCCGGGGTCGTGACAGCCTATCGCTATGCCAGCAGGAGCGCCCTCGAGCAGTTCGAGCATGAAGGTCGGGCGGCGCTGGCTTTGGACCGCGGCGTCTCGTGGCCGGACATCGAGGATGCTTGCCTGGCGTGGAAGGGTCCTGTACAGGATGACGCGCAAGTGGCATTCAGCGAAGAAATGCTCTTGCACATCATCACCGCCGCCTCGGCATCGACCTCGGCCATTTCCGGCCCCCTTGCCGAAATGCTATTGGAAATCAGTCATTTGTCAGATCACATCGATCGCTGCGAAGAGGCCGGGGCGGACCAAGCGGGCAAGTCCCTGGCTTCGGCGCGGAGCACGCTGGAGGCAGCGCTAGAGCAGCTCGTGCATCACAACGGACTCCTCGACAGCATGAACTGACGCGGCCCGTCGGGAAAATCTCTACAAAAAAGCCAAAAAAGTTCGACAAAAGGCTGTCGAGGTTCAGAGACATTCCGGACTTTCGGGACGTGGGACCGTGAGGTTCG
>VXSY01000117.1 GCA_009837725.1 Gammaproteobacteria bacterium | reverse complement strand
AGGCCCCGGCGCCCCGTCCGCGGCCCGCCGTCGAGGTGCAGCGCCGCCCGCTGGCGGACTACGCGGAGATGGCGCGATGAACGCGAAGGCGAAGAGCCGCCGCGACCGGGTGCGGGAGATGCTGGCGGACCTGAAGATGCCCGGCGCGCTCGAGGCGGCCGACGACATCCTGGCGCAGGCGGACGGTGGCGGCGTCACCGCCGGCGAGGCCATCGAGAGTCTGCTCGGCGCGCAGATCGAGCTGCGCAACAACCGCCGCCTGCACTCGGCGATGCGGACCTCGCGCCTGCCCGCCGTCAAGACGCTGGCGGAGTTCGACTTCGCCTTCCAGCCCAGCATCAAGCGCGAGCAGGTCGAGAGCCTGCACGAGCTCGGCTTCGTCGAGCGAGCCGAGAACGTGATCCTCCTGGGTCCGCCGGGAGTCGGCAAGACGCACCTGGCCATCAGCCTCGCGGTCGCGGCGGCCGAGTCCGGACGGCGCGTCTACTACGGCACGCTCGCCGACCTCGTCGCCTCGCTCATGGAGGCGAAGACGGCGGGGAACCTGGCGCGCCGCCTCAAGGTGCTGACGCATCCCGCGCTGCTGGTGGTCGACGAGATCGGCTACCTGCCGGTGACCCAGGAAGGCGCGATCCTGTTCTTCCAGCTGATCAACGCGCGCCACGAGCGCGCCTCGACCGTGCTGACGTCGAACAAGGGCTTCGAGGAGTGGGGCGGCGTGCTCGGCGACGAGGTGATGGCGGCGGCGCTGATCGACCGCCTGCTGCACCACTGCCACATCGTCAACATCCGGGGAAACAGCTACCGCATGCGCGAGCACCAGGAACTGCTGCGCCGCCGACGCCCGGACGAGGACACGCCGCCGGGGCAGCCGACATGACCGGTTCCTCGGCGGCAGCAGCCGCCCTCCGGTCGCTGCGCTCCCTGCGGCCGGCTGCCGCCGCCGAGGAACACACAGCTGAGAAACGCACACGGGAGGGTCGTTCAGGCCGGGGACACCACAGCGGCGAAGACCGCGAGGTCGCCCTCCAGCCTCCTTGCGATCCTCCGAAGGTGTGCAGTTTTAAGTTGACAAAAGTGAGCAGTTTTAAGTTGACATTGACACCGCGCTGCCGCGTTCTGGATGCCCCATGCCGCCTGTCGCGGCGGCGCATCCAGTCGATCCGCCCCTGCCGCCCCATCGGGCGGCATGGCGCATCCGTGCCAAAATGCCGGCGCATCTCCCCGGCGCCTCCAGAATGCTGCCAGCATCCCGAAGCGGCACCCGGGCGTCGGTGTCCACGCCTGGTCACCGCGCCCCATGCAGGACTCCCGCCTGCCGCCGGTCTCCCGGTCTGCCGGAGTCCCCTCCGGCCATGCTGCACAAGGGCAGCTTCAAGGATGGCTCCACCATCCCGTCGGCACCAGGGCGGCACCAGCGCCGCGTGCTTAGCACGCCGCGCCGCCGCTGCGCCTCGCTGCCGTTTCGCGCGCTGTCACTACCTACTTCCACGCCATGCCGACTCCATTGCCGGAGGAAGGCGAGACGTTTTGCAACAGGCCGCAGGTAGTGACAGCGCGAAGGCCGCTTCAGACGCCGCCCGCAGAACTCGGCGACACCCAGCACCATGGTCTCGTCGTCGCGATCCAGCACGAGATCGGGCAGGTCACTACCCGGCGCGCAACGGCCGCCGACGTCCCCGATTCCGGTACTCCGCACCAACGCGCCCACGTCCGGTTTCCCCGCCACCGCGCTGCTCAAGACGTATCACCTTGCATGGCTGCTGCCGCGTGTCCACTGGCCCCCACAGTCCTTCGCACATCGGTTGCGGGTTGCGTTTCGATCCCGCTCCTGACACGCTATCGAGACAGTGGCGCTCACTGGAAGCCGACCATGGCAACGATCAACGTCCGGTTGCTCGCCGACGATGTTGTACACGATTTGAAACTCCGCGCGGCTCGCAACAATCGGTCGCTCGAAGGCGAGGTGCGTCACATTCTCGTGGACGCTGTGAGGGACGACTTGTCTGCCAAGAGAGCTGCCTTTCTGGCCCGAACGGCCGAACTGCGCTGCGCATCCGAAGGCCGCACCCAGACTCCCGCGGAGCTATTGGTCCGCGAAGACCGCGATCACGGACACTGATCCACAGTGGCTTTGGTGGTCGACGCAAGCGTCGCGGTAAAGTGGCTCGTTGTTGAGGACGACTCCGCTGACGCCCGCAGCCTGCTCGACGATGAGGAACTCCACGCCCCCCGATTGCTCGTCTCCGAAGTAGCTAATGCGGTCTGGCGAAAGGTCCGGCTCGATCAGGTTGACCGGAGCGCCGCCAGCCAGTTACTTGCCACCATGTCCGACTTACCGGTCCGATGGCACGCAGACGAGATCGTCTGCGCAGACGCCATTCGACTCGCCATCGCCCACGACCGACCGGTGTACGACCTCATGTACCTCGCATTGGCGCAACGCCTGGGTGTCCGCGTCGTGACCTCCGATCAGCGCTTGATTAACGCGCTCGCGGGCACGGACCACGGCGACCTCGTTGTACCGCTGACCGATCCAACAGGCGACGGGTAACGGAACGAACGTGCCCGCGAACGCTGACTTCCTGCCGGACCTGTTGCCGCGCCCTTGGACCCCACAATCGGCCCATGGCCTCCAACCGGTAGGACTGTTCATCGGGAAAGGTCCCAGTGCTATGGAGGTGGTCGTTGCGTCCGCCTCCAGCGTACCGGCACGAGCTCCCCTGCTCGATGTCTGGAAGGCCCGGCGCGCCAGTCGCGCGGCGCCTGTTCTCCTGGTCGTCCTCCACCCGAAGGGTGCTGCACTGTGTGGCGCATCCGGCGACACACCGCCCGTCCACCGAAGCGTGGATCGGGCGCAGGCGCAGCGGCTCTGTCGCGAACTATTGGACCAACCTGATCGACACGCCGCACTCCGCTTCCTGAACCAGGCTCTCCCTTCGCTTGAGACGCTGCTGCCCGGGGTCAACAACGAGGGTTTCGTGGCACTCCACGAGCTGCAGCACGGAGCGCGCTCTCGTGGCGACTGGAAGTACGCCGGGAAGAAAGCGGCCTCCGCCGTGGGTTGCCGGGACCGCGATCTCGTCCGATCCCTCGGCTACGGAGTCCAACGTCTGGACAATCTCACATTCGTCCTGCTGGGCGGACGACGCCGGACCGCGCTGGCTGTGATGCTCCGCCAGGACGAGTTGCCCGAAGCGGGGGCACCGCGTTTCAACAACATCTCCCCGGTCAGCTACGCATTGGCCAAGGCTGACGACGAGAACCTGCCATGGGTGCTGGTCGTGCAGGGCAACCGGCTTCGCCTTTACTCCACGACGCTCGATGCCGGGGTCGGCCGCAGGGGACGCACCGAGACATTCGTCGAATGCCAACCGACGCTCCTTGCCGACCGGGACCTCGCCTACCTCTGGCTGCTTTTTTCGGCCGACGCCCTCGCCCCGGGAGGCAGCCTTTCTCAGATCCTCGAGGACTCCCATCGATTCGCGGGCGATCTCGCCGCACAGTTGCGCGAACGAATCTACGAATTGGTGGTCCCCACTCTCGCCCATGGAATCGCAACCGAGCGGGAACTCTCGTCGACAAGCCCGCGCGACGAAGTTGACCACACCTACGCTATGGCGCTGACGGTCTTGTTCCGGCTGTTGTTCATCGCCTACGCCGAAGACCGGGACCTGCTTCCGTACCGCTACAACGACGCCTACCGCCGCCGCTCGCTCAAGCAAAAGGCGCAGGAACTTGCCGACGCCGTGCACAGGGACACGCCCATCGCGGGCGGCGAGTCGCATTGGAACGAGGTCCGCGAACTGTGGCGGGCCGTCTCCGTCGGAAACTCCGAGTGGGGTGTTCCCGCCTACAACGGCGGTCTGTTTTCGGATGATCCCGATGTCTCGCTCCCCGGCACCAGTCTCGCCGCTCTCTCCCTGCCGAACGAGGTCTTCGAGAAAGCACTTCGCGCGCTCCTTGTTGCCGACACGGCCGAAGACGTGCCGGGCCCGGTCGATTTCCGTTCTCTCGGCGTGCGGGAATTCGGCACGATCTACGAGGGATTGCTCGAGTCCGAACTGGCAATCGCGACGACAGACCTGACCGTCAACAAACGCGGCAGCTATTTCCCGGCGCGGGAACGCGACGAGGTCATCGTGCCTAACGGGGCGGCGTACCTCCACGATCGGTCGGGGGCGCGCAAGTCCTCGGGCAGCTATTACACCAAGCCATTCGCCGTCGAGCACCTTCTGGATGAGGTTCTTGAGCCCGCCCTTGCCGACCATTTCGCGCGTCTTGACGCGATCGATGAGACCGACGCCGCCAAGGCACTCTTCGACTTTCGCGTCGCCGACATCGCGATGGGCTCGGGCCACTTCCTGATCGCCGCCATCGACCGGATCGAGCGACGTGTGGCCGACTACCTTGCCCGGCGCGACCTCCCCGGCGTTCGTCGCCAGCTCGCTGAACTTCGCAACGCCGCGACCACCGCTTTGGCCGAACTCGCCGAGGCGGCCACCATTGAGGACGGGCAGCTACTGCGCCGGATGATCGCCCGACGTTGCATCTACGGCGTAGACGCCAACAACCTCACTGTTCAGCTAGCACGCCTCGCCGTGTGGATC
>VXSY01000262.1 GCA_009837725.1 Gammaproteobacteria bacterium | reverse complement strand
GGCCCGTGACGCCCCACGCTTGCGGGGTTTTTTGGCGGTACGCCATTCTGCCAACGCGCCCGAAGGGCGCGCCCCTAGCGCCGACAGGCGCTTTTCTTGCTTTGCGCGACTCGCAGTCGGTGCGCCTTCGGCGCACAGGGAAGGCAGAATGCCTTCCCTCCGAAGGCCCGGCCATCGTCAAGTCCGACAGACTCCCATGACGCTCCCCGCGGCGAAGGCGAAGCAACCAAGGGTCCAAACATGCAACCAGCCCTCTCCCCGCGAGATGGCTCTCTGAATTGAGTCGCGAAGCCGCCGTGGTATGTTGCCGTGCATGACCCTGGGCGCAATCGTGGTTCCGCTGGTGGGGCTCTTCGTGGGTCTTGGTGGGATGTGGCTGGCTTGGAAGCTGGTGGTGCAGTTGCCGCAGGATGAGCATTCCGTGTCGGACGACGATGACGGCGAGGAAGAGGCCGGGGAAGAAGGCGAGCGTTGAGCGAGGCGGACCGGGAGCGTTGGAACGGACGCTATGCGGCGGGGGAATACGGCGAGCGAAGCTGGCCGAGTGATTTCCTGACCGAATCGATGGAGCGTCTGCCACGTGGGCGGGCGCTGGACTTGGCTTGTGGCTTGGGCCGCAATGCCCGCTTTCTTGCCGAGAACGGCTGGCAGGTGGACGCGGTGGATGTTTCCGATGTCGCCCTTCGCAAAGCGGAGGCCCTCGCGCCCAACGCCGACATTCGCTGGATTGCCAGCGACCTGGAGCAGGCCTTCACGCCGTCAGCGGACTATGACCTCGTGCTCAACATTCGCTATGTGAACCTGCCGCTCCTGACAGGCATTCGCTCGGCGCTGCGTCCGGGTGGGGCTCTGTTGGTGGAACAGCATCTCACCTTGCCCGACCTGCCGGATGATGTGGTTGGGCCAAAGAACCCCCGTTTCCGCGTCGCTCCCGGAGCGCTTCAGACGCTGGCAGAGGGGCTGCGCGTTGAGATCGACGAGGAGGGGCTGTTTCAAGATCCCGACGGCGAAACGGCGGCCCTGGCACGGCTGCTGGCGTTTCGGACCTGAAGGCCTGGGCTCCTTTGCACCCTCCCAGACCCGTCGCAGGCCGCTAGAACTACACCACTCGCGACACGCCGCCGTCCATGTTGATGGCGCAACCGGTTAGGTAGCTCGCGGCGTTCGATGCCAAGAACAGAGCCACGTTGGCGCATTCCTCGGCTTCGCCCATGCGGCCCATGGGCAGGTTCTTGCCGGCGCGCACCATGTATTCCTCGAGGGTCACGTCCTTGGCGGAGGCTTCGTAGCCGCGGCGCACCTGATCGGACTTGATGCTGCCGATCATCAGGGCGTTCACGAGCACGTTGTGCGGCGCGCCTTCGCCGGCCAGCACCTTGGTGAGGGCCATGCCGGCGGCGCGGCTGACGGAGGTGGGTGCAGAGCCGGGCGGAGGCGCCTTGGCGGCGGTGTTGAGGATGTTGATGACCCGCCCCCAGCCTCGCTCCTTCATGCCGGGGAAGGCGAGGCGGGTGAAACGGACGGCGGCCATCAGCTTGAGGTCCAGGTCGTATTGCCAGACCTCGTCCGTGATGTCCTCGAAGCGTCCGGTCTGCGATTGGCCGGCGTTGTTGACGAGGATGTCGATGGCGCCGAGCTCGGCGACGGCTGCCTCCGCTGTCGCGGTGATGGCCGCGGCATCGGTGACATCGCAGGAGTAAGCGCCCACCTTGCCACCGGAACTGGCTTCGATTTCCGCCTTGGCTTCCGCCAGCACCTCTTCGCGCCGGGCCACCAACGCGACGTTAGCGCCAGCACCGTGAAAGGCACTGGCCATGGCGCGGCCGAGGCCCAGGCTTCCGCCGGTGACGAGTGCGGTCTTGCCTTCGAGATTGAGATCCATGAGTGGGTTCCTGTCGTGTGTGCCGCAAGGAGCGGCTTGAGTGTTTGTTCAGGCGCGAGGCTGCGCGTGCCAGACGATGTCGAAAGACTCCTCGATGCGCGCGCCCGCCACGCCGTGCGGGCCATAGTGCTGTTCGGCGAATTCCACACGCTCCTCGGTGACGATTACGGCGGTGCTGGCACGGGTGCCGTAGTGGTCGCCGACGATGAAGCAGGGCGAGAAGCTGCGTTCCGGCTGCAGGTCGCCGTCGTATTCGCGCTCCACCGGCAGGTGGGGCTTGGCCAAGAGGGCGATGAGATCGACGGTGGTGGCGTGGGGGGCGGCTTGGCTGAGCGCCCTTGCACCGTGCACGGCCTTGGGCCACCGGTCGCCCAAACGAGTATTGGTGAGGCCATAGACGCCAGGCGGCAAGGTTCGCACTTCGCCGGTGCGGTTCGACGAATAGACCATCTCCTCGCCATCGAAGGCGATGAGGTTGAAGCCGTTGTAGAGCTCGCCGTCGATGGCTTCGCTGTAGTCGCGGGCTGGCTCATTGCCGGAGAGGAAACCGGTGGCGAGGTCGCCGCGGGATGCCGGCGCCGGGGCATTCGGGTTTTCGGACCAGTTGGTCACCGCGGCGAAACGGCCGTCGCGGCGCATCGCGAGCCAGGCACCGCCGGCCTTGAGGTCGCGGCCGCCGAAGATGCAGGGCTCGCCATCCCACCAATGCGCCTCCCGTGCCGGACGGTCGTGAAACTCATCGCGGTTGGCAGCCACCACTAACGTCCGCCCCTTGCAGGCGCGATATGCGAGCAGGATCAGGCACACGAGGCGGAAGTTTCCTTGGAGTGGCGGAAGGCGGCGATTCTATGCGAAGTGGTCGCGGACTAGGCTTTGCCCTCTCCCCCAGGGCGGCCCTTGCCGTAGGCTTACCGTTTGCGTTTGCGGACGCGTTGTAGATCAAGGTGGGACGGAAGAGGCGATGGTGTGCAATACCCTCTGATCGATCCTGTACTGGTGCAGCTCGGGCCCTTTGCCTTGCGCTGGTATGGGCTGATGTACGTGTTCGCCTTTGGGGTCATGTATTTGCTGGGCCGGCGCCGGGCCGGTGCGGGCACCAGGTGGTCGGTGCAGGACGTTTCCGATCTCGTCTTCTACGGCGTCGCCGGCATCGTCCTTGGGGGGCGGATCGGCTTCGTGCTGTTCTATGGCCTCGATCAGTTCCTGCGCGATCCGCTTTGGCTGCTGCGCATCTGGGAAGGGGGGATGTCGTTTCACGGCGGCTTGCTTGGAGCGTTGGCGGCGATGGCGGTCTTTGCACGTCGGCGCGTGGTGCTCGCAGGCGATGGCAGCCAAGGAACGCAAAATCTCCCACAGCGCCGTAGTTTTCTCGAAGTCACGGATTTCGTGGCGCCGTTGGTCCCGCTCGGCATCGGGCTTGGGCGGCTTGGCAACTTCATCAATGCCGAGCTCCCGGGGCGCGTCACCGAGTCTGCATTGGGGCTGCATTTCCCTTGCGCGTCGGTGCAGGGCCTCAGCGTCGCCTGCTACGGCCAGTTCGAGACCGCGACGCGGCATGTGTCGAGCCTCTATCAGGCCGTCGGCGAGGGGTTGCTCCTGTTTGCCGTGGTGTGGTGGTTTTCCGCGCGGGTACGTTCGCTCGCAGCGAGTGGCGATGGGTCTTGGTGGGTGATCCCAGGCCGGGTTTCGGGGTGTTTCCTCGTCGCGTCGGGTATCATCCGCTTCGCCACCGAGTTCTTCCGCGAACCGGACGCCGGCATCGGCTTCATCGTCGTCGACTGGCTGACGATGGGGCAGTTGCTGTCGCTGCCGACTGCTGCCTTGGGGGCGCTCTTGCTGCTGTGGACGGTGCCGGCCAAGGCTGGCAAGTGACGACGAGGATTCAGGCCGAACGTGAAGCAATACCTCGATCTTCTGCGTCAAGTGCGCGATGGCGGCAGTTTGCGCGAGGACCGCACCGGCACCGGCACCTACAGCATCTTCGGCCATCAGATGCGCTTCGACCTGGCCGAGGGCTTCCCGCTCGTCACCACGAAGAAGATGTTCTTTCGCGGCATCGCCCACGAACTGCTGTGGTTCTTGAAGGGCGCTACCAACACCGCCTATCTCACCGCCAACGACGTTCATATCTGGGACGAATGGGCCGACGAGAACGGCGAACTCGGCCCGGTCTATGGCGCCCAGTGGCGAAGCTGGCGCACGGCGGACGGTCGTTCGGTGGACCAGATCGCCGGCGTGATCGAAGCCATCCGCGCCAATCCATCCTCTCGTCGCCACATCGTCTCGGCGTGGAACGTGGGCGAGATCGACGCCATGGCGCTGCCTCCCTGCCACCTGCTGTTCCAGTTCCACGTTGCGGACGGGCGGCTCTCCTGCCAGCTCTACCAGCGCAGCGCCGACCTCTTCCTCGGGGTGCCGTTCAACATCGCCTCGTATGCGCTCCTCACCCACATGATGGCGCAGGTGACGGGGCTTGCCGCCGGCAAGTTCATCCACACCTTCGGCGACGCCCACATCTACACCAACCACCTATCGCAAGTGGATCGCCAGCTCGGCCGAGAACCACTGCCCCTGCCGCGGCTGGAACTGAACCCTGCGGTGGACGACATCTTCGACTTCACCTACGACGACATCGCTCTCGTTGGCTATCGCTCGCACAAGGGGATCAAGGCGCCGATCGCGGTGTAGTTTGCGGGCGGCAGCGGCACCGTTGGAGGTTGGAGCGGCGATGATCCT
>VXSY01000197.1 GCA_009837725.1 Gammaproteobacteria bacterium | reverse complement strand
GGCCTTGGGGGGGAGGGCAACTTGCCCACCCAACCCCCCGTCAGGCGCGTCTTCGGGGAACTGGACCCGCGTCGATATAGAAGAAGCGCGCCTGACGGCGCGTGCGAGGGCAAGATGCCCTCGCCCCAAGGACCCCCTACCCGGATGGATGACTCTCATGGCCAGTCCCTCGACGGCGCGAGATAGGCTCCGCCCGTAACGCTGGCGAGGCTCCAGTACGCCGCCGACGCCATCGGGTCGCCCTCCATGGGGAACAGGATGACGTTGAACGGCACGCCGGCCGGCAGACGTTTGGTGGCGTCCTCGAAGAAGCTGCGGCGGGTGCGGCCGTCCACAGTGCTGCCGCGCGGTGGTCGGTCGCCCTGAGTGGGTAGGCTGTCGATGATGAGATAGACGTTGTCCGGGCGCGGGCGCAAACCGTTGATGGCGCTCATCACCGGTTCCAAGCTAGTGCCGCCGGCGGGCACGGTGTCGGCAAGGAGGGACAGGGCGGAGTCGAGCGCCTCTTGATCGGTAGCCGGATACCAGTTGGTGGTGGGCAGCAGGGTCTGGGCGCCGGTGTTGAACAGCATGATCTGGAAGTTGCTGTCGAGCGGTACCTGCGCGGCGAGCCATTCCACCGTGCGGCGGGCGCGCTCCCACTTTGGCGCCTGCAACTGGCGCTCGCGTGACATGTTGCGGCGACGGATCACCTGGACGATGGTCTCGTCGAGCATGCTGGCGGAGGCATCGAGGGCGATGAGCACGTAGCGGCCGCCGACGAAGAGGCCTGTCAGGTATTGCCTGTCGCCCTCGCCGGCCACTTCGATGAGTTGCCTTCCCTTGCTGAGCTCTTCCTGTGCCTGGAGCTTCTCCACCTCGTCCTGTTGGGTTTCGACGTCCGACTGCAACTCCTGCACGTCTTCGGTGCGGGCGATGGTCTCGGCTTCGAGTTCGTCGAGGTCGGCCTTGCGGCGCTCAAGGTCTTCGAGCATGGCCAGCAGTTCGCGCCGTGCGGTGCTGACGCGGGCGCGGGTGCCTTCCAGGGTCTCCTGCAGGTCCACGAGGTCCTTTTCGCCGGAGTCGATCTCGTAGTCGAGCTTGCGCACCTCGGCCAACAGGTCGCGGTTCACCTCTTGGGTGTCGTCCTCCACGGCGTGATTGATGATGAGAAAGATCAGCACCACGGCGCCGAAGCCGCAGGACATGACGTCCAGAAACGACAGCGAGAAGACGTTGAAGCGGCGCTGGGTGCGGGCCATGGTCTTGCCGCTCGCTACGGCTCTACCGCGATGAGGCGGAACTCGATGCCTTGCCAGAGCACGGTGTCGCCGGCCCATGCGGGACGCTTGGAGCGGAGCGGGCCATCCCCCGTGGTCGCGTCGTCGCTCGTGGGGGTGATGTGGACTTGCGTGTCGTCGACGCGGATGTCGAAGGCTGGGCCTCGCGCTTCGCACGCCGGGTGGTCGCTGGCGTCAGGGCATTGCTGGAGGGGCACGGCCACGCCGGCGCATAGCAGGTGTGTGGGCGGGTATCGAGCCGGTGCGGCGGATTGGGGGGCAGGTGTCGCTGTCTCGGTGCCCCGCCGGGTGGCCAGTGCGGTGAGGTATCGCACTGTGGTGCCGTCGCCGAGGATGCGCTCCGCGTTGTCGAGCACGGCCTGTCGCAGTGCGTCTTCCGGGAGTTCGACGACCGGCTGCTGCAGTTGCCTCATTCGTTCGGTGAGGCCCGGTAGTCGTGCCGCCCGGTGAGTCACGGCGATGGCATCGGCAGCGCCGACGGCTGCGGCAAGCGCGTCGTAGTTGCGCGCTGCCTTGCGCGCCAGGGCTTCGCGGGGGACGTCCACGCGGCGCAGACCGTCGTCATGGCTGAGTTCGATGCGCGTACCCTCGCCGGCGGAAACCAGCTCCCAAAGACGATCGAAGAGCTGCTGTTCCGTAGCGGCGATGCGGAGCGGGTCGAGGCGCGTTTCCGTCACGAAGCGATCTGCGGCAAGCGCGATCCAGCCTTCGAACACCGTGTTCACCCCGGCCTCCACCACTTCGACGACATTGCGGCGCCGCACTTCGGCGCCCGCCACGTCGATGGTGGAAACGACTCCGCCGTGACGGGTGACGTCCAGCACGGCGCAGGTGCGATCCTCGAGGTCTGCAGGCGGTACGCCTGCCGCTGCGCCGGCGACGCCGCCATCGACCACGGCGCGTACACGCGCACCCACCTCACGGGCGATGCCAAGGAACAGGGACAGTCGCTCGCCGGTGATGGCGCCTGGCGCGAGCGCCACCAAGTCTTCGCCGGCGTTGGCGTTCGCCGCGTCGAGAATGGCCTTGAGATGCAGATAGACGAGATCGGCCTGGTTGGCGACGGTAGGGCCCGGGGGTGCCACCGCTTCGGCGTTCAGCCGCCGCCAGAACTGGTCGTGCGACTGGCCAGGATAGAGCCTTGAACGCTGCGCCGCCTCGTCCCCGAACAACACCTGCGCGTCGTCCACATGGGCGACGCCCGGCGCACGATAGAGCAGGGCATCGTCGCGCCAGAGCGTGATCTCGGAGTCGTTGAAGTCGAGGATGAGCACGGCTAGCGGCGCGCGCACCAAGGCGCGTGAGCGTGAGCGCGGGCCGTGACCCCTGCCCCCACCGACCTAGAAACGTTCGCCGCTGCCACTCGATTCGCTCCTTCTACGGCGCGCGCTCCTAGAGCGCGTCGCGGGCTTGCAGATGGCGGATGAGATGTTCCTCGCAGTAGTGCTGGGTGTCGAGCACCAGCCGCTCCTGCACCAATTGCACCTGATGCATGAGGAACATGATGACGATGCTGATGACGAGGGCGACGAAGGTGGAGTTGAAGGCGACGCCCAAACTGGTGGTGACACCGGCGATGTCGCCTTCCACCGCTCGATAGGCTTGCCCGAGCGCGTCGCCGATGCCGCGCACGGTGCCGATGAAGCCGATGGAGGGGATGGCCCAGGCGATGTAGCGAATCATGGCGAGTTCGCTGTCGAGATGGTCGGACTCGGCCTCGCACACAGAGCGCACCGTGTCGGACACGTCCTGCACATGCTGCGTGGCGGCGAAGCGCTGCAACGCGGCGAGCAGGGCGCGGGGCAACAGGGTGCGGCGAGTGGCGTCGGGGAGCGCCTGCAAGGGCCGGGAGTAGAGCCGCGCGTCCTCGGGCAGGATGCTCATGCCCTCCGAGACGTTGATGAAGCGCTCCTCGAGCATCCGCCGCTCGCGGAACGAGTTGCGCGTCTTCATGCCCATGATGGACATGGCCCACAGCATCAGCACGAAGCAGGACTCCTGCTCGTAGTCGCGCAGCACGACATAGAGGGAACGGTCGGGCACGAACGCCTCGCCTTGCGCCACGCGGTCGGCCTGGGCGCCCAGGATGGCGTCGGCGTTTGGGCGGATGACCGTGACATAGACGAGATGCACGACGATCAACGCCAGCACGAGAGCCACGAGCTGATAGACGAAATCGTTGGATAGGACCTTCTTCATGCGGTCGGCTGCTCCGTCAGATGTCCACGGGGAAGGGTACTGCCACGTCCTCGGAGATTTCCTCACTGGGGACGAACACGTCGCGCGCTACCGGGGGCCTCGGGGGCCTTTCGCGCGGCGCCTCGGCTTCGTCCGATCGCTCCACCACCTCGACGCCGGTGGCCTCTTCGGCATCTTCTCCTTCCGAGTTGCCTTCCGCAGCCAGGCCCGGCCCGGCGGCAACGCCCAGCACGAGCGTAACCAGACCACAAGCCCAGCTTCTGCTGAGGGAAACCAGCAAGACGCGCCCGCAGGGCGCGCGCTGGGGATGCGTTGGTCGAATGTCCATCGCTGTCGCGTTCACCTCACTCTGCGAACCGGGCAATGCGGAAGCCCACGTCCTGGCGTCCGTCGCTGCCGTAGTCGCGGAAGGACAGGCGCAAGTCTGTGATCGTGCCGTGCATCCAGCTCGATCCTCGGATGACATGGTAGTCGCCTTCCTCCGCTCCCAACGGATCGACCGCCTCCGTCTGCTCTGGGATTTCGTAGAAGTCATGGGTCCATTCCGCGACGTTGCCGCCCAAGTCGTAGATGCCCTTCGGGTTTGCAGGAAACGAACCCACCGGGGCGGCGACGATGTAGTTGTCGTTGTAGCCGAAGATGATCCGTCCCACCACATTGGACGCGGCCCGGTCGGCATAGTTTCCATGCCGATCCGGCGGCGGCAACTGATCGCCCCACGGGAAGCGCAGCGGCGCCGCCTCCGTGCTGCGGGCACTCCAGGCCCACTCGGCTTCGGTGGGCAGGCGATAGCCCAGCGAAGCCGGGTCGAAGCCCTTCACATCGCCGAATTCCTCGACGTAGAAGGGATCGAGCCCGTCCCGTCGCGATAGCCAGTTGCAGTACAGCGCCGCCTCGGTCCAGCTCACGGCAGTCACCGGCTGCTCGTCCTCGTCGAGATCCAACTCGTTGAATTTCCCTGACGAATGCGCGCTCGCAAAGGCGCGGAACTCGGCATTGCTCACCTCGCGGCGGGAGAGATAGAACAGGCGCGTGATCTCTACCTCCCGGAGCACCTCGTTGGCGCGACGGCCCGGCTCTCGGCGCGAGGCGCCCATCGTGATGCTGCCAGGACCCAGAAGGACGAGCTCTTGCCCGAGCGAAGTGACGCGCTCTGGCTTTAGGTTAGCGAGCCGCGCTTCGGCCAGCGTCAGCAGGCGCACACGAATCTGCTGCCGATAGCCGGGCTGCGGCAGGATCGTGCGGGAATAGCCGGCATGGCCCTCCTTGCGCAGCTCGATCTCGTGCTCTACGGCGCTCAGGGTGACGACGCCGGCAGCCTCGCCGTGGTACTCGCCGTCCACCCAAAGTTCCACGCCCTCG
Organism: Gammaproteobacteria bacterium; assembly: GCA_009837725.1. Lineage (GTDB taxonomy): Bacteria > Pseudomonadota > Gammaproteobacteria > Pseudomonadales > Azotimanducaceae > VXYL01. The sequence goes on along the minus strand of VXSY01000197.1, from coordinate 32,317 downwards.
GGCCGGGTCTCGATGGCGAGTTCGCCAGACGCGGCTTCCAGCGTCAGGTCAAGCAGCCCCTCGCGCCCGGACTGCACGTTCACCTCGCCGTTCCACGGCGTGTAGCCCAGGCGAAACACGCGAACGTCGTACCGTCCCGGCGCCACGGCGACTTCGAGTGGTGTCTCGCCGCGATAGTTCCCGCCCAGAGTGACGCCGGCGCCGGCTGGAGACGTGATCACGTTGAGCAAGCCGTCGGCGCGTTCGAGGGTGAGCGGCGGCAGCGTCATGGCCTCGCCGGCGGTGATGGAAAGGATGTCGTTCCACGCCTTGTGCCCGGGGAGCTTCACCGTGACCCGGTGCTCTCCGGCAAGGATCGGCACCGGTCCGGGAGTCGTCACGCCACTCGGTTCATCGTCGATGCGGATTTGTGCCCCCGGCGGCGTGGTGGGAATGGTGATGTCCGCCCAGTTCGGCGCCAGACTCGTGCGGACGGTCTGTTCGCGCCGCATTCCCTCCACGACGAAGTCGACGCTGGCGGCCTGATAGCGGGGGTGGCTGACGAGCGCAGTGTGTTCGCCGGCCGGCAGGTCAGCGCTGAGCGGTGCGGCGCCGCGGACATCGCCCACCTGAACGTCTGCATCCACGGGGTCGATCTCGAAGGTGATGCGCCCCGGCAGCGGCGTCAGCGCAAGCGGCAACACCTGATTGCGGGCCGCGCCAATGACCTTGGTCTCCGACAGGTCGTGGTAACCAGGTGCGGTCCCGGCGACCTCATACTCCCCTTGGCGCAGCAGGAAGGTCTCGCCCAACTGAAACGCAAAGCCACCGGAAACCGTCACCTCGGCATCGGCCGGCTCGGCCTCGAACCGCACCGAACGTGCCGTGAAGATGAACCATAGGAACCACGCCACCACCAGGACCACCACGGTGGCCACCACCTGCATCCGCCGGGGCAGCAGCCGTCGTTTCTCGCGTACGGCGCCGGTGGGGCGGAAGTCCGCCGCCTCGATCACGCCGTCCGCGGCGTATTCCTCGGTGTCGTTCGCCATTGCCTCTGGCTAGCGTCCCGTCCTGCAACCAAGTTCCTGAATCGGGCCGCGGCGGGACTCAAGGAAAGCGGGAGAGAAATGGAGGATGTGCCGCGTCGAACATGCCTCCATGCGGATGTCCGCCTCGATGCTCGCGCTGGCGAAACGCACTTTGCATGTGGGACGGCACACTAGATGCGTTCGCGGCAGCGGATGTCCACCGGGCCCATGCCGGCTTCGAGCCTGATTTCCTTGCGCACGTCACGGCAGCCATCGCGGCTGCCGACGATGGTGTAGCGGCCCGGACGCAGCGCGAGTTCGTGTCGCTCGAAAGCGCCGAGTGCGCCGACCCGCAGGATCACGACGTCGGTGGCGTTGTCGGAAAGCAGCACCAGTGGCACGGGTTCGGCCGCTTGGGCAAGCAGCTCGCGGAAGTCCGCTACGCTGCGCTCGAATGCCGCGCCAGCGTCGCGATCTTCAGCGGCAGCATCGAGCAGCTCTTGGGCAGTCGCGAACTCGCGCTTGGAGGACAGCAGAGCCGGATCGTTCAGGAGACGTTGCATGGCGGCGACGTGTTCGACCCGGCGCCGCACCCGTTCCCGCCCCTCACGCGCGAACTCGAGGGCACCGTCGATGGCGAGGGCGTCATCGTAGGCCGAGAGTGCGTCGCTCCACGCTTCGGCATCCTCGTGCTGCCGCGCGGTGGCGTGAAGCGCATCGATCTCTGCCCTGGTTTGCGCTTGCCCAGTCTGCTGGCGTCCCGCCATTGCGGTGGCGTCGTCTGGGGAGTCGGCGAGGATGCGATCGAACACCGCATGGGCCGCGTCGAAGTCGCCCGCATCGAGCGCCGCAAAGCCGGCGGAGAGGACGGCCCCATAATCGTCCTTGGCCTTGGCGGCGGCGGCGCGGGCAATGCGTTCGTCGAGGCCGGGCACGGTGGGGTCCACGGCTCGTGCCTTGCGCAGCATTTCGACGGCGCGAGCGTGGTCGCCCTTGAGTTCCGCCCGCTGCGCTTCGAGCAGGTGCGCCGCCAAGGCGGGCAGGTTGGCCGCGCGTGCTTGACCCGCGCGGGCGCGCGGGTCGTTGGCGCGGATGGCAAGCGCACGCTCGAAGGCGGCTTCGGCGGCGGTCTGGTCGCGCCTTGCGAGTGCTTCGGTGCCCTCGGCGAGAGCCTCCTCAAAGACCTCGTTGCCGCGTTCGACCAGGGCGAGGATGTCCGTCACGGCACCTTCGTATTCCGTCAACGATTCTTCATAGCGCTCTTCGAGAAACAGCCGATCGGCCTCGTTCGCCCGATCGCGCACGGCGGCCATCTCCTCGGCGCCCCAAAGCGCCACGTTCATCTCCTCTTCGAGCAATAGCTGCGCCTCGACGAATTCGCCGAGCTTCTCGCGTGCCTTTGCGCTTGCGCGTTCGAGTTCGAGCGAACGATAGGGAGCGACGGCCTCGCGACTTGCTGGCGTGCCCGTCGGTGTCGGACCCGGCGAGGTGCCGGTGATCGGAGCATCTGGCGTGGACACGTGGGAGGGCAGGACGAGGAACACGAAGGCGATGGCGACTGCGAGGCCTGTTGCCGCGGCCAGCACGGCGACCCGGCGCGGCACCTGCCGCAGCCGTTCGCGCCAGGGCAGGGAAGCCGGGGTGGCCGCTTCGCCGCGAGCACGCGACAGCGGCGGTGCCGTCGGCTCGATGCGGATTGGCTCGTCGGCGCTCATCACTAGCCCGGATTATCCATGAATGCGCGTAGCGAGGGCGACGAGACGCCGCTGTGGCTGTGCGCACTTCGTTCCGGACGCCGAAGGCATATCTGCGCACTATGTCGAGGGGGCCGTAGCGAGTACGCACAGCCACAGCGAGTGAATCGTCGTCCGCAGTAGGGTATTCATGGATAATCCGGGCTAGGGCCTACTGGCTGGTGGGTTCGCCGAGACTGTCGAGGAACGCTTCGTCGGCGTCGAAGCCGGACTCGCCTTCGTTGTCCTCGGCTTCTTCTACCGGCAACGCGAGTTCGAGCTCTTCGAGATAGATGCGCTTCAAGATGCGCCGCAGTTGCTGGTATTGGTCGTCCACCGTGCCCTGCAAACGCAGGGTTTGGTTTTCGAGTTCAATCGTGTGCGGGGAGATTTCCGCCTCGGCGGACATGCCGAGCTCTTGCAGCACTTCCGAATGCAGCTTCGCCTCGGCGCGGTCGCCCACCGCGGAGACGGAAAGGGTGGCGCCGGCGATGATGCCGGTGGCGCCGCCATAGCGTGCGACATCGGAGTCGCTGGCCTGGGCGAGGATGCCGCCGGCGAGGGCCGCGGCGCCGAGCAGGGTCTTGCGCTTGGCCTTGTCGGTGACGCGGCGATAGGCGATAGCCTCGTCGTAGGTGGCGGCGCGCCATTCCTGATAGGACTCGCTCATCTCGGCGTGGAAGTTGTCGAAGTACTCGTCGAGGGTGTCGATGAAGAGGTATTCCCGTTCGCGCACCTGGCGCACGCGGCCAAGCATGGGGTCGTCTTGCGCCGGCAACCGGCGCAGGTCCCAACTGCCGGACTTGGAGATTTGGACGTAGCTCTCGAAGGCGTCCGGCGAGAAATCCCGGGCGAAGCGCATCTCGGCGGTGGTGCGGATGCGGCGGATGTCGTCGGCGCTCAAGGTCTGGTAGAACGCGAGCATGTCGTCCGCCAACCTGCGATAGGTGGCCTGGAACGGGTCGATGCCCGGCGGAATGCCGTCTTCGTAGGCGTATTTGCTGGCAAGGGTGAGGTAGTTGCGCTCGAACCAGACGACGCCGCGAGCGTCCGTCACCACCACGTCGAGTTCCATGCGTTCGCCGTCGGAGTGGGCAATGCTGCCGGTGACCACCACATCCACGGCGAAGGTCTCGCGCGGCGCAACCCGTACGGCGCCCCAGTTGCCGGTGGATTGCAGCAGGTTCTTGGCGAAGAAGGCCATGTAGTTGGCCTCGGCACGACGCACTTCCGGATTGATGTTGCGCTCGACGCGCTCATCGAACGACTCGGGCACATTGGAGTCGAACACCGACACCCCCACATCGAGCAGCATGTCCTCGGCGATGCCGGCATGGACCTGCTGCGGCGGCGACAGGTCGACCACCCGCACCGTCTTGCTCATGCACCCGGCAAGACCAACCGTCGCCGCCAATACCAGCGCCAGTCGAAGCATGCCGCGCACCTTATGTGGGGTTCGGATCTCCATGCGCGTAGCTTGCATCAAATCCGCCCTCATTTGGCGCTAGGCAACAGCAATCTTTGGTTGAAAATCGGTCCTGATCGCTTGCACGCACCAGTCGGCTAGGGGCCCCGGCCGTTTTTCTACCGAGCAGGTCCTAGCGCCCTTCCTTGTAGCGTCGCAGCTCTTCCCAAAGGGCTTCGCGCAACTCCGGGTCCGTTTCCGCCATGGCCGCCTCGCGGATCTGCCTTGCCACCACGTCGTCGTCCCTCGCGTCCGGAACATCTGGCGGCGTCGGTGCGGCGGGGGGCGCTGGGGTCGCATTGGCGTCGCCGGGGCGCGCGTCGCCCACTTCGCGGCCACCGGCGCGGGAGGCGCCGCCGCCGGAATTGCTGCGTGAACCGGCTGCGTCTTCAATTTGACCGGTGCCGGTCTGGCCCGACGCCTGCGGCGAGGGACGGTTGGCTGCGCGTTCGTTGGCCCGCGCCACCAACACGCCGCGTTCGTCGAGGATGCGGCTGTCGAACACCTCGAGTGCTGCGCGCAGTTCTCCATCGCCGCCCTTGGCGCCGCCGCTCTCGCCATCGGGACGGCCCTGTTGCGCCTGCCCGCCACGGCCTCTCCGGCTGCCGGTTCCATCGGGGTCGCCGGCGCGGCTCGTAGCGGAATCGCCGCCTTGGCCGTTGCCGGCGTCGGCCACCTCCTCGCCGCCGCTGCCTTCGCCTCCTTCCTTTCCGCCAGATCGTTCGTCGTCGCCGCCGCCGGGGAGCTCGGTTCCGGTCTCCCAACCATCATCGGCGCCACCAGTGGCATCGGGACGGTCGCCAGCGCCCGACGTTTCGTCTTCGCCGCCGGCTCCCGCCACGGACTCCCCATAGGCATCGCCGCCAGCCTCGTCCTCTTCGCCGGGCCGGCCGCCGGCTTGCGCCGCTTCATCCTCGCCATCGCCACCATCTTCGGGGCGCTCGCCAGGCCCCCCTGCAACCTGTTCCTCGTCACCGTCGCCGCCATCCGGGCGGTCTTCCGAGCCAGCCGCAACCTGCTCCCCCTCCATGCCGGCGGAGTCTTCCTCGTCTTCACCCTCCATGCCGGCGGCGGAGTCTTCCTCGTCGTCGCCACCGGGGCGTTGCTCGGTGCCGTCCTGTCCGGCCACTTCGTCGCCGTCCTGGCCTTCCTCTTCTTCGTCTTCGTCGCCTTCGTTGCCGGCCGTTGCGTCTTCGCCGTCCGCGCCTGGTCTTGATTCCTCTCCCGGCGCTTGCGCCACAGCGCTTTCGCCCGGAAGACCGCCGCCTTCCTCGTCGGTGTTCTCGCCGTCCGCACCCGTCGCGCCGGCTACTTCACCGCCGGCCGTTTGCGGCCGATCTGTGCCCTGTTGCTCCGAGTCGTCCTGCGCGCCGCCTTGCTGCGAATCCTCGCCCGGCCTCTGCACGGTTGCCGCTTCCGGCATCCCGCCAGCGTTGCTCGACGACTCGCTGCCTTGGGAGTCGCCTTCCTGCTGCGCCTCTTGACCGGGGCGCTGATCGCCGGGTTCGTTGGATGCGGATTCGTTGCCTTGTTGCCGGTCGCCTTGCTGCTCGTTCTGCTCGTCCTGCTCGCCAGGGCGCTGGGGTGGTCGGGGCATCTGCGGCATCCCGCCCTCGGCCTCGGTTTCGCTCTCGTCTTGCTGCGACTGGCTGGAAGAGTCGCTGCTGGGCCGGGAATCGGTCGGCATCGACGGCATCTGCGGCATCCTTGGCGCAGACGGCTGCGACGCGGATGGCGGTGAGGGCATGGATTGCGACGGCATGGACTGCGACGACGGCGATGACGGCGACGACGGCGAGGATGGTGAGGATGGCGACGGCGTGGAAGGACTCGACGGCGGCGGCTGCTGCCGCGACTGGCGCTGGCTCGGCGACGACCGCGACGGCGTGGACGGCATCTGGCTCGCCGACGGCATCTGCGGCATTTGCGGCATCTGCGGCATCGGCGGCGTGATCGGCGATTGACAGGCCGAGACCGCAAGGGCACAGCCCAGCACAAGAGCCGCTGCGCGCAGCACGCGAATCGGGTTCCACGGGAGGCTCGCTCGCATTCTCATCGCGACTCCTCGACTGTCAGGGTTCCGCTCGACTCGTTCACAGTCGGCGTCCAACCCACCAACACCATCATATTGCATTCGACGCCGATACCCCGCACAGGTTCCTTGGTGGCGCATTCACGAAAGCCAGCGGTTGTGAAGCAATTGCCGACGGAAGGCCCTCGGACCCCCAACAACGGTCGTGGCGTGCGCTTTCCTGTCACTCCCCCCTCGAGGGGAAGTCGAGAAAAGCGTCCCCGCTTTCTCGAAGGGGGGCCGCCGACCCAACGCCCGTGCGCCACAATCCCCGAACGAAGCCCCTCCTATCACTCCCCGTTCGCGCCAGCGCCGCGGCGCAAGCTCTAGACTAGCCCTCTGCCTGAGCAGCCGGCTTGCCTTGCTCATCCCCCGCGCCAACATCCTCGCTCTCGCCCGCAGTCGATGCGGCGTCCTTTTCCGACGGCGCATCGAAGTACTCAAACTCGAACACGATGCGGATGTCGTCGCTTGGGTACGGACCTTCCTCCGTGAAGACGGGCCGGTAGCGCGCCCGCCGCGCCGCCCGGCGCACGCGGAAGTCCATTTTGCCTTCCGGCTCTGAACGCAGCGTGTCGATGCGACCCACTTGGCCGTTCTGGCCTACATCCACCGATAGCTCCACTACACCCCGTCGCGGCGGGCCGGTGGCACCTTCGGGCCTTTTCGGCGGTCGCGGCAAAGGAAGATAGAGGGGAGTTGCCTGACCGAACAGCACACGGCGCATGCCGGGTTCGTCCTCCAGCAGTTCCCACGCACGGCGATAGAGCGCCTCCGCCCGCCCTTGCTTCTCGAACATGATGAACCAGTCGCCGAGTTCGAGCATGGCGCCGGCGACATGGGTCGGCTGCGCTTCGGGATGCTCGCGCACGGCGTTGACCAGCTCGATCAGCGCCCGTTCGCCACGTCCGAAGGCGTTCACGGCCACCGTGCTTGCCCAGCGTTGATCTCGTGAAAAGGCGGCCCGAGGCGCTTCGACGGCGTTGACGTAGCCGGGCGGAAACCGCTCCGCGCGGTAGGTTGCGGCGATGCCGCGCAGGGCACGCAACCGGGCACCGCTGGCGCGGCCCTCGGCGCGAGCGACCTTTTCGGCGTGCTCGAAAAGGCCTCGGGCCGAAAAGATGTCGTAGGTCGTGAGATACCAATCCGCCAGGGTGAACATGCCGGGCAGCAGTTCCGTGCTGGTGGCGCCATGACTGCGCAGCAGGATGTCATAGGCGTACTCATGCCGGGCGTTGGCGGCGGCATAGTCGCCGGTGGCGGCATGCACCGCAGCCTCGCGATAGATGACCTCCACCTGATCCGGATGGTGCAACCCCCGATTCACCCGCATCACCTGCACTGCGCGCTCGTAGGCACCCAAGGCGCCGCCCGACTCCCCCACCTGCGCCAAGGCGTCGCCAAGCGCCACCAACGGCTCGGCGAGAGCCATGTCGTAGCGGTGCGAGCTCCGCTCGATCGTGTCGATGGCGGACTCGGCGGCGTCGATGGCGAGCAGGAACTCACGCGCATCGACCAGCGACTGCGCTCGTTCCGGATCGGCTTCCGCTGCCGCTGCCAGCGGCGCGACGGCACAGGTGAGGCAAACCAGCGCGTGCGCAACCGCACGACGGGTGTGGTCATTCCTGAGGCGAGCGATTGGCGACCGGTCCCAGCCGCCGGTCTGGCCCCACCGGCTGAAGGCTCCGCGGCACATGTCGTAAGCGTCTCGCAAGGGTCTGGGGCCGGGGCATCCGGCACTTGCTGCGAGTGTCTGCGGCGCGAACCGGACAGTCAAGGCTTATCCGCCTCCATTCCTCCCGCTACCGCTTCCGGCGAGGCGCGCCCTTGTACCTCGCATGCTCGGCACCGGCACGCCTTTGCTGGCTTGAAATCGGTCCCGCACGGACCCATATTGTCGCTGTGGGGAGGGCTGTTTCGCGTTTGCACCGAGGATGCGGACATGGCGCTGCCCAAGGAACTTCAGGATTGGTTCATCCCCTTGAGCGAGGGTCGGCTGACCTTGGCCGAGGCGCGTTCGGAACTGGCCGCCATCGGCTTTCCCCAAGACGCCATCCCGTTGATCGTCCAGCTCGTAGAGAATCCTAGATACGACCTTCCCGGTGTCGAGCTGTTCGACGGCGCCGCAGACCTCGACACCCACGACAACATCCACATCCTCCTCGGCCGCGGCCTGCTGCCGAAGGACGAGGCTTTCGTGCTCGGCTTCACCATGGGCTCCACGAACCGTGTCGGTCCTGTTGAAGAGAAGCTCTACGAACTCTTCAGCCGCTACCTCTACCCGCGCGACTACCGCTTCTCCGCCGAGGACTTCGCCGTCTATCGGGACGCCCTGCGCCTCGGCCAGATCTCCTGCTGCGAGCCGCTGCATAGGCTCGACTACGAAGCCCTGATGCCGCTCGACCTCGCCTCTGCCCGCCGCAAGGCCGGCATCGAAGTGGACCTCCTCCGCGCCTCCTACCGCATCGAGAAACGACGCTACCCGCAGGCGCCAGAGAGCCGCCGGCTACTCGCCGTTCGCTGAGCGAACCGCCGACGCGTGCGTTAGGGCGCGATAGCGCAGGGAGCGGGCCCTCGGAGGGAAGGCAGGATGCCTTCCCTCCGAGGGCCCCACAACACTCCCTACGCGAGCGCGCCGAGCCACAGGCCGTCTCGTCGTCGCTACGTGCGTTCATGAATTGTGCGGGCTAGATTCTCGGCTGGCGTCATCCCCTAGCGACGTATTGCCGCGTCGGAAAGGCAATCGTCCCCGCCATGCCCGGTTGCCGGTGGGCCTTGTCGGCGGCTTGCCAATCTTCGCTCGCGAGCATGGAGCGGAGGGCGTCGAATGACGGGTAGCGCACCAGCACGAAGTGTTCCCACACGTTGTCGCTGACCATCGCCTGATCTGCGACCAAGGTCATTTCGACGCGGCCGCCGAGGTCATGGATCAGGCGTGAGGCAACCTCGCCGTAACGGAGGAACGACTCCCGCCCTTCGTCGCCGCGGTAACGCAGCAGGTTAACGACGAAAATCTCGTCTTCGGACTGCCGATGGACATCCTCGAGCGGCGGCGGCTTCACGGGCAACGGGCCAGCGCCGTGCGTGAAGGCGTAGAGGAGGCGCGCTGACAGACCCGCAGTGCGGTCGGCGATAGCCGCCCGGTAGGCCGGGCTGTCCTGCATGTCGAGCCATGCGGCGCGCCGCGGGTAGTAGACGAGGACCACGCCGTCCCAGTCGCTCCCGGCCACACTGCTGCCGCTGTAGAGGGCGCGTCCGCCCCGAGCGGCGATCTCGGCGCCGGCGACCGCACCATAGCGCGCATAGTGCTCGCGGCCGCCGGGTTCGGCGTATTTCAGCAGGTTCACCATGACGATGGCGTCGTCGTCCCCTCGGCCTCGGAGCGCCGCGATGCTCTCCGGGCTCGGGTTCACGGCGCTTGTCGGGTTCGTCATGTGGACAGGCTCCATCATTCGGCCGGCTTGGCCCGTGCCGGCGGGGCCACGTAAGATTGAGGCTGCTTGCCGGTGGGCAACACCATCATGACCGACGACTCCGACGCACGCCACAGTTCACAACGCCTAGCCGCTGCCGGGTTGCGCTCGATGGGAATGTTGCGTGCGATTCCCGTAGCCGCCCGCGCAGTCTTCATTGCTGGCGCCGCCTCCATGGCCGGCGCTTGCGCGCCTCCTGCTGACCCCCCACCCGACGACTCGGCGGGCGCCGACATCAATCCTGTGCGGGTGGTCGTGGTGGCCATGTGGGAGCGTGGTGCCGACGAAGGGGACGAACCGGGCGAGTTCCAGCTCTGGAAGGCGCGACGGGGCTTGAGCGAGCGCTTTGCCCTGCCCCAGGGTGACCATGACCTTTATTGCAACCGCGAGTCCCAGATTCTCGGCATGGTTACAGGCGTCGGCACCGCCAAGTCGGCTGCGACGACGATGGCCGTCGGTCTCGATCCACGCTTCGATCTCACGCGCGCCTATTGGCTCGTCGCCGGGGTGGCGGGCATCGATCCCGAGGATGCCTCCATAGGCTCGGCGGTGTGGTCGGCGTATCTGGTGGACGGCGATCTCGGCTACGAACTCGATGCGCGGGAGATCCCGCCGGATTGGGACACGGGCTTCTTCGCGATCGGGTCGACGTCGCCGACGGATCCCCACAAGCGCGAGCCGCGCGGCGAGGTGTTCCTCGTCAACGAAGGACTGCGGGATTGGGCCTTCGAGCTGACGAAGGACCTGACCCTGCCGGACGATCCGGCCCTCGCCGCGGCGCGGGCGGCGTACGTGAATCATCCGAATGCCTTGAGGCCGCCGTTCGTCGCCCGAGGTGGCCACATCGCGGCGATGACCTTCTGGCACGGCGCGCTCAAGAACGCCTGGGCCAATGACTACGTTCGGTACTGGAGCGACGGGCGCACCGACTTCTTCACCTCGGCCATGGAGGACACTGGCACCTACCGCGCCATCGACTACCTGCACCGTGCCGGACGCGTGGACGCGAACCGTTTCATGGTGCTGCGAGCTGGGAGCAACTACACCATGCCGCCGCCCGGGGTCAGTGCAGCGGATTACTTGATCCGGGAGAGCGAAGGCTATTCCGGGATGATCGCCTCGCTCGAGTCGCTCTACCTCGTCGGTTCTGCCGTCATTGACGAGCTGCTCGGGAACTGGCCGCACTACGCCGAGCACGTGCCTGGCGCGACTCCTGACTGATGTGGTGGTCGCGACAGATGGGCGTCGGTGCCGCGAATCCGGTACGACTACGCCGGGTTCGGCGGGCTGAGTGCCGGCGAAACGGCCGTTAACGGGGCCTTCGACCCAATCGCCATGCCGCCGCGGCGCCGAGCAGGCCAAAGGCAGCGAGGCCGAGAAAGTAGATGCCGTAGCCCCATTGCCCCGGTATGCGGTCAACCAGCTCGCCGCGAATCAGCGGCAGGTAGATGTCCGGCGCGTAGCCGACCAGGGAGATCACGCCGATGGCGAACCCCTTGACCCGGTCCGGAACGTCACAGCGTTCCAGCGTCGCCCAGTAGACTCCCCGCACGGCGTAGGTGATGAGGCCGACCGCGAGCACGATCGCGAGCAGCACCGGCGCGGCCGCGTCGAGGGGCAGCACGGCCAGGCTAGCGAGTGCAGCCGATCCGACCACAAGCAGCGTGCCGAGCACCTTCTCGCGGCCCCAGTAGTCGCCGACCAAACCGGCACCGATGGCGCCGAGGGGACGCATCCACTGCTTGGCGACGGTGATCATGCCGGCGGTCACCGCCGTGAGGCCGAAGTTCTGCTGCATGTACGCTGAGAAGGCGTAAGTGGCAAAGAACAGTTGATAGCCGGCCATGATGCACAGCGCGGCCAGCCAGATCTCGGGCTTCGACAGGACCAGCCTGAGGTCCGCGGCGGTCTCGCGCAGGGACGCCACCCGCCGATCGCCGCCCTCTGCGCGATTGTCGTCCACTGTCAGCAACACGACCGGTGCGAGGACGAGCATGTTGCCGGCATAGAGCCAGATGACCGTGCGCAGGGCCGCGCCGGTCGGCTTCCCCAGTTCCGTGAGCCAGTAGGCGAACAGGGCAATGGCCACCGTCGCGAGCAGCGCCTCGATGAGTCCCCGGCCGCCGTCGAGGACACCGAAGAAGCGGCCCTGTTCCTTCTCCTCGGCAAGCACCGCGACCGCCTTTATGTGCGCGGACCAGAACGTGAGGCCGGTGGCGATTCCCCAGCCGGCGTAGATGATCCGCAGCTCGGCAAGCGACGGTGCGGCGGCGAACCAGAGCCCCAGCAGGCCCGCGGCCAGCAGCGAGAAGGACATGAGGAAGCGCGGCCTGATCCGGTCTGCGAGCCAGCCGCTCGGCAGGTAGGTGACGACGAACAGCACCCCGAGAATGGCGTTGCACTGACCGAGTTGCGTCGCCGTAATGTCAAAGGTCTCCAGCATGGAGACCTCAAAGTTCTGGCGCAGATACAGCAGCGGATAGATGGCCCCGGCGGCCACGGTGATGACGGCGAGTTGCAGATAGCGGCGCATGGGCTCCCGACAGGCACTTCGTCCCACACAACAATGGGACAACGTCTCACACTAACCCAGCACTGCAGAACCCCGCCCGGTTTCCCGACACACAAACATTTCGTCCCACACAACAATGGGCAATGTCTCACACTGACCCAGCACTCCACAGAAGGCTTTGTTGCTTCCGAGGGGCCAGGTGCTCGTGCGTCGGCAAGGGGCGCGCCCGCCCACCGTCGCGTCGCGCAAGGAGCCCTCCCACAGGTCTCGGCGAATGCCGAGGTCAATCAGCGCGCTATGGGCGAGGTCTCATGGCTCGTCCCCGCCCTGATGCCTTGCGGCGCCGCGCGAGGGCAGGTGTCCCTCGCCCCCCAGAGCGCCAAACGCCCCGCATAGCGTCGCCAGTACGGCGTCGGCATACTTCCCGCATCACTGGTGAGGGGACGACGATGCGAGGGGTTCTGGCGGTGCTTGGGTTGCTTGGCTTTGGGGCGCAGGGCGAGGAGGCGGTTTGGGAGATCGGGCCTAGGTCCCTTGCGCCCCCGGCGGCGGCAAGCGCGGCTCTGCGCGAGGCCGTGGCACAAACTCCCACACCGGCGCTTGCCGAATGGGCGTCCGTGCAGCCGCGCACGGCAGAGGAATGGCGGGCCCTCGGCGCGAGCTTTGCAGGGGCGCCGGATCTCGATGCCATGGCGTCCGCGGCCGGCGTGTCCATTGAAGCCGATACCATCGCAGATGTTGCGGTGTACCGCGTGATGCCCGCTGCCGGCGCGAAGCCCCCCCACGAAGAGCACATCTTCCTCTACGTCCATGGCGGCGCCTATGTTTTCGGTGGCGGTCCGGCTGCTGTCTCGGAGGCGGTGGTGATCTCCGCGATGGCTGGGATCCCGTCCGTGGCCATCGACTACCGCATGCCACCGGACCATCCCTTTCCCGCGGCGGTGGACGACACGGAAGCGGTCTATCGCCAGCTTCTCGAAACCCGCGAGCCGAGCACCATCGCCATCGGCGGCACGTCTGCCGGTGGTGGGCTGACGCTCGCCGCCGTGCACCGATTCAAGGCCGTGGGTCTGCCGGTGCCCGGCGCACTATATCTCGGCACGCCGTGGGCTGACCTCACCGATGCCAGCGATTCCCTGCACACCAACGAGGGCATCGATCGGATTCTCGTCACCTACGACGGCATGCTCGCTTCTGCCGCCAAGCTCTATGCGGGAGAGGCGGAACCCACTCATGCCCTGATTTCGCCGGTGTATGGCGACTTCACCGGCTTCCCCCCAACCTACCTCGTGACCGGCACCCGCGACATGCTGCTAAGCGACACCGCCCGCGTGCACCGCAAGCTGCGCGTGGCCGGTGTGGTGGCGGACCTCAATGTGTACGAGGGGCTGTCCCACGCCGAATACGCCTTCCTTGTGGGCTCTCCGGAATACCAGCAGACCTATGGAGAACTAGCGCAGTTTCTTGCCACGCATCTACGGTGACCGTGGAGTTTCCAAACGGGGCGCTACTGACGTGACCCTCCGGCTCCAGGTCGTGTCCGACCTCCATGTGGAGTTCGGCAACCCCATCCCGGATCCCGTCAAGGACGCAGACCTCATTGTGCTCGCTGGGGACCTCGCCCCGTACCGCCCGGCCGTCATCCGGGAGCTCGTCCGAGCGTGGCGGGTAAAGCGCGTCCTCTACGTGCCGGGGAACCACGAATTCTACGGCGGGGACATCGATCATGTGCGGGCCACACTGGCTAGGCAATGCGTTGAGGTTGGGATCGACCTTTTGGATCGTGCGTCCAGATGCATCCGAGGTGTGCGGTTCATCGGGGCTACCCTCTGGACAGATTTCAACCTCTACGGCGTGGAGCGTGCGTTCGCCTTCAAGCAACTCGCGCAGCACAACATGAGTGACTTTCACGTGATCGGACACAAGGGCCGAGCATTCACCCCAGAGGAGTTGACCAGGCGCCACGCCGCAGACCTGCGGTTCATCGACCGGCAGTTGCGTCGCGCGCAGGAAGCCGGAGAACCGGCCGTGGTCATCACCCATCACGCGCCCACAGAGCGATCCGTACACCCGAGGTTTGACGGGAGCAACCTGAACCCGGCGTTCGCATCGGACTTGGATCGGATGATCGCTACATACCAACCGGCGCTCTGGATCCACGGACACATGCACAACAGCGTCGATCTCCGGCTCGGCGAGACCCGCGTGCTCGCCAATCCCGGCTCGTACTCGCCGGAGGAGAACACCGAGTACGACCCCGCGCTTTGCGTAGCAGTCGCAACCGAGCCCGTTTAGCGCTAAACCGCGTCATGCACCCGACCGGCGATGTGAGAAATCGCCCGGTCGTGCGTGAGACCGAATGTTGTGTGTCGGGACGTGCCGCTACAATGCGCCATGCGGTTGAACAGGTGCGGTGGCGGGAATCCAGCTCCCGAGAGGCATGAGGGTCAAGCACGGTGGGCTTGCGGCCGCCTTCCTTGTCGCGCTCGCAGTCGCGACTGTCTTGGCGGTGGGAACCTGGGGGCGCTCCTTCTGGGTGCCGGCTTACCGGACGGTCGTCGGAGACCGGACGGTCGCTGACGTCATGGCCGAGTATGGCGAACCGGCGACGAAGCGGCTCGCTGCGCGGTTCGAGGCAGCGGGACTGCACTATCCGCCTTCGGAGGTGGCCCTGGTCGGCCTCAAGTCCGAAATGCGGCTGGAACTCTGGGCACCGGCGGGCGGCGCGTGGCGACATGTAGCCGACTATGCGGTCACGGCGGCCAGCGGCGTGGCGGGTCCCAAGCTGCACGAAGGTGACCGCCAAGTGCCCGAGGGCCTTTACCGAATCGTCGGCCTCAACCCAAACAGCCGCTATCACCTGTCGATGAAGCTCGACTACCCGAACGCGTTTGACCGGCGCCACGCCGCCCGGGACGGTCGCGCGCACCCGGGCTCCGACATCTTCATCCACGGCAAGGCAGTCTCCGTCGGCTGCCTCGCCGTGGGCGACGCAGCGATAGAGGAACTGTTCGTCCTGGCCGCCTCGGTCGGCAAGGACAACGTCGCGGTGGTCATCGCTCCGTTCGACGGCAGGCGGACTCCCGTTCTCCCGCCTCCAGAGGGACTGCCACCATGGACGCCGGAGCTGTACCGGCTCATCGGAGAGGCGTTGGAGAGGTATTCCCGGCCAACGTCGGCGTGAGTTCCCACGTCGCCGGCGTTGATCCGACAGGACGCACGCGTTGTTGCAGTCCCGCCACTGTGAGAGATCGCCTGCAGCGGCGTGGGATGAAATGTTGTGTGTCGGGTACGGCCGTGCCAGTGGACCACTTCGCCGGCGCAAACGAGTATGTGAAGGCATGGACTGCGGAGCCCGAGAGAGGCGAGGGCGCTGCATTTGGTCTGGGACATCCGAAGCGTCACGCGGCCCGCCTGGGTAAGCCAATCGAGTCTGCCCCGTGCCCCCCTCGAACCGCCCTCGCCTCGTTTCGGCAAGGGTCGGGGGCTCGTCACGCCGGCGACCGATTCGCGGCGTGTGAAATCGAAGTCTCGCTTTGGTGACGCATCGATGCGGCGTGGCTGTATTTCGCGTGTGGCCGCTGCTGCATGCACACGGACAAACTCGCCCGGCGCGACCAACAGCAAGTGTGAGACATCGCCCACGAGCCTGTAGGACGAGTTGTTTGTGTGTCGGGTACTGACGCGATTTCCACGGTCGATGCGGGACCTTGGTAGGGAGCGCGTTGCAGGGTGTAGCGAAAAGGCACGATTTTCTTCTCCGGTTAATCGCCTCCTGGGGGGCTTGCGTGCTGATTTCGGCCGGCGTTCAGCCTTCGGTTCGTGGCGATTTGGTAGCGTAGGCACACCGGCAGCTTGGTGCCGGGTAGGGCGAGTAGTTGGTGGTGCAGGTGGACGAAGCGGATTTCTGCGTTGATGCGGTGGGGCTCAAGTGTCCGGAGCCGCTGATGATTGTGCGCAATCGGGTGCGGGGGATGGATGTGGGTGAGACGGTGGCGATTGAGGCCACCGATCCATCCACGGTGCGCGATTTCGTCAACTTCTGTCGTTTCATGGGGCATGTGCTGGAGCGGAACGAACAGATTGGCGACCGGTTCCACTTCGTCATCCGCAAGGGCGGCTCTGGCGCCTCGTGACACCGCGGCACTATTTCGCCTACGGCAGCAACATGAACCCCGAACGGGTGCGGGAGCGGGGCATCGGCTTCGATGCGGTGCTCGCCGGAGTCCTGCCCGGTGTGCGCCTGACGTTCGACAAGCGCTCCCGGCATCAAGTGGGAGCGGGGCACGCCAACATCCGGTTTGCACGCGGGAAGTTTGTGGCCGGTGTGCTCTATCGCCTTACGCCGCCGGAGGAAATCCTGCGCATGGACCCGTTCGAGGTCGCTCCTAGGCACTACGGCCGCGATGCCGTATGGGTGCAGACGGAGGCCGGAGACGTGGCGGCGTGGACCTACTTCGCCAACGCCGCGGTGATCGACCCGACGCTAAAGCCGCCCCGCTGGTATCTGGAGCACCTCCTCGCCGGCCGCGAGTTCCTTCCCGCTTCCTACGTGCGCTGGCTAGAGGGCGTTTGCTGCCTCGACGACCCAGCGGAGCACTGACCGAAAGTTCTCCTTTTGAGAAGGAGAACTTTGGGGATATTTCTCCTTTTGAAAAGGAGAATTCGGGCTACAATGCGCGGGAAGTAGCGCCAGAGTGAACCATGGACACGCGGTCCCGCCAAGCGCTCAGCGAGCAACTGGTTCGTTCCTGCCATGCACCGCTGCCGCAGTTCACGCGTCGGCGCGTGGCCGGCCGGCATCATTTCCCAGGCAAGGCAACCGCGGTGCTCGGTGCCCGCCGGGCTGGCAAGACCACGTTCCTGCATCAGGTTCGAGCCGAGCGCATTGCGGCTGGTGCGAGGCAGGGTCGCATGCCCTACATCTCGTTCGAGGACGAACGCATCGCTGATCTCGACGGGGCGGCTCTCGGCTTTCTCACGGAGGAGTATGCGCGTGTGGCTCCTTCCGGGGCGGACGCCTCGCCCGTCGTCTGGTGCTTCGACGAAATCCAGTTGTTTCCCGGTTGTGAACGTTTCGTGCGGCGGTTGCTCGACGAGGGCGAATCGGAAGTGTTCGTGTCGGGCTCGTCGGCGCAAATGCTGTCGCTCGAGGTGGCCACGTCTCTTCGGGGTCGGGGTTGGAGCGTGCTCATGCATCCCTTTGGATTCGACGAGGCGCTTCGGCATGCTGGGCTCACCGTGCCTGATCCGGTCGGCGGCACGGTTGTCCAGGAACGCTTGGCATTGGAGCGCGAGTTCCGTAACTGGCTCATGGCGGGCGGATTTCCCGAAGCGCAAGGCCTCGACATGGCATCCCGTGCTCAGTTGCTACGCGACCATGTGGATGTGGCCATTCTCCGAGACGTGGTCGAGCGACACGATGTGCGCAACGTCGCAGGTTTGCGCTGGCTGGTACGGCACCTGCTCGGCAATGCCGGGGCCTTGTTCAGCGTGGAGAAGTTCCACCGGGCGCTGAAGTCGCAGGGAGTCGCCATCGCCCGGGACACGGTGCATCAACTGCTCGGCTATCTTGAAGACTGCTTTCTGGTTCGCGTGGTCTGGATGGAGACCGCTTCCGAGCGCCAGCGCATGGTGAACCCGCGCAAGGTCTATCCGGTGGACACGGGGCTCATGCCCATCTTCGACCGCACCGGCCGAGCCAACCTTGGCCACGCGCTGGAAACCGCCGTGTTGGTGGAGTTGGAGCGTCGTCGAATGGAAGTCGCCTATGTCAAGACGGCAGACGGCTACGAGGTGGATTTCCTGGCTCGAACGCCGGACGGCAGGCCGGAACTCATTCAGGTGTGTGCTGATCTTGGCGATCCAGCCACCGCGCGTCGCGAACTGCGTGCCTTGCAATCGGCTGGGGAGGAGTATCCGGATGCAGAGCTGCACCTCATCACGCTATATCGAGACGACGTGCCGCCCTCGCTGCCGCAGTGTGTGACTTGCCAGCCGGCTTGGGAGTGGATGCTCGCTTCGCGCTGAACTCGTTCAGGCAGTGCTGCGGCCTGGCTCCGTGGCGGTGGTTGGCAGGGAGACGCCGGTCTCGGCGGCCGACTGGTGTTCGCGGGGTGCCGGGCGCATGGCTTCGCCGCTGTGGCCCTTGTCGATGCGCAGGAGTTCCGGGAACAGGCGGCCGGTGGCTAGCATAGTTGCGGCCAGCAGCAGGCCGCTTGCGAACAAGGCCGTCGCGATGCCGAGCCATTCGGCCAAGGCGCTGATGGGCAGGAAGAAGAGCGGCATGAGCCCGTGCGTCATCATGTTGATGGCCATGACGCGGCCGCGGATCTCGGGGCGCACGGCGAGCTGCACGACGCTCATGTTGAGCGAACCCATCACGGAACTGAACGCGCCGGTGAACAGGCCGAACAGCATGGCGATGGCGAGCACGCCGGAGAGCGAAAAGCCGATTATGGCGACGGCCCAGAGGTAGGCGGCGATGAAGAGCACGCGGCCCTTGTGGCCGATGTCGCCGAGCCGGGCCAGGGTGAGCGAGCCGGCGAGCGCGCCCACACCCATTGCCGTCATCAGGTAGCCGAGGGTCTGGGGGTCGCCGCCGATCACGTCCTGATTGAACGCCGGCATCAACATGCTTGGTGCCCAGCCGAACGTCATCGGCACCAGTCCCATGATGACGAGGCCCAGGATGACCCGCTCGCGGCGCATGTAGGTGAAGCCTTCGGCGAGGTCGTGCAGCACGCGGGTCTCGGTTTCCCGTTGCGGGGCGCCGTCGTAGTGCAGCATGGCGGTGCCGCTGACGGCGACGATGTAAAGCCCTGCAATGGCATAGAAGACGATGCCGACGCCGCTGTGGGAGGTGGTGTCGCCGCCGGCGAACCAGGCGATGAGGAAGCCGGCCACGGCGGGGCCGGCGATGCGCGAGAGGTTGAAGGTGGCACTCTGCAGGGCCATGGCGTTCACCACGACGTGGCGGGGGACGATCTCGGGAATCACCGAGGCGCGCGCCGGCATGGAGAAAGAAAGCACCGTGCCGTTGAAAAGCCCAAACCAGATGAAGTGCCAGAACGTCACGTCGCCGCGGAAGACGATGGTGGCGAGCAGCAGGGTCGCAGCCGTGTTGAGAAGCTGCGAGGTGATCATGATGGCTTTCTTGCGCATGCGGTCGGCCACCACGCCGCCGGCGAGGGAAAACACAAACGACGGCAGCATGAACGACAGCATCACCCACGTGAGCGCCAGCGGCGAACTGGTCATGTCGTAGATGAGCCACCCTCGCGCCACCATCTGCATCTGCATGGCGAACGAGGCGGCGAGATTGGACACCCAAAGGCAGCGAAAGTCGCGCACCGCAAGGGCTTGGAACATCCGCGTGTGCGCAAGCGACGAAGGCGAAAGACGAAGTGGGATGCGGGTGTCGGGACTGCTCACGTGCGGGCGAAGGCGCCGGAGGGCGAAGCACGGATTATACGCCCACTCTCGCGAGCCACCGATCGGATGGTGGCGTGCCCCGTAGGATCTAGGCTTGTCCACGTCCGTGCGCGGGAGTCGAAATGGCTTGCCGCAGGCATGTCAAGGCACGACGGGCGTCAGCGAGTCGAAGCTGGCTTGTTGGTGGCGTTGTTGAGGTGGCGCCTTGTTGGTGTTGTCTGGGACGCTTACTTGCGGTGGCTTTGGCTGCTCCGCTGCGTGCGCGCCTTCGGCAGGCTTGGAGGGCGGGCGCCGCCAAACCCCTCGCTAACGCTCGGCGTCTGGCCCCAGCCCCCACCTCTCATGGTGCCCTCCGTCCAGCGGGGCGCTCGCGCGGCAGGGACTGTTGCTTCGGTGTTTGCCGGCGGCTTTTGTTCGAGGAGGGTCGCTAGTGCCACCTAGCGCCCTGGAGGGCGCGTTGGCAGTTCTTTGGCGCGAGCTGCTGGCCTTCGTGCTCGTGTTCGCTCGCAGCTACGGCTAGGCGAAGTGGACGGCCACCTCCTCGGCAAAGAGCTGTGCCGGCTCGATGGTGTCCTTGCCGAAGAACTCCATCACGAACATGGTGCAGCCGAGGTCGATGTGTTTCTGGATTTGCTCGGCGCAGCGGTCTGGGGTGCCGGTGATGGCGAGGGGGCCCTTGGGGTCGCCCATGTGGCCGCCGAAGATCTTCTGCGCTCGGTCGGCCATCGGACCCAGGGTTTCCTCGTTCGGGGCAATGGTGACGAGGCATTGCTGGCTGACGACGATTTCGCCAAAGTCTCGGCCGATGGCGTCGCAGTGGCGCTTGAGCACGTCCACTTTGTGTGCGAGCGCGGCTTGATGGCCGGCGAGGTTGTTCCAGATGTCGGCCTCGCGGGCGGTGATGGCGAGGGTCACCTTCTCGCCGGCGCCACCAATGAGGATGGGCACCTTGCGCGGGGGCTTGGGCTGGCAGACGACGTTGTCGGCCTCGACGAACTCGCCGTTGAAGGACACCTCGTCCTCGTCTTCGGCCCACATGCGCTTGAGCAGCGTTACGGTTTCCGCAAGCTGTTTGAGGCGGTCGCCGGTGCCGAGGAAGGGCATGCCGAAGTCGGTGAACTCGCGGGGCATCCAGCCGCCGCCTAGGCCGGCGATGACGCGACCGCCGGCAATGTTGTCGGCGGTGGCGATGGTCTTGCCCAGTTGGGCGGGGTTGCGCATCCCGGCCGGCGTTACCAGCGTGCCGAGTTCCACTCGGTCGGTGATGGCCGCGAGGGCGGAGATCATCGACCAGGCTTCCAGGATCGGTAGTTGCGGCGACTGCGGGCCGTAAAGGTGGTCGCAAACCCAGAGCGAATCGTAGCCCTGGGCCTCGAAGGCCCGCGCCGACTCTGCCGCGGCGACCCAAGGGCGCTTGATCTGTGGAATGGTCGCGCCGAAATGCGCCTTTCGCGTCATGGCTTGATCCCCTCGCGTTCGTTGCCGCGTGCTACCTTGTGAACCGGCAAGCGTAACAGGCGAGGCGGGCCATGGCTCAGATCGAGTTCGAAGTGATTGAGGGTTGGGAGAAGCTGCCAGAGGGATGGAGCTTCGTCGAGGTGGCCGGCGTTGCCACCGATTCCCGCGACCGCGTCTATGCCTTCAATCGCGGCGAGCATCCGATGATCGTCTTCGATGCCGACGGCAACTTCCTGAAGGCGTGGGGCGAGGGCGTGTTCACCAATCCGCACGGCCTCTACATCGGCCCGGACGACCGCGTCTATGCGGCCGACAATTTTGACCACACCGTGCGCATCTTCAACACCGACGGCGAGCTCTTGCAGACCTTGGGCGAAAAGGACAAGCCAGCCGACACCGGCTTCGATCCGGGCAAGACCCCGGTGCAGTACGGCGGCGGACCGTTCAACCGGGTGACCAACCTAGCGCTCGACAGTGCGGGGGAGATGTTTGTGGCGGACGGCTACGGCAACGCCCGGGTGCATCGATTCTCGACGGCCGGCGAGCACCTCAAGTCCTGGGGGGAGCCTGGTGGCGGTCCCGGGGAGTTCCGCCTGCCACACGCCATTGCCGTGGACGAGGACGACCGCATACTGGTGGCGGACCGGGAAAACTCCCGCATTCAGGTGTTCGACCACGGCGGCGAATACCTCACGGAGTGGGATCACGTCACCCGTCCCGACGACCTCTTCATCGACGCAGACGGCATCGTCTATGTGGCGGAACTGGGCGAAATCGCGGGACGAAGCCCGGACGTGGAAGTCCTCCCCCACACGCCCCATGCAAGCGTCGCCGTGCTGGACTTGGACGGCACCCTGATCCATCGCTTCGGCGGCAAGGACCCCGTACGCCCGGGCAATTTCTTCGCCCCGCATGGAATCTGGGCAGACTCCAAGGGCGACCTTTACGTTGCCGAAGTGATCTACAGCGGCGGGGGCAACCGCGGCCTCGTTCCGCTCGACTGCCACTCGTTGCAGAAGTTCCGGCGCATTCGGGCGGAGTGACTGTCGGACGCTGACGACACTTGGAGGGAAGGCATTGGAGCCTTCCCTATGCGCCGCAAGGCGCGTTCGCACCGCGCATTGACGAAAAAGCGCCTAACGGCGTTGAGGGAAGGCAGAATGCCATCCCTTAAGAGCCCCATCACTTGAGGGAGCAAGTACCCATGCCCATCGATCCAAAGCGCGAGAGCTGGAAGCCCGGCATGCCTTGGGAGAAGGCGATTGACGACATTGCCTACATCAAGGAGTTAGCCACGGAGATGGGTGGCGAGGAGCGCATTGCCCGGCAACATGCTGGCGGGCGCTACACAATTCGCGAGCGCATCGACAAGCTGGTGGACGCGGGCAGCTTCATGGAGGCTGGGCCCTTGGTGGGCGCAGCGGAATTCGATGCCGAAGGCAACCTGAGGGAGTTCACGCCCGGTGCCTATGTGATGGGCCTTGGCGAGATCGATGGTCGCCCGGTGGCGGTGGGCGGGGATGATTTCACCATCTCCGGCGGCAGTCCACACAACGTCCACAAGCATCAGCGGCAGTTCACGCAGCCCTTGGCCGTGCAGTACGGCATTCCGTACATCCAGCTTGTGGAAGGCGTCGGGCACAGCTCGAAATCGGACGAAGCGGCCGGTCATATGGGGCTTCCCTCCGGCGAACTCTGGTGGCGGGGCGTGGACTTGCTGACGAAGGTTCCGGTGGCGGCCGGCATTCTGGGCTCGGTGGCTGGCGCGCCGGCTGCATTTGCGCTGATGTCGCACTTCACGGTCATGGTGAAGGGGCGTTCGCAGATCTTCCCTTCCGGGCCGCCGGTGGTGCGCCGCGCCATCGGCGAAAAGCTCGACAAGGAGGCGCTCGGCGGCGCCGCCATGCACGTCCACGAAAGCGGCCAAGTGGACAACGAAGCGGATTCGGAAGAGGAGGCGCTGGATCAAATCCGCCGCTTCATCTCCTATCTGCCGAACACCACGAGCGACGTGGCGCCTCGCGTCGAGACGGGCGATCCGCCCGATCGTCGCCCCGAGGAGCTCTTGAACATCATCCCGCCCAATCGCCGCCAGGGTTACGACCCGCGGCGTCTGATCGAACTCGTGGTGGACAACGGCGAGTTCTTCGAGATGCGGCGGCACTGGGCCGGGGCGCTGATCACGGGCTTTGCGCGCTTGGACGGCTACAGCGTCGGCATCATCGGCAGCGATCCATTGAAGATGGCCGGTGCCATGGATGGTCCCGCCGCCGACAAGTACGCCCACTTCGTGGACCTCTGCGATGCCTTCAACCTGCCGGTGGTGGTCTTCCTCGACATGCCGGGCTTCATGCTCGGCTCCCACGCCGAACGCAAGGCCACCATGCGGCGCGGCATCCGGGCGCTCATCGCCAGCGCCGAGGCAGAGGTGCCGAAGGTGGAGTTCAACGTTCGCAAGGCGTATGGCGTCGCTGCGGATGCGCCCCACAGCCTGGGGCATCCGCATGGCCTGAATCTGCGCTTCGGCTGGCCGGCGGGTGAGTGGGGCGGCATTCCCATTGAGGGTGGGGTGGCGGCCGCATACCGGCGCGAGATCGAGGCGGCGCCAGACCCGGACGCGCACCGCGAAGCCATCGAGGAGCGTCTGCTGCGGCTGCGCTCGCCGTTTCGAGCGGCGCACAAGGGCGATGTGGTGGACCTCATCGACCCCCGCGACACCCGCGCCATTGCCTGCCGTTTCGTCAAGCTGGCGCAACCGATGCTGGCGAAGCTGGCGCAACGGCCCAAGCGAGCCGTGCGGCCTTGATGCCGAACGTGCGCATCGTTCTCGTGGAGCCGGACCATCCGGGCAACATCGGTGGCGCCGCGCGGGCGATGAAGAACATGGGGCTCACGGACCTTGCCTTGGTGGGGCCTCGGCGCTTTCCGGATCCGCAGGCGGAGTGGCGCGCTGCGCAAGCGGTCGATGTGCTCGATGCCGCGCGCGTGTTCGACTCGCTGGACGACGCGGTGGCGGATTGCGGCCTTGTCGCCGGCACTAGCGCGCGGGCGCGGCGGGTGCCGTGGCCGACCGACTCGGCTGCGGAGTTCGCCGAACGCGTGGCCGCGCACGGCGGCGAACGCCCCGTGGCGGTGCTGTTCGGGCGCGAGGCGAGTGGCCTCACCAACGACGAGTTGCAGCGCTGTCGCGTCCATGTGGTGATTCCGGCCGACGAGGCCTATGCATCGCTGAATCTCGCCATGTCGGTGCAGGTGGTTTGCTATGAGTTGCGCAAGGCTTTCCTTGGCGTCCAAGCCGACCCAAGTGCGCCGGCCTGGGACCGGGAGCTGGCCAGCGCCGCCGACGTGGAGGGCTTCCACGAGCACTTGGAAGCGGTGCTGCGACTCATTGACTTCCACGACCCGGCTGCGCCCCGGCAGTCGCTGACCAGGCTCCGGCGCCTGTTTGCCCGCGTGGACATGGACGAGACAGAAGTGGCGATGCTGCGCGGTATCCTTACGCATGTGGAGCGCGCCGCGGGGGCGCGGACCCCTACCCTGAGGGAACCCATCAAGCTGCGATGACTGACCGATGTCTGCACGCCTAACTCGCAGTGATCAACCCGCTGCCGGCGGCGGGGGGCATTCGGGTGCGCCCAAGACGCCCGTATACCTCGACTACTCCGCCACGGCGCCGGTGGACCCGCGCGTGGCGCAGAAGATGAGCCGCTGCCTGCTGACGGACGGCGACTTCGGCAATCCTGCCTCCACCTCCCATGTCTACGGCTGGAATGCCGCCGAACTGGTGGAGGAGGCGCGCGCGCAGGTGGCAGCGCTGATCGGTGCCGACCCGCGCGAGATCGTCTGGACCTCCGGCGCCACGGAGTCCGACAATCTGGCGCTCAAGGGCGTGATGGAGGCTGCCGACGACGGTCACATCGTCACGTCGAGCTACGAGCACAAGGCGGTGCTGGACACCGTCGCTTGGCTCGAGGCCGGCGGCGCCGCCGTGACGCGGGTGGCGCCGGACGTCCACGGCGTGGTTTCGCCGCAAGCGGTGGCCGAGGCGATTCGTCCGGACACCCGCATCGTTTCCATCATGCATGTCAACAACGAGGTTGGGATCGTCAACGACATTGCCGCCATCGGCGCCCTCTGTCGCGAGCGCGGCATCGTCTTTCATACCGATGCGGCGCAGAGCGCCGGCAAGATTCCGATCGATGTCGTCGCCGATCAGCTAGACCTCGTGAGCCTGTCGGCGCACAAGATGTATGGCCCCAAGGGCGTCGGCGCGCTATACGTGCGAATGTCGCCGCCGCTAAGAATCGCCGCGCAGATTCACGGCGGTGGCCACGAGCGCGGCATGCGCTCGGGCACGCTGGCAACGCATCAACTGGTGGGCATGGGCGAAGCGGCTCGAATCTGCGCCGCCGACCTCGAACGCGAGAACGACCGTGTCGGGCGCCTGCGCGACCGTCTGTGGTCGCATCTGCGGCAGATCGCTGGATCGAGCCTGAACGGCACGCTCGAATGCCGCCTTCCGGGCAATCTCAACGTCGCGTTCGCGGGAGTCGATGGCGAAACGCTGCTCATGGCTCTCGACGATGTGGCGGTGTCGAGCGGCTCCGCCTGCACCTCGGCAACTGTGGAGCCCTCGCATGTGCTGCGCGCCATGGGTGTCCCTGACGACTTGGCCGGCAGTTCCCTCAGATTCACCGTCGGCCGTTTCACCACAGAGGAAGAGGTGGACTACGCCGGCACTCGCGTCGCCCAGGTGGTGCAGGCGCTGACAGCACGCTCCTAGCCGGAGGGGTGAGCGTAAGCGAACCCGTGGCCAGCGGGTTGAAAACCCACCCGTCCTGCGAGAAGCCCCTCCGAAAAGCGAGGCGCTTTTCGACTCCCCCTTGCGCCAAAGGGGAGTGACAGGAGGGGCTTCGTCGGAGATTGTGGTGTACGGGCGCTCGGTCGGCGGCGCAAGCTCCTAGCGTTGAGGTTCAAATGGCACCCAATGGTGTATGATGCGCCGCCATCTAGAGACACCGGCAATGTGTTGGTTTCTCGAAGGTTTCATGCTCTTGTGCCGGGTCGGGTGCTTTGGCTTGGAGCGGTCCCGGCTTGCGGCAGCGTTGCCGACAGCGCAAGCCCTTAAGCAACAGGAGATTCGACTTGGAGCAGACGCTTTCCATCGTCAAGCCCGATGCCGTGGCGCGGAACTTGATTGGCGAAATCTACTCTCGTTTCGAACATGGAGGGCTAGCCGTCGTGGGGGCGAAGATGCTGCGCCTGACTGCGGAGCGGGCCGAGGGCTTTTATGCGGAGCATCGCGGCAAGCCGTTCTTTGCGGATCTTGTCGAGTACATGTGCTCCGGCCCCATCGTTGTGCAGGTGCTCGAAGGCGACGACGCCATTCGGGTGAACCGCGACCTCATGGGCGCTACCAATCCCAAGGAGGCGGCGCCCGGTACCATTCGCGCCGACTACGCGCAATCCATCGATGCCAATGCGGTGCACGGCTCCGACTCGCCGCAGTCGGCGCGGCGCGAGATCGACTATTTCTTCGCTGCGGACGAAATCTGTCCGCGCTGAAGCGAGCGGAGAGGACGACGTGAGCAGACCCCTCACCAGAGTTGCGCAGCACCCACCGCCGCGCTCGCCAGAGGGGGCTGGCGCCGATTCCGAGGCAGCGGCAGTCGACGCCCGCGTCAACCTGCTCGGAATGCCCCGCACCGAACTCGAGCGGTTCTTCGTGGGCCTCGGCGAAAAGCCGTGGCGCGCCAAGCAGTTGATGAAGTGGATGTACCACGCCGGCGTCGGCGAGTTCGGCGCCATGACAGACATCTCCCGCACCCTCCGCGCCCGCCTAGCGGAAATCGCCTGCATCGAGGCACCGGAACTGACGCCGTTCCCCACCGCAGCCGACGGCACCCGCAAGTGGAGCGTCGCCGTGGGCGATGGCAGCGAGCAAGTCGAGGCGGTGCTCATTCCGGAAGCCGGTCGGGCCACCCTCTGCATCTCCTCTCAAGTCGGATGCATCCTCGATTGCGCCTTTTGCGCCACCGGCAAGCAAGGCTTCAACGGCAACCTCAGCCGCGCCGAAATCGTCGGCCAGGCGTGGGCGGCAAGGCGAGAGCTCGCAGCCGAAGGATCAAGCCGAGGCATCACCAACATCGTCTTCATGGGCATGGGCGAGCCGCTCTACAACTTCGACGCCGTGATGGACGCCGCATCGGTGTTCGCCGACGACTTGGGCTTCGGCATCTCGCGCCGTCGCGTCACCATCAGCACCGCCGGCGTAGTGCCCCGCATCCGGGAACTCGCAAGCCGCTCCGAGGTCTCCTTGGCCGTCTCCTTGCACGCCGCGAATGACGAACTGCGCAGCCGGTTGGTGCCGCTCAATCGCAAATACCCCATCGACGAGCTTCTCGATGCCTGTCGCGAATGGCTGAACCAGCTCGGCGACCGCCGCTCCGTCACTATCGAATACACGCTCATGGAAGGCGTCAACGACCAAATCACCCATGCTGTGCAGCTTGCCGAACTCTTGCGCGACCTGCGCTGCAAGGTGAACCTGATCCCGTTCAATCCATTCGCGGGTTCGGAATTCGTGCGCCCATCCATGCGCCGTGTGCGTGCCTTCCAGACTCACCTCCTGAACGCCGGCATTCCCACCATGCTGCGCACGACCCGAGGCGACGACATCACGGCCGCGTGCGGGCAACTCGTCGGCCAGGTGCGCGACCGAACCCGGCGCAAGGCGCGACATCAGGCCCGCCGCTTGATCGCCGTCGAACCCGGTCGAACGCGCTCGGGCAGCGCGGCGCCGCCATGAGCGAAACACCCGCCAAGCCGACTCCTCGAAAGCGGTCACCGCGCTCCCGCAAGGCGGAAGCCGAGCAAGGCAGCGAACCAGCCCCGCCAGCGAACGAGGACGCACCGGAACCCCCGCGCGGCCCCGGCGCAACGTTGCGTCAAGCACGCCGTGCAGCCGGTCTCGACGTCGGCGACGTGGCGGAGATGCTCAACCTGCGCGACGCCGTGGTGCAGGCCATCGAGGAGGATCGCTTCGACGACTTACCAGCGCGCACCTTCACGCGCGGCTACATACGCGCCTACGCCAGCCTCCTGAACGTGAATGCCAACGATGCCGTGGCGGGATTCGAACGCGCGGTGCCGGTCACGGCCGCGCCCGTGCGACCGCCGATCCCCGGCAACGCCCCGTCGTTGCGTGAGATTCCGGTGCGGCGGCCGGCGCTCATCTTTGGCGGCGTGGTGGTTCTGATCGTGCTTACTGCGGCTGGGGTGCTGGCGGCATTCTGGCCGGGCGACTCGCCTTGGGAAGCGTGGCGCGGCAACGTGGCCGACGCTCCTTCGGCGCGGGCGGCCGTGAATCCGACACCGGCCGATGTCGGTGCCGGCGGCAACCGCGATGCGGCCGAGGTGGCGATCGGCTCCTTTGCCGACGACGACCTGCACCAGCTTGACCTTCGCTTCAGCGAAAACTGCTGGGTGGAGGTGCGTGACGGCAATGGCAGGGCGGTGCATCTCGGCCTTGAAGCCGCTGGCAGTTCGCTGTCGTTGCGAGGGGTTGCGCCGTTTCATGTCGTGCTCGGCAACGCCACCGGCACGGAGCTCGCCTTCGACGGCGACGTCGTGGTGCTGGACGAATGGCGCGACGGCGACGTTGCAAGGTTGGTGATCGGAAGCTGATGCGCCACTCACTAGTGCGCGGGATGCGCGACATCCTGCCGCCGGCGAGCGCGCGCTGGCGGGAGGTGGAAGAGACCATTCTCGACGTCTTGGTCGGCCACGGCTATCAGGAGATTCGCCTGCCCCTCATCGAGGGCACGGAGCTGTTCCAGCGCGGCGTCGGCGAAGCCACGGATCTCGTGGAAAAGGAGATGTACAGCCTCAAGGATCGCAAGGGCAAGGATCTGTCCCTGCGACCGGAAGGAACCGCTGGCTGCGTGCGCGCCTGCATCGATGGTGGATTGCTGCGCGGGCGCACGCCACGGCTCTGGTATCACGGCTCGATGTTTCGCTACGAGCGACCGCAGAAGGGCCGCAGCCGAGAGTTTTCGCAGATCGGTGCCGAGGCGTTCGGCCTGCCTGGACCCGAGCTTGATTTCGAACTCGTGGCCATGCTGGCGCGGGCGTTTGCCGAACTCGGGCTTGGCCCGTTTCTGCGCTTGGAGATCAACTCGATCGGTTCGGCCCGAGACCGCGAGCGCTATCGTGCGGCCTTGGTGGATTATCTGACGCCCCTTGTGGACGAACTCGACGGCGACAGCCGTCGGCGGCTCGACACCAACCCGTTGCGCATCCTCGACAGCAAGGCAGAGTCGACTCGGGCCGCGTTGGCGGATGCACCTCGACTGGAGGACTTCCTGAGCGAGACGGGCGTGGCGCACTTTGCCGCCGTGCGCGGGATGCTGGACGACGCTGGCATCGAGTATCGCGTCAATCGCCGCCTCGTGCGCGGTCTCGACTACTACAACGATACGGTTTTCGAGTGGGTCACCGACGAGCTTGGCGCCCAGGCGCAGGTGTGCGGCGGCGGGCGCTACGATGGCTTGGTGGCGTTGCTCGGCGGGCCGGCGACCCCCGCGGCTGGCTTCGGAATCGGTCTCGACCGTGTGGTGCTGCTGCACGAACGGTGCGTGGCGCGGGACTACGCCGAGGTGGACGTGCAATGCGTGGTGGTTGGCGAAGAACATCTGACGCGAGCCCTCGCCGTGGCGGACGAGTTGCGTCGCCGCACGGGCCTCAGGGTGTTGGCTCCGGCGACGGGCGCTGGCGTCGCCAGCCAGCTTCGGCGCGCCGACCGCAGCGGCGCTGGCTGGGCCGTGATCGTCGGCGGCGACGAAATCGAGAGTGGACGCGTTTCCCTAAAATGGCTGCGGGAACGCAAGGAGCAGCAGGCG
The DNA here is from genome assembly GCA_009837725.1 of Gammaproteobacteria bacterium. GTDB lineage: Bacteria > Pseudomonadota > Gammaproteobacteria > Pseudomonadales > Azotimanducaceae > VXYL01. Next base: position 2,261 of record VXSY01000197.1, on the reverse strand, counting down.
CTCACCGTGGACGAGGCGGTGTCCATGCTAGGAGCCGACAGCGGGGGCAGCTGAGTGGGACCCATGCGGACGAGTTTTCCTGTCACCGGCGCCGGTTGGGTGTGGTCCTGTCAGGAGCCGTCAGCCGGGAGAGCCAGGAGCATTGCTGATGCGGATGGAACTGCTTGGCCGGGCGGTTGTCAGCGTAGTGCAATGAGAATGGAATCGGATGGCGGTGCCGGTGTGCCTGCCGGGGAGCAAAAGGAGACGACGTGTCGGACTTCCTGACCGACGAGGAACAGGCGGAACGCCTGAAGAAATGGTGGGACGCCAACGGCGTGTCCTTGATCGTCACGCTGGTGCTGGCGGTGGGGGCGGTGATCGGCTGGCGCTATTACCAGAGTTGGAGCGAAGGTCGAGGCGAGGAGGCGTCGGACGCCTTCCTCGGCTATCTGGAGGCGCGCGCGGCGGGAGAGCCAGTGGCGGACCTCCTTGGCACCATCGACGAGGAGTACGATGGCACCGCCTATCAGGTGTTCGCGTTGCTCTATCGCGCCAGCGACGAGGCCAACGAGGAGGAGTTCGAGGAGGCGCTCGCCCACCTTGAAGCAGCCATCGACGCCGCAGACCTCCCGGTGCTCGCAGACTTGGCGCGCTTGAACGCCGCTAGGGTGCTCTATCAACTCGATCGACTCGACGACTGCCTCGCCATGCTGGCGCGAATCCGCAGCAGCGGTTTCGAGGTGGCGGCGGCGGAACTGTCTGGTGACGTGCTGGTGGCCAAGGGCGATCCTGCTGGCGCACGCGACGCCTACCGAGCCGGCATCGAGGCTGCCACGGAAGGCGGCAGGGTGGCGCCGGGGCTCGGCATTCTTGAACTGAAGCTCGCCAGCGTCCCGGTGGAGGAGGGCGCCGAGCCTGACCAGGAAGGCTCATCGTGATCGTCCGAACTCACCCTTGGCGGCGCAGGTGCCTTTGCGGCTGGCATTGTGCCGGCGCCGCCCTGACGCTTGCCCTAGCGATGGTTCTTGGCGGCTGCGAGACATTGCAGCGGTTGCCCGGGGCCGACACGGTGGGGCAGATCTTCTCGGGCGAGTCGAGCGACGACGGCAAGCCGCAACCGCTTGCGCCGTTTGTCGCGGAGGTGGTTGTGGAGCGGGTTTGGCGTGCCAGGGTGGGCGCCGGTCTTGGGCGCAAATACATGCGCATGAAACCGGCCGTGCTGGCTGACCGCATCTATCTCGCCGATGCCTACGGCTTGGTGGAGGCGCGCAACCGCTTCACCGGCGCTCGAATATGGGCTGTGCGGATCGGGCTGCCGGATCGCGGGCCCATCTACAAGGTTTGGGATCGACGCGACCCGGCTTTCGTCACCGGCGGCGTCGGTGCCGGTGAGGGCCGCGTGCTGGTGGGGACCACGCACGGTGAGGTGGTGGCGCTCGATGCGGGAGATGGCAACGAGCTGTGGCGTAGCCCCGTCACAAGTGAAGTGCTGGCGCCCCCGGTGGCGGCTGGCGACGTGGTGATCGCGCAAACGGGCAATGGTCGACTGCTTGCGCTCGAGGCCGAAGATGGGGCGGCGCGTTGGTCCTTCGACACGCAGGTGCCCATCCTGTCATTGCGCGGCACGGCGACGCCAGTCGTCGACTCCGGCGCCGTGTTCGCCGGCTTTGCCACCGGCAAGGTCGGCGCTGTGGACCTCGCCACGGGCGCTCCCATCTGGGAACAGCGCATCATGCTGCCCCAGGGACGTTCCGAACTCGATCGCGTGGTGGACGTGGACTCGACGCCGGTGGCGGAGCGCGGGCTTTTGTTCAGCGTTGGCTACCAGGGCCGACTCAAGGCCATCCGGGTGCAGAACGGAGCGGTACTGTGGGAGCGCGACGCCTCGAGCTTCCTGGACCTCGCGCAGGGCTACGGCAATGTCTATGTCGTCACCGAGGACGACGCCATCATGGCGGTGAACCAACTTACGTCGGCCGTGGTGTGGGAGCAGGACGCGCTCAAGCATCGCCAACTCACGAGCCCCGTGGCGTTCGACAACTACGTGCTGGTGGGCGACGTCAACGGCTACCTGCACGTGCTGGCCCAGAGCGACGGTCGCTTCATGGGCCGTGGCAAGCTCTCCGGCGACCTGCGCTCGCCCATGATCGAGGCAGACGACTTCGTGTACATGGTCACCAACGATGGCATCGTGGAGGCGCTGAAGATCACCCGTTTGCCGGCAAGGGAAGCGAGCTAAGGAAGCTCTGAACAAAGTCTGCCTCGTGGGATAATGGGAT
>VXSY01000142.1 GCA_009837725.1 Gammaproteobacteria bacterium | reverse complement strand
ACCGCAATCGCCGATGCGTCATAAAACCTGTTCTATTGGAGACAGTACACTAGGTGCCGAATCACCGCCCGTGCCGGGTGCGCCCTTTCGCAGATTCACGATGCACTTGGACTGGCCCGGACAGGAAGGACAGGCTCGCTGCATCACCAACGTTACCGAGGAAATGGCCAATGACTGCTGAAACTGAGGACCGGATCAACGATTGGGCGGACAACCCGCACGGCCCAGTCGCACTTCATTTGCGTCAGGAACTGATGCCGGTGGAGGGTCCGGGCGGCGTGATCTTTCCGCCAACCTATGCGTACTCGGAGGCGAATGTCCACTACAACATCGACGAGCTTGCGGATGGTACCAAGATCGCCACCATCGACAGCGTTGGTGCACAGGCCAACCGCATGGAGCCGGCGTTTTTGCCAGCGCGGCGCGACGACCCGGAGAATCCTCGTGCTGCGCTGGTGCCGCAGATCGAGATCAGGTATGGGAACGAGAAATCGGTCTCCCTCCTTGAGGCGGGGCATCGGCTCGGCGATGCCATCGTGCGCTCGACAGCCCTCAAGGGAGAGGTGCATGACGCCTTTTTGGACTACGACGGTCGCGGCGATGCCACGGCAATAGCCAAGCTTGGTCCCACATCTTTGGTGTTCGGGGTTTGGGATTCCCGAGATACTCAGGTCAAGTTCCCGCGGGTCATTCAGGCAACCATCAGAGCAGAGGACGTTGACGAACTGCGCCGCTCCGCCCAGTACAACCCGCCGGTTGACTACGCCGACCTAGATGTCTTCTCCGACGCGGATAGGGAGAAGTCCGAGGGCAACCCCAAGAGCCCATTGGCGCAACGCGGGTTCGTGCATGTGCCTGCCGTGGGCACGCACGGGGGAGTCATCGCAAGAGGCTCGATTCGGCGCAATGTAACTGTGAATCTGATCGCGCTCCGACGCTTAGAGGGCAACGGGAGCAACGACGTGGCCCTACGGCGCTATATTCTCGGTTTGGCGCTGGTTGCAGCCACTGCGCCGATGGACGGGTTCCTGAGGGCCGGCTGCCTGCTGACTCTGGATCCCGAATGTGATAGTGCTTGGGAGACCATTTCCCGAGCCGGAGTCCGTACCGCCGTGCCTTTGGATGAGGACGCGGTGCTCGCATACGCGCAGGCGGCATCGTGCGATTTCGGGGTTGGGAAGGACCGACAGGTGGACTTCGACAAGCGACTTGCCAAGGAAGACGCGAGCGCAAAGAAAGGGTAGGCCATGAATAAGTCCCTTATGGTCGCGGTCCGCATCCATGACGGCCGCTATCACGGCGAAGGCGACGGATTCGACGGCGGTTCCTGGCCACCGTCGCCGGCGAGGCTGTTTCAGGGCCTCGTGGCGGGCGCTGCTCGTGGAGGATCCATTGCCGTCAATGACCAGCAAGCGCTTGCTTGGCTGGAAGACCTTCCCGCTCCTCGAATCGCAACGCCGGCTTCGCGCCTTGGGGGAACACTATCCACGTTCGTACCCAACAACGACCTCGACGCGGTCGGCGGTGACCCGGGGAACGTAGCGAAGATCCGCGTGGGTAAGGCTTGGCGACCACGCCTGTTTGATCCGTCGATTCCCATCCTCTACGTCTGGGAGTTCGAGACGCAGGAGGCCCAAGCCCGACGCCTTTGCGAAACGGCTACCCAGCTATATCAGCTTGGTCGCGGTGTGGACATGGCCGCCGCGACAGGCGAAGTCCTAGGTAACGATGAGTCCGAGGCACGACTCGTCGCCTATGCGGGTTCCATCTGGCGACCGAGCAGCTCGGGAACGATAGCCGTGCCAGGGCCCGGTTCCTTGACTAGCCTACTCGTGCGCCAACAGGGGAGGCGACAGCGCCTGTCCAGCAATGATGGCCAGACAAGGTTCACCCAACCCCCAAAGGCTTGGTTTCGCTACGTTGGCTATGAAGCTCCGCCACGATGGCTGCACTTCGAGGTGAGGGATGAGAGCCGGTTCGCTCCTCGACCGCTTCATTCCGCCGCGGCTTTCGTAGTAGGCATCCGGAACCAAGCGGCGCGAAAGCTGCAAGACGCACTTCCTCGAAAAAGCCCAGAGGTCGAGCGACTCGTTGTTGGGCGGAACGCCGACAGGCATGATTTGGTACTTCGACCGCGAATCCTCCCCATCCCGTCCATCGGAACGCAGCACACGGACCCTTCAATCCGCCGCGTGACGGTTGAAGTCCCCCGAGAGTGCCCTATTAGCAGCCGTGACCTTGAGTGGGCATTCGCAGGTCTCGCGCCCATGGACCCAGCCACTGGAGAGACCTGGTCGGGCAAGCTTGTCTCGACGGGCGACGAGACCATGGCGGATCGCTTCAGACGCCCATCGCGCCTGTTTCGCAGCGTGACGGCAGTGGCGCTATCCCGGGCGCGTCGACGCCCTGCCGGCGATGCGCACCAACGACGGGAGGACGAGGCGCGGGCAACCGCTGCCGTAGTGCAAGCGCTGCGCGATGCTGGCGTTCGCACGAAGCCATCGAGCATCGCCGTCCAGCGAGAGCCGTTGCAGCGTCGTGGCGCGCGCGCTGATGCGTTCGCGAACGGTTCGCGCTTCTCACCGATGGCGATGTGGCACGTGGAGATTGAGTTTCCGAGTGAAGTGTCGGGCCCCCTCGCGATCGGCGACGGTCGCTTTACCGGCTTAGGGCTGATGGAGCCGGTCGTGCACGACCACTGCGACCTTTTCGCTCTGCGGTTCGACACGGGCGTGCGAGTTTCAAGACCGGATGGTGCGGTGCTATTGCTGGCCCTGCGGCGCGCTCTCATGGCCCTGGCTCGTGACGACCGTGGGAGGGTAAGCCGCCTGTTCTCCGGCCACGAAGACGATGGCAGTCCCGATCGTTCTCCGCACGATGGGCACATTTTCGTGGCGGCTGACACAGGCCAACACGGCCAACGCGATTGGATTGAGCGTCTCTTGGTGGTAGCGCCATGGCGTGGGGATCATGCGAAGGCTCCGCAAGGCCCCGCACGGCAGATGTTCGATCGGACTGTACGGGCCTTGCACGACTTGCGGGCAGGTTCCGTAGGGCGGTTCCGTCTGGCGGCTCTTCCGCTCAGCGATGGCGATCCGGTTGTCGGCCCGGCTGCTACTTGGGAGAGCGTGACGCCCTACTTGGCCACCCGCCACGCGAAGAGCAAGAGCCGCGCTCGTGCCGCCATTGCTAAAGACCTGTATGCGGAGTGTGCTCGTCGCGGTATTCCTGCCCCGGAAAGACTGGCACTCTCGGAGATTTCGGTTGGGCCAAAGGGGGGCAGCCCGAAGGCGTCCGTGACGCTCCATTTCGCTACGGCGTTTCGCGGCCCTCTGCTGCTTGGCCGCGACAGCCATTCCGGTGGGGGACTTTTTCATGCCGTGCCTCCGAGCGAGGCCCGCAGCGACCCGTCACGCGAGCAAGCCTGGAAGGAGCTCCGGGCGACCATGAACGAAATCGGCAGGGAAGCCACCCGACGAGGGCTGACGGATGCGGAGCTTGAAAGGCTCCTTGCCGACGAGAGCTGAGGGATATGTCTTCGACACCAACGTCTTGATCAGTGCCGCTCTCCGACCGTCGAGCGTCCCGAACAAGGCGCTTGAAGTGGTGGAGAAGCGGGGTGGCGCGCTGCTCTTCTCTACGGAAACCCTCGCGGAGTTGGAAACCCGGCTATGCAGGCCCAAGTTCGACCGCTACATCGACGACGAGGGTCGAGCCAGGTACACCGACCGTCTGCAACGCGTGTCTGAACTGGTGAGGATCTACGGTCGTCAGCTAGGCTGCCGAGATCCTGACGACGACAAGTTCCTCGAAGTGGCGTTGCGCGGCGAGGCCCGCTATCTCGTCTCGGGCGACCAAGACTTGCTGGTTGTGTCGCCGTTTCGTGGAGTCGACATCTTGCGCCCCGCGGACTTCCTGCTTGTATGACGTCAGACAAAGCGCGATGAAGCACCCCCCGAGAGTTGCTTGGCGTGACTTCCCCGATGCCATTGTTTTTTGGGCGATCCCGCCGCAGGGCGTGTCTATGTTTTCTCCTTGGACCCGGCTCTACCGTGAGTCACTACGCGCTTCGTCTGTTGGCCCACGCGCGCTACAAGCGTGGTCAACGTAAGGTCAGGCTTTCGGTCAAGCGCCCAAGGATTTGGCGAAATGCTCGGCGCGTTGGGCGACGTGGGTGGCGGTGGGCGCAAATCGTGGTTCCTGGGCGGCGACCGAGGCGATTTGGCCGCGAATGGTGGCTACGAGCTCGCGAACACTCTGAATTGCCAAGGGTCGCGCCAGCCCAGCGTCCGTTGCCATGCGATCCAGGTCCGCTGTCGAGACGCGCATCGAGTCGGTCTGGCGACCGATCCGCATTGCCAAGCGTGTGCTCAGGTTCGGAAACACAGCGGTGCAAACCAGATCGTATAGCGGCGCAAAGCGCACCTGACCCGGCTCGCGCATCAGGGCGAAGTTCTTCCCGTGGGCATCGTGGTTGCCAATGATGAGATTGAAGGTGACGGCATTGAGGAGCGCTGTCAGGTCCAAGACCGGCGCGCTTGATGCCTGGCGCAGCAGGGCGAAGCATTGCCTTAGGCTTGGGCCGCCGTCAGCTTGATACTTCCTGTCGGTGCGAACGCCTAGCGCTTGGCAGAAATCCTCCTGATGAGTGCGCTTGACACGGCCGTCTTCGGTCCTCGCGCGGTCGAACCGTTGGACGAGCAGAAAGTCGATGCCGCCGGCATTGCCAACGCGGCATTGTGCGGTCGGCAGTCCGGAGGCGGCGGCAAGCAACAGGCAGAACGCCTCGTTGAACACCAAGCCCTCGTAGCCGGCAATGGCGGGCTTGATGATGTGCGTGCTGACGGCGGCACCAAGCGGGAGAAAGAAGTCGTCGCCTTCGAGTCGCACCGCGAGCTTGTCCTGCGCCCCGGCGAGGGAAAGCCGCAATCCGTCGGTTCCCACAAGCAGCGGGCGTTGCGGAAGTTCGGCAAGCGCTGCCGCCAGATCCTTCTCGGCGAGTGGCAGCAAGCGCTCTTCCTGTGCGTCCGTTTCCTCTGCCGGGCGAAGTAAGACCGCACCGGCGCACTCGTCGCCGATGCGTTCGAGAAGCGCGAAGTCGTTGCGCTCGCTGATGTGGAAAAAGCGTGCGATCAGGCGACGATTGTCCGCTTCGGGCAGGAGGCCGCCGAAGAAGGGTTCGCATTCACCTTGCGAGAAGCGCTTCGCTTGTAGCGGCAGCGAATGGGAAAGTGGCACGGCCTGGGTGCTGTCAAGCCAGCGCTCGAGATACTCGAACGTCATCCGCCCGTTGTTGCGCAGGATGAGTCGTCCGACCAGGTCGCCGTGGAGGTAAACGTCGAGCGTTCGCACGCGGTTTAGGCACCTTCGCCGACGGGGGGTGGGTTGAGCACGACATCCACTCCCAAGGCGTGCAGCACGGCCAGGACCCTTTCGAGCTGGCAGGTGGGCTTGCCCTGCTCCAGTTCAATGACGAAGCGCAGGCCAGTGCCAGCGGTCATTGCCAACTGGCGTTGGGTGACGCCAAGGCTGTGTCGGACCTCCCTGACGGTGCGACCGATCGATTGCGCGGATACGGTCATGGCATCCTCTGAACGGCGAGACGTGTCTGTGTTCCTGTACGGGAACATACCGTGTGGAACGCGGCAAAAGCAAGGGAAAATTCCCGTTCGGGGAGGTTGGCGAGGATTGCCGTGACCTCGGGGTCGAAATGTTCCCGTGCGGGAAGCACCCTGCGGGCTGCCGCACCGCGCTAAGGAAGAAACGGTTTGGGGAGAGCATCTCGCCGCCTGCACGACGGTACCTGCGTCAGGGCACCGCTGCCCGCACGGGGATGAACCGGATGTGGCCGAGAGAAGCCCGTGGATCAGAGGCTTCCCAGCACAAAGAAAACTAGGGCGAAGCAGATGGGGAGGAGGGCGGCTATGTAGGCGAAGACGTTGAGGATGTCGTTTTGGGTGGCGTCGGGGTTCAGATTCAGGCGGGCACCGATGAGGAGCCAGAGGCCTCCTCCAAGGATCACGGCGCTACCGAGGGAAAGCACCAGCGCCGGCATGGTCAGGGGCGCATCATGAAGGTGGTGGGGCCGGTGAGTTCCTCTAGCTGCGGCTGAATCCAGTCCACCCAGCGGCAGAGCATGGGGCGGGTTTCGCGTGGGTCGATGAGTTCGTGGACGGCGAAGGACTCGGCGCGCGGAAAGGGCGACCTTGCCTGTCGTAGTTGCTCCTCGATTTCGCGGCGCTTTTCGTCGGGGTTTTCGGCAGCCGCGATCTCCCGGTGGAACGCCACCGCGACTCCGCCTTCGAGCGGCAAGGCACCGGATTCCACGGAGGGCCAGGCGAGCACGTAGGCGTTGGGGCCGTAGTGGGCAGCGGTGGCGACGCCGAAGCCCTTGTGGATCTGGATCGAGGCCCACGGCACGGTTGCTTGCGCCGCCGCGCAGACCGCCGCCATGCCGTAGCGGATGGTGCCGTTGCGTTCCGCCTCGGGGCCGATCATGAACCCCGGCTGATCGACGAAGTTAACGATGGGCACGTGGAAGGTGTCGCACATTTCCACGAAGCGGCGGTACTTCTGCCCTGCCTCTGCAGTCATGGCGCCGGCGTAGTGGCGGCAGTCGTTGGCGAGCACGCCCACCGGCTGGCCGTTCAGCCGTGCGAGCGCCGCCATCTGGCTCGGGCCGTATTCGCGCCCCATCTCGAACACGGAGTCCTCGTCCATCACCATGCGGACGATCTCGCGCACGTCGAACGGTGCGTTGGAATCGCGCGGGATGGCGGTGAGGAGCTCCTCCTCCATGCGCTCTGGATCGTCGGCGCAGTCGATGCGGGGCGCGCGCTGGTGGACGTTGGTGGGCAGGTAGCTCAGGAACTGTCGGGTCTGGCGGAAGGCGTCGTGTTCGTCTTCGGCGATGTTGTCGACGATGCCGCTCTTGCAGTGGATGTGGGCGCCGCCGAGTTCGTCCTTGGTGAGGCTCACCCCGAGCGCTCGTTCCACCAGCTTCGGGCCGCCGATCATCACTTGTGCCGTTTGCCGCGCCATGACGGCGAAGTGCGCGGCCACCATGCGTCCGGCGGGGAAGCCGGCCACGGCGCCACCGGCGGTGGAGACCACGGGAACCTGCCCCATGGCATCGGCGATGATGCGAAAACGCGGGGCGCTGAACACGGGTTCGCCGACCGTGCCGCCCTTGCGTCCGCCGCCGCCCTTGACGCTGCCGCCGCCGCCTTCGAGACAGCGCACCAGGGGCACCTTGAACTGCACCGCCATGTGTTCTGCATAAACACTCTTGCGCAGGCCAGCGGCATTCGGCGAGCCGCCCTTCAGCGTGAAGTCCTCGCCGCCCACCACGACCCGGCGGCCGTCGATGCGGCCGAAGCCGACGACGTAGTTCGCGGGCACGTAGCCGGTGAGATTGTCGTCATCGTCGTAGTCTGGAATGGCGGTAGCGAGGCCCTGCTCCTGAAACGAACCCGCGTCCACGAGCGCGTCGATGCGTTCGCGGATCGTCAGCCGGCCGCTGGCGTGCTGGCGGGCAATGCCGTCCTTACCGCCCTGCACCTGCGCGAGCTTGCGGCGGCGCTCGATTTCCTTGACTTCCGGTTCCCAACTCATCGCGACGCTCTTTGCCGTGATCTAGAGCTTGCGCCGTAGGAATGGCGCGACAGCGTCATTCTACGGTGCAAGGTGGTAGGTGGGGGCTGGGGCCAGACGCCGAGCCAGCGAGGCGTATGGCGGCGCTGCCTGGCGCTTCGGGCACCGTCAGGCGGTCTCGATGACCGCGACCACCTGATCCTCCTCCACCGAGTCTTCCGGCGCCACCAGGAGTTCCGCCACCTTGCCGGCCTCTGGTGCCTCCACCGGGATTTCCATCTTCATGGACTCCAAGATGATGAGCACATCGCCTTCCTGCACCGCATCGCCGGCGGCAACCTCGACCTTCCAGACGTTGCCCGTGACCTCACTCTCGATCTGCACTCGCGCCATGAACCACCCCTTTTTCGCGAACTCGTCATGCCCACGCGCCGGAACCGGCGAAGCCCTGCGCGTTTGTCGAAACGCGCCTTTATAGCAGAAGCGGTGCGCCAGCCGGTGCTGGTGCGGCCTTGAGACGCGACTCGAGCCAACCTGTGTGGACCTTGCCGGCGAGAAAGTCGGGGTGGCGCAGGATGGCTTGCAGCAGGTCGCGGTTGGTGTCAACGCCGCGAATCTCGAACGCCTTGACGCCAACGAGCGTTCGGCCGATGGCGAGCTCGCGGGTGGCGCCGGTGCCGATGACCTTGGCGAGCAGCGGGTCGTAGTAGGGCGTCATCGCCTGGCCTTCGGCGTAACCCGCTTCCACGCGAACGCCGGTGAGGCGGGGTGGCCGGTAGGCGGAAAGCGTTCCCGTGGACGGCAACATGCGCCGCGAATCCTCGGCGTAGATGCGCGCTTGCACCGCAAAGCGGGCAGGCGCTTGCGCGCCCTTGCGGGCGCGTCGGCAGTTGCTTCGCAACTGCTGGCCTACGGGCTCGCTATCGTTCACCACTTCGGCTAGGGCGCAGCCCCCTAGCGGGGCACGCTCTGGCGGCAGCAGCTCGTCCAGTCGTTCACCGGCCGCGAGGCGAATCTGCAACTGCACCAGATCAAGGCCAGTGACTTCCTCCGTCACGCCGTGCTCCACCTGAAGCCTCGTGTTGACCTCGAGGAACGCGAATCGCCTCTTGGCCAGCAGTGTCTCCACAGTCCCCAGGCTCGTGTAGCCCGTTGCTTCAAGCGCGGCAACCGCACGCTCGCCGATGTCGGCAAGGTGGCCGGACCGGACACCGGGTGCCGGTGCCTCCTCGATCACCTTCTGGTGACGCCGTTGCACCGAGCATTCGCGTTCGCCGACGCAGCGCACGCGTTCGCCGTCGCCGAGCATTTGCAGCTCGATGTGGCGGGGGTTTGGCAACAGTGCTTCGAGGTACACGGCGGCGTTGCCGAATGCGCCTTGGGCGAGGGCCTTGGCGCTCGCGAAGGCGGCGACGAGTTCGGCCTCGCTCCGGGCTACGCGCATTCCGATGCCGCCCCCGCCTGCCGCCGGCTTCAGCATCACGGGCCAGCCAATGCGTCGCGCCGCGGCCGAGAGGGCGCGTTCGTCCTCGATCAATTCAGACCCCGGTGCGACCGGAAAGCCCGCTTGCTCCATGTGTCGGCGGGCACCTGTTTTCTCGCCGAATGTGCGGATTGCGTCCGGGGCAGGGCCGATGAAGGCGATGCCGGCAGCGGCGACGCGACTCGCGAAGTCGGGGTTCTCCGCGAGGAAGCCATAGCCGGGGTGCAATGCGTCGGCACCTGCCGACTTCGCGGCGGCGATGACGCGCTCGATGTTGACGTAGGTGTCGGCCGCACGGTAACCGGGCAGGCGAGCGCTGGCGGTGGCTTCGGCGACGTGCGGCGCGGCGCGGTCGAGGTCTGAGTACGCTGCCACGCTTTCGACGCCGAGTTCCGAACAGGCCCGGACGATGCGGCGGGCCACGACGCCGCGATTGGCGATGAAGACGCGCCTGAACATGCTCAATCCGTTCTGACGCTGGCTTGTTCGAGCTCGCGCCATGCTTCGGCGAAGCCGCCGAGGCCGCGGGCGACGGTGCGCGGCGTCGTGATGCCTGCCGCCACTGCACATTCGACGGCGCGACGCACCGACCGGATGTCATCGGCGCATAGCGTCACCTCGAACATGTCGGTATCGGTACCTCCCCGGTGATCTTTGGGCTTCGGCAACGGATCGGCCAGCGTTGCCAGCAAGCGCTGCCGCAGCGTCGGTTCGACGAGGGCTGCGGTTTCGATGAGCATCCAGCGCGAAAGGACTTCGGGACGGTCGCACGCCGCCTTGTAGCTTGCCCAGTCCATAGCCATGTGCGACTTCAGTGATGGAAGAGGCGCAGGCCCGTGTGCGCCATGGCGATATCGTGGTCTTGGCAGGCTTGCTCGACTTCGGCGTCGCGCGCGGAGCCGCCCGGCTGGGCGATGAAACGCACGCCGTGGCGAGCGGCATGGTCCACGTTGTCGCGGAAGGGCAGGAAGCCGTCGCTGGCAAGCGAGACGCCGTCAAGTTCTGCAAGCCAGGCGCTGCGCTCCCGAGCGGTAAGCGGCGCCGCCGGTTTGCCGAGCGCAGCGGCGAATGTCGCGCTTTCGTCGGGCGTCATGTCGTCGTCGATGAAACGCACGCGCCAGTTGATGCGTTCCTGGCGGCGCACGCCGCGCCGAAAGGCGAGGCCAAGCACCTTCGGATGCCTTCCCAAATGCCACGTGTCGGCCTTGGCCCCGGCTAGGCGCGTGCAGTCCACCCGCGACTGCTGCCCGGCGCCGATGCCGATCATCTGGCCGCCCAGGGCATAGGCCACCGAGTTCGACTGCGTGTACTTGAGCGTGATGAGCGCGAGCATCAGGTCGCACTTGGCTTCGCCGGTGAGTTCGCCGCACACCACATCGGCCAGATCGCGCACGCTGATCGGGCGGCTGTTGCGCTCCTGCGTCAACGCGACGCCAAACACCTCCCGTGTCTCCCGTTCCGGTGGCGCATAGTCCGCGTTGGCCTCGATGACGAGGAAGGAGCCGCCCTTCTTGGCCGCGAGGGTCGCGAGTGCCCCCTGCTCGAAGCCGGGCGCGATCACGCCGTCGCTGACGACGCCCTTGAGGTAGTTGGCTGTGGCGTAGTCCACTGGATCCGAAAGCCCGACGAAGTCGCCAAAGGAGGATTTCGGATCGGCGCCGCGGGCGCGCACATAGGCCGTGGCCAGCGGGGAAAGCTCGCGCTCTCCCACCTCGTAGGCACGACGCAAATCGTCGCCGAGTTCCACCGCTACCGCAGCTCCCGCCGGCGAGAGGTGCTTGAACGAGGCGGCGGCGGGCAGGTCCAGGGCGGCGCGCAACTCGCGCACCAGTTGCCACGCGTTGAGCGCGTCGAGCATGTTGATCATGGACGGCGCACCAGCAAGCACGCGCACAGCATCCGTCGCGGCGAACGCAGCTTGACCCTGATGCGGGTTGCAGCCGTAGCGGAGCTTCACGTGTGCCTCTGCGCAGTCAACCGAGATCGAGCGCGTGCCCCGTGAGCCGTTCATAGGCTTCGAGATAGCGCGCCATGGTGTCTTCGAGCACCTGTGCCGGCAGTTCGGGGCCCGGCGGCGTCTTGTCCCAGCCGCCGGCGGCAACCACGGTCTCCAGATAGTTGCGCACGTATTGCTTGTCGAAACTCGGCTGCTCGCCGCCTGGTGCCCACTCGTCCAGCGGCCAGAAGCGGGAGCTGTCCGGGGTGAAGATCTCGTCGATGAGCAGGGGTGCGTCGGCGCCGTCCACCGTGCCGAACTCGAACTTGGTGTCGGCCAGGATGATGCCGCGCTTAAAGGCGTACTCGCGTGCTCGCGAGTAAAGCGAAAGCGTCGTGTTCCCCAGCCAGCGCATGGTGTCATTGCCGACGATGGCCGCGCCTTCCTCGAAGCTGATGTTCTCGTCGTGGCCTGTGTCCGCCTTGGTGGAGGGCGTGAAAATCGGCTCTTCGAGACGGTCGCCGTTGTCGAGGCTCTTTGGCAGTTCGATGCCGCAGACGGCGCCGGACCGCTGATAGTCCTTCCAGCCGCTGCCGGCAAGGTAGCCCCGGGCGATGCATTCCACGGGCAGCACTTCGGTCTTCCGGCAAAGCGTGACGCGCCCGGCGAGCTCGCGACGCTCATCGTCGCTTAATCCCGGAATGTCGGCGACATCCGTGGAGATGAGATGGTGCGGCACCTCGTCGCCAAAGTGGTCGAACCAGAAGCGGGAGATCTGCGTCAGCACCACGCCCTTGCCGGGCAGGCCGTTGGCCATCACCACGTCGAAGGCGCTGATGCGGTCGGTGGCGATGATGAGAAGCGCTTCGTCGCCGTTCGGCATCGTCACGTCGTAAAGGTCGCGCACCTTGCCGGAGCGCTTGTTGGGCAGGGACAGGTTCGTGTCCATCACTAGGGTGGGCAAGGGAATCCTCCGTGTGTTTCGCTAACTTGGAACCGTTGCGGCCCGCGGTCAGTAGGCGCTTGCGCCGCCGTCTGCCTTGTAGATGGAGCCGGTGACGAAGGCCGCGTCGTCACTGGCGAGGAACAGCATCACCTTGGCGATGTCCTCCGGCTCTGCATAGCGGCCGAGCGGCACGGTGCCGCGGATGCGTTCGCGCGCCGCCTCCGGGTCATCGGGCGACATGCCGGCCTCGAGGCTGCGCATCATGCGCGTTTCGACCGGAGACGGATTGACGGTGTTGACGCGGATGTTCATGGGTGCGCACTCCCGCGCCGCCGCTCGCATGAGGCCGATCACTGCGTGCTTGCTGGTTCCATACGGGGCAATGCCAGGTGTACCGGAGAGACCCGCGACGCTAGAGGTGACGACGATGCTGCCGCCGCCACGCTTCGCCATCGCCGGAATCGCATACTTGATGCCGAGCCAGACGCCCTTGACGTTCACGGCAATGACGCGGTCGAAGTCCTCTTCCCGGGTCTCGACGATGGGCGCCACCGCGCCCTCGATGCCGGCATTGGCGAGAAACGCATCAACGCCGCCATAGCGCTCCTCGGCGGTGGCGAACATGCGCTCGTTGTCGTCTGCCTGCGTCACGTCGGCAACGCAGTAGCTCACCCGATTGCTGCCGATGTCCCGCACCGTGCGCTCGAGCGCATCCTCGGAGAGATCGACGATGAGGACGTTGGCGCCCTCGGCGGCAAAGAGGCGCGCGGCGCCGGCGCCGATACCCCCGGCGCCTCCGGTGATGATGGCGGTCTTGTCAGCTAGTCTGTCCATGTTTCCCTCTTTGGCGGCGCACGCCTTGCTGGATCAAGCGCCGGTGCATTGCCTGGAAAATCGTCGGCTGCCCTCGGTACATCAAGACGAATGTGGTTGATCGGATGCGTTGGGGAACGCGGCGCGGAAGTCCGCGATCAAGTCTTCCGTTTCTTCGATGCCGACCGAGATTCGGATCAGGGAGTCGGCGATGCCCATGCTGGCGCGGCGTTCCGGGCCCATCTCGTGGTAGATCGTGTGGGCGACCGGGATCGCCAGCGTGCGGTTGTCGCCTAGGTTGCTCGACTTGACGACGATCTTCAGGCGGTTCAGGTAGGGGAACGGCTCGATGCCGTCGGCGAGTTCGAAGCTGAACAATGCACCGGGGTGGCGGAACAACCCCTTGGCGCGGTCGTACTCCGGATGGATGCGCAGGCCCGGATAGAAGACCTTCGCGACGCCTGGGTGGCCGGCTAGATATCCGGCCAACGCCGCTGCACTCGCGCATTGGCGTTCCATGCGCAACGCAAGGGTTTCCGCGCCGACGCCCAAGTGGTGCGCCGCTTCCGCGCCGATGGCGGCTCCGCAGTCGCGCAGGCCCTTCTTGCGGATCTGCGTGATGCCCCACTTGGCGGGGTCGCCCTTGCGATAGGTGTCGTAGATGTTGTCGTAGGCGGTCCAATCGAAGCGGCCCGTCTCGGTCACCGATCCGCCCAGGGCGTTGCCGTGGCCGCCAACATACTTCGTCAGGCTCGTCACGATCAGCGAGGCGTCCACCGTGCGCGGCTGGAAGAGATAGGGTGAGGTCATGGTGTTGTCCACGACATAGACCAGCCCGTGCTCGCGGCACAGCGTGCCGATGCCGGCCAGATCGCTCACCTGCGTTACCGGGTTGGCAATGGTCTCGACGAACACGAGCTTGGTTTCGGGTCGGATCGCCTCGGCAACGGCGTCGGTTTTCGTCGCGTCGACGAAGCTCACTTCGATGCCATGCGCCGCGAAGCTCTGGAACAGGCTGTTGGTGTTGCCGAACAGAAACGAACTGGAGACGAAATGGTCTCCCCGCCGCAGCAAAGCGAACAGCAGCGTACCGATGGCTCCCATGCCGGTGCCGAAGCACACCGTGGCGACACTGTTTTCCATGCGCGTGATTTTTTCTTCGAGCGCCGAGACGGTTGGATTCACCTGCCGGCCATAGGAATAGCCGCTGCTCTTGCCCTGGAAAACGTCCGCAAGGTCCTGCACGTCGTCGTAGCCATAGGCGACGGTGGCGTGGATAGGCTTTTGCAGCGAGCCGTGCTCGATGGGACTCGAACGGTCCGAATGCACGACGCTGGTGGTGAATCCGCGCATGGCTCGGCGGCGCTGGCGGCCATCAAGGGACAAGCGCGGAATATACCGTAGCCGAACGGCGTGGCGGCGGCCGATTGCCCGCTTCGCTTTCGCCGCGCATCCCTCAAGCAGGCGGCAGCAAGGGAAACAGCGGGAACGCCCGAGACATCGCTGAGAGCGCCAGCACGTGCCGGATGCGACCGGCTGCCACTTCTGCGCGGATTTCGTCGACGGTCATCAGGCAAACTCGAATGGCCTCGCCCTCGCCGGGTGTGGGTTCGGCGATGCGTTCGACGTCCTTGGCGAGAAAGTGGTGGCAGAGGTGCGGGTGGATGGCTGGGTTCGGCTCAACGGCGCCGAGGGAAGACCATTCGCCACCGCCGTAGCCGGTTTCCTCGAGCAGTTCACGCTGGGCGGCCTCGAGTGGAGTCTCGCCGGGATCGACCATACCGCCGGCTGTCTCTACGGTGCAGTCGCCAATTCCGAAGCGGAATTGCTTGACCATCACCGACAGGCCCTCTGGCGTCAAGGCGACGATGTTGATCCAGTCGACGGACTCGAGCACCAACCGCTTGAGCAAGGGCTCGCCTTTGGGGTGGCGCATCCAGTCGTGCCGCACGTTGAGAATGCGCAAGTCCGGGCCCGGCTCCGATCGTTCGCGCTGCCAAATCAAGTCTTCGTCTGCCACCAGTTTTCCCCTCGTTAGTAGCCCGTGAGTTCCATGTAGCCGGAACCGAGTCGCTCGCCGCTTTCGCTCTCCACCCACACCAATCCTTCCCAATACCGCACGAACGTCTCCATCACCTGATCGTCAAAGGCCGCGACGATAGCGAAGCGCTCGTCGCCGACCGACAGCTCCCATCGCACCGGCCAGCCGCGCCACGAGTGCGTTGCGGTTAGACGCACGTCGGCGGGATCGAGACGTTTTGCGTCGCCGCCGGGGTCGATTGCGGTGGCGCCGTTGTAGGCATCCTGCGCGCCATCGCGACGGCGCAGTTGATAGAGCATGAAGTCGCGGCCGTCGTCGAGCTGTAGAGCGAACCAGTCCCAGCCGGCGTACTCGCGTGCCAGCACGCTGGTGCTCCATTCCCGGTCCAGCCAGCCGCGGCCGGTGACCTCATGGCTGTCTCCGGCCACGCGAACGGTCCCGGAGACGGCAAGACGCGGCACGGAGTAGTAGTAGGAAGCATTCGCCGGGCCCTTGGCGGAGAAGCCGGCATCGCCTTGCAGGACGATGGGCTTGGTCTGTTCCAAGTGCAGATCGAGCCCAATCTTCGCGTCCTCGGCAATGAGCGTCATGGGCAGAAAGGCCGTGGACACCGACGCCAACCGCCAGCCTTCGATCCAAGCGGCGAACGATGCCTTGGACGCAGGTGCCGGTGCCGCCGGGACATTCGGCACATGGCTGACGCCAGCGAGCCGTGGATGCCCCCGCACCAGACGCTCGGCTTGATGATGGATGCCCGCCTCCACGTCGGAGACGGCAAGGTGCCCCATGTACACCTGGGCGGTGCGCCAAGGCCCGCGGCCGCTGTGGGGCAGGAGCGCCTGGCGGAACAGCGTGAACTGCACGCCGAAATCACGACCCCGGGCGTCGTGTAGCACGGCAGTGAAGTACCACCACTCGCTACGGAAATCCGGATGGGCACCGTGGTCCCTGGGGAACTCGATGCTCGCGGGCATGGTCGCTCGGCGGAAGCCGTCGAGCTCTTCACCGCCGAGTACCGTGCTGAGGCGCCCGCCCTCGGCGACCGGCTCGGTGCAGCCGGCAGCGGCAAGTGCCAGCACAAGCAACGCCAGCAGGCATGCGGTTGCGCAGCAACTGCCGACGCGCCCTTCAGGGCGCGCCAGCGTGGGCTGGTAGCCGTAGCTACTCATCCGCTGGTGCTGGGCTCGGAAACGCGGATCGCCAGCTCGGCAGCGCACCCGCCGCGAGCGCCGCCAGCATTCCCCAACCTATCGGGGTCAACGTCGCGCCGAGGTCGGGATTGATGTTGATGCTCCAACCGAAGGCGGCTGGGCTGACGAAGCTACAGAGCACCCATGCGGTCGCGTAGCCGAGTGGGATCGCGGCCACCGTCGCGACCGCACCGAGCACGGCGCACTGGATCAGCGCCATGCGCCACATGGTGGACCGGGGCATTCCCATGGCATGGAGCAGACGGAACTCCGGGCCACGTCGTGTCTGCAACACCGTCAACACGCCATATAGCCCCACCGCCGCCACCACCAGTGCCAGCACAGCGAGCCCGGCGGCGACGGCAAAGGACGCGTTGAACACATCCTCTGCCAAGGCGCGAAGCTGTCCTTGATCCTGGACGCGGCTATCCGGCCATCGTCCCCGCACCTCCCCGGCGATCGCACCTCCTTCCCCGCCAGTTGCACGAACAAACAGGCGGTCCCTTTGGATCGGTACGCCCGGGAACGCTGCCGCCAAGGTCTCCGGCGCGATGACTCGCGGCGTTGGCGCACCAAAATCGCGGAACACATGCGCCACCTCCACCGATCGAGATTGGCCACCGGCCCGGAGGCGCAAGGTGTCGCCGGGGACGATGCCAAACCGTCGTGCACCTAGCTCGTTCACCATCACCCTTTCGGTAAGCCCGTCCCCCAACCCGTAGCGCGCGGCCTCCTCGGCATCGATGCGGGCGAAGGTCACATCCACCGGGCCTCCATCGGTGCGTGCCCGCATCGTGCCGGGGTGTCGCACGTCCAATCCCCGCTCCTGAAGCCAGAGAAGGTCGGCCTCCTCTGGCAATCCAGCTACGTAGATACCGGGTTGAAGCCGTTGGTCCAGCATGGTGAGGAAGTCGCGGCGTAGGCTCTCCACCATCACTCCCATGCCTATGGCTGCTGCCGTGGCGATGGACAACGCGCCGAGGGCAAAGCCGATTTCACCCGCGTGTGCGCTGGCGGCGCGCAAGTTGAGGCGCAGCGAAGTCCGCTTCGGTGCCAGGGAGCGGCGTTCGACTACGAAAACCGTGGCTGGCAGCACGGCCAGCATGTGCGCGACGCACAACGTCAGCAAGGCGGCGAAGGCCGCGAGCAGGCTGCCGTGCAGGAGCAGCCCGGCCGAGGTCGCAAGGGCGATGGCAGCGCCGCTCGCCGACAGTCCGCGTCGCATGGGTCTTGCCGGGGCGGGTGTGATGCCGATGCGCCGGACGGCTGCCAAGGCGGCGAGCATCGCCACGAGGACGCCGGTGCCGAGTGCTTTGCCAACCACCCAAGCATCCAAGGCACCATCCCCTGTTGACGGCCGCGGCTGTGACAACGGAGCCGAGAGCTCTGCGGACAGCAATATGCCAGCAACGAGTCCTAGGCCCGCCGCCACCGTTCCAACCACTGCAGACTCGCCCAGTTGCAGGGCGGCGAGGACACGATCCGACACGCCAAGCGCCAGCAGGCGCTGGATCTCGCGCTCCCGGCGCGCCACATTGGCAATGCCGATTTCCGCCGCGAGGAACCCTGCCACCAATAGCGCCAGCGCACCTAAGGCACCAAGGTTGAACACCACCGCATCGGCGTAGCGCCCGACTCCCTGCCAGTTCGCCGCCGGCGTGACAACGAAGCCGTCGATGCGCGGGCCGGGCGGCGGATCGAGCGCGGCGGAAAGGCCCGGCAACAGCGCTTCTAGCCATTGCATGGGCAACCCTCCACCCGTCGGCCCGGCTTCGGTTCGCAGCCAAATGGCGTCGAGTTGGCCGGGGCGTTCGAGCAGTCGCCACGCGGTGGGCAGGTCTGCGAGCAGCACGTCGCCATCCGCCAAGGGCACCAGCGATGTGTTTGGCGGGAGGTCGCCATGCTTCATCGCCGCCTGCAACACGCGCTCGCTGGTCACCAACACGTCCTCGGTGAGAAAGCGATCGAGAACCGCCGGCGCGCCGGCTTCGGGGGTGCCCGCTTCCGAGCGCGCCAACGCGCGATCGGAGTGGCCGATGTCCGCGAGTGGGTCGATGCCGACAAGGCGACGCAACTCGCCGCCAACGTCGAGCGTTCCTTCCACAACCGGCAGCAGCCCCGCCAGGTCCGACCACTCACCTTCCCGCCAGCGTGCACGCAAGGCGAAGTAATCCTCCGCGGTGAGATTCGGCCGAGTTCCTACGTGGCTGTAGCCGGCGAGTGCCCGAGTGTCACGCACCGCACCGGCCAAGGTCTGGCCCGTTAGGTGAACCGTGACCACAGAGGTGACGGCGAGAGCGATCCCGAGGAGTATGACGCCGGTGCCGACGGGATTGCGCGCCAGAAATCGAAGCTGGCTGCGAAGCAACAGCAACATCCCGCCCATCGCGTCGCTCGTCGCCAGTCGTTGTTACGCGAGCTCGATCACGCGATCGGCCCGGGTGGCGATGCGTTCGCTGTGGGTTGCGATCACGAGGGCAGCCCCCGCTTCCCGCGTTTCCTGCCAAAGCGCGTCGATGACCTGATCGGCATTGGCACGGTCGAGGTTGCCCGTGGGTTCATCGGCAAGCACCAGCGGTGGCTCCGCGGCGAGGGCGCGGGCGATGGCGACTCGCTGTTGTTCGCCGCCGGAAAGAAACGCAGGAAAGGCATCACGCCGTGTCCCGAGCCCCAGCGTTTCGAGCCGATCTAGAGCACGGTCTGCCTCGCCGTCGCCGGCGAGTTCTACCGCCAAGCGCACGTTCTCCGCCGCCGTCAACGTCGGCACGAGGTTGAAGAACTGGAACACCATGCCCACTCGGCGGCGGCGAAACTGCGCTCGTTCCCGTTCGTTGCCGGCGGACACGGTGAACGAAGCCTCATCGCCGTGGAAGCGCACTGCACCAGAGTCCGGCTGCAAGATGCCGGCGATGATATTGAGAAGAGTGGACTTGCCGCAGCCGCTCGGACCACGAAGGGCTACGGCGGTGCCGGCTTCGACCCGAAAGGACACCTCGGCCAGCACCGGACGGTCGCGGCCGCCATCGCGAAAGCTCTTCGAAACCCCATCGATTTCGAGCAGCGTTCCCGGGCCGTCGCCTCGCGGCCCGGTATGGGGTTGCGCCACGTTAGCCGCCACCACGCGCCGTCGTCAGGAGTACTGCATGCCTTGGCGATGCAGTTCGCCGGTGATCTCGATGCGATGCGCACCTGCGCGCACCGCTCCGAGCAGTTCCTCGACGGAACGGTAGGGCGCTGCCATGCGCAGCGTCGTCAAGGTCGGAAAGATCATCTGCCAGTCGCCTTCGTCGAAACGGCTGAGGGCCGACGTGGGCGTAACCCACTCCCCGCCGACGGTTTCGTGCTGATGGCCGAACGCCGACTGTCGCGGTGGCATGGCAGCGATGAAAAAGCGTGTGTCGAAGCGGGCCGGCGCAGTCTCCGGCGTGATCCAGTGGCTGAAATAGGCAACGCGATCGGTCGCGAGTTCGAGCCCCTCGCGGCGCGCGATTTCGCCCAGCGTGGTTTCGCCGGCCCCAAGTGCGTCCTGATAGCCATCGAAGCGCTCCGACTCCGCATCGTCCGCCGGTTCGAACAACGTGCCGTTTCGATAGGCGAGCAGCACGCCGCTCTCCTCGAAGCACTCGCGGATCGCGGTTACCCAGTAGCGCAAGCCGCCGCGGGCCACCATCAGACGGCGTGAGGCGTCGCGGTCGTCGAGGCCAGCGCAGGCGTGCTCGAAATCGCTGTCGAGGGCATCCACCTTGCCGCCGGGGAAGACATGCAGGTCCGGAAACACGCCACGAGCCGGTCGCTGCACCATGAACACTTCGATGTCGGCAGCCGCCTGTCGCACCACCAGCACCGTGGCTGCCTTGCGGATGCCACGGCGCGATTTGCCGCTCTGCGCTTGTTTCCGCTGTTCGCTCGCCAAGAACGCCGCCTCAAGACTGAATGCATAGCTTGATCTTCGGCGGACAGACTACCAGCAACCGGGAGGTCCCGCGCTCGACCCGCAAGCCCTTCACGCCGTGAGCCGGGTCGCGAAGGTGCTGGCGGCGCCGGGTGGTCGCGCACTGCAACTCGCGGGACCTTGATCGAGTTCTGGCTCAGCCGGAACAGCGCCGGCACTCCACCGACGATCCGCTGACCCCGGGTGAGACGTGAAGGCAACGTGAAGCGGCGTGTCGCGTTCCCTCACATCTCGTTCACGGCGGTTCGACGATGCTCGCCTCGTTGCATTGGGAACCAGGCGGGTATGGAACGTGTGGCCGGGGCCATGGAAGGCGGTGGGTCGGAGGACGCAATCGGCTGGCTGCGGATTGTCCCCTTCATGGGTCTGCATCTGGCGTGCTTGGCCGTGTTTGCCGTCGGCGTCAGCGCTGCGGCGCTGGCCGTGGCAGTCGTCTCCTACCTTGTTCGGGCGTTCGCGGTTAGCGCCTTCTACCACCGATGTTTCTCGCACCGGGCGTTTCGCGCCGGCCGGGGCACCCAGTTCGTGTTCGCGACGCTGGGCGCCGCCGCGACGCAGCGTGGGCCACTGTGGTGGGCCGCGCACCATCGACTGCATCACACGAACGCAGACACAGGTGCCGATCCGCATAATGCGGGGCGCGGCTTTTGTTGGTCGCACATGGGTTGGTTCCTCACTCGTCGTCATTTCCGCACGCCCTTGGTGCGCGTTCGGGATCTCGCCCGATTTCCCGAGTTGCGATGGCTGAATCGCTTCGACCTCGCGGCGCCCGTGGCCTATGGCGCGTCGATGTTCGCGCTCGGCGAGGCGCTCGGCCCAGACTTCGGCACGAACGGCTGGCAGATGCTGGTGTGGGGTTACGTTCTTTCTACCGTCGCGCTCATGCACGCGACCTTTCTGGTGAACTCCGTAGCCCATCGACCCGGTCCCTTGCGCCGCCGGCAGCGGCCGTTCGACACTCGCGATTCGAGCCGCAATCTCTGGTGGCTGGCGCTCATCACCATGGGCGAGGGCTGGCACAACAACCACCACCGTCACGCCGGCTCGGCGCGACTGGGCTTTCGCTGGTGGCAGCTAGACCTCGCGTGGCTCGGTCTCAAGCTCTTGGCGGCGCTCGGGCTCGTGACGGATCTGAAGCCGGCGCCCACGGAGACGGAGCGACCATGCGCGTCGCGGTGATTGGCGGTGGCGTTGCCGGGATGGCGACCGCCCACGTCGCGCAGCGCTTCGCCGACGTGACCCTGTTCGAGGCGAGCGGCTCCCTCGGCGGGCACACGGACACCCACAATCTGTTCGTGGACGGGCGCACGTATGCCGTGGATTCCGGCTTCATCGTCTTCAATCGCCGCAACTATCCCGGCTTTTCGGCTTGGCTCGACGAACTCGGCGTGGACTCAAGGCCCACCAGCATGTCCTTCGGGGTCAGCGTCGACGGCGTGGAGTACGGCACGACCGACTTGCGGGCCCTCTTCTGCCAACGCCGCAACCTCCTCAGCTCCACTTTCCTTGCCATGCTGCGCGACATCCGTCGGTTCCACCAGGCAGCCCGGTGCGTCGGCCACGACGACACTCGGACGCTAGCGGAGTTTCTGGCAGAGGAGGGTTTCTCCGAGAGCTTCGAGCAGCGGCACCTGCTGCCCATGTGCGCCGCCATCTGGTCCGTGCCGCCGGAACGGGCGCGACAGACGCCCATCGGCCATGTGGCGCAGTTCATGGCCAACCACGGCTTGTTGCAGCTTCGAGATCGCCCGCAGTGGGAAGTCGTCGAGGGTGGCTCTGCCGCCTACGTGCGCGCCTTCGCGAGCCGCTTTCGAGGCTGCGTCCGCGCCTCGCAGCCGGTGCGGCGCGTGGAGCGGGATGCGGAGGGGGCCACGGTGCAGACGGATGTAGGAAGGGACCGATTCGAGCATGTGGTGCTCGCTTGTCACGCCGACCAAGCGCTCGAGCTCATAGCGCCCACGCCACTCGAACGCGAGGTCGTGGGGGCCTTTCGCTACCAGCCGAACCGGGCCGTGGTGCACTCCGACGCTTCGGCGATGCCGCAGCGTCGCGGCGCTTGGTCGAGTTGGAACGTCTGCGCCGGTCGCGCTGGGGGCATGGAGTTCACCTATTGGATGAACCGGCTGCAGGGAATCCACTCGCCGCATCCGTTCTTCGTCACGCTTAACCCCGAGCGGCAACTGCAGGCAGTTTGGGCCGAACGGCACTACAGCCACCCCGTATTTTCCCGGAGAACACAGGCGGCGCAGCGTCGCCGCGCCGAGGTGCAGGGCGCAAACCGGACCTTCTGGTGCGGCGCTTGGTGGGGCTGGGGGTTCCACGAGGACGGCTTTCAGAGTGGGGTAGAGGCCGCCCACGCGGTTGCGGCTGCGGCGGGGCACATGGGAGCGTTGGCGGATGCTCGGTGAGATGGTCTGCGTCGGCGCCGTGGTTCATGCGCGCGCAGTGCCGCGGCACTCCTTCCGCTACCCGCTTTGGATGCTCTGCGTCGATGTGGAGCGCGTCCAGAGTGGCCTGAGATGGTTGCTGGCGGGCGATGGTCATTTGCTGCCGCCGAATGTCATTCGCGATCACTTGCGTCGCGTGGGTGCCGAGGCGGACGGTCGCCTGCTCGCCCTTACCGCGCCACGTTCGCTGTCCGGCAACTTCAACCCGGTGAACTTCTATTTCGGTGTCGCTGCGGGCGGAAGGGGAACGCTTACCGGCGTGGTGCTGCACGTGACCAACACGCCATGGGGCGAACGGCATTGCTATGCCTTGAACGCTGCCTCGGCGAGCGCCGGGCCCGGCAGATACCGGTTCGAGTTCGACAAGGCGTTTCACGTCTCGCCGTTCCTGCCGGTTGCCGGCCGCTACACGCTGCGGCTTGCAATTCGGGACGGTGCCTTGGGCATCGTCATCACTCTGGCAGGAGTCGAAGCCGTCAGCGCTCGGCTCGTCCTGCGCACGCGGCCGTTGACGGTGACGCGGGCCCTCGCCGCCTCAATGCGTCGTCCAGTGCAGAGCGTCGTCACGCTTTGCCGCATCTACTGGCAGGCGTTGCGGCTGCGGCTCCTGGGAGCGAAGTTCCACGTCCACCCGCAGCGGGGTTCGCGATGAGCATCCGTCGTCTCGCCGAGACCGTTGTCGAGCAAGCCCTCCGGAATCTGCGCGGCGGCACATTGCTGCTTACGACGGCTGCGGGCACCACCGAGTACGGGGCGGGACCGCCGACGGTGCGCGTCACCGTCCACCGAACCGACTTTTTTCGTCGCCTTCTGCTGCATGGGTCCGTGGGTGCTGGCGAGAGCTACATGGATGGCGAATGGGATTGCGACGACCTGCCGGCGCTGCTTCGGATCATGCTGCGCAATCGCTCAGCGCTCCAGGGCTTGGAGGGAGTCGCGTCGCTGCCGGCCACCGTTGCCGCTACCCTCCGCCATAGCTTCCGCCGCAACACGCTGCGGGGCAGCCGGCGCAACATCCACGCCCACTACGACCTTGGCAACGGCTTCTTCCGCACCTTTCTCGACCACACCATGAGCTACTCCTGCGCGGTGTACGACACCGGGACAGAATCGTTGGAGGAGGCCTCCGAGGCAAAGCTCACGCGCCTTTGCCGCAAACTGGCACTCGGCGCGGACGACCACTTGCTGGACATCGGTTGTGGCTGGGGAGGTCTTGCGATCCACGCCGCGCAACGTTTCGGCTGTCGCGTGACCGCGGTCACGGTGTCCGAGGCGCAGTATCGCTACGCTCTCGAGCGCGTTGCTGCGTGTGGCCTGAGTGAACGCGTCAAGGTGCTGGCGCGGGATTACCGCCGCATCACGGGGCAGTTCGACAAGATCGTCTCCGTGGAGATGGTGGAGGCGGTGGGACACGACTATCTGGACCGCTACTTCACTGCCTGTGCGCGGCTGCTCAAGCCAAGTGGGCTCATGGCACTGCAGGCCATCGTCATCCGCGACAGCCGCTACCGCCGCGCGCTCCACCGCGCCGACTTCATCAAGAAGCACATCTTTCCCGGCGGCTTCATCCCCAGTGTATCGGTGCTCACCCGCGCCGCGGCAAAGGTCGACCTCACCCTCGTGAACCTGGAGGACTTCGGCCTCGACTATGCGCGCACCCTGCGCGAGTGGCGGCTTCGTCTCGACGCTGGCGCGCATCGCCTTTCGGCAGACTTGGCGCCACAAGAACCGTTGCCTGTGGACAATGCTTCTTGCCCCAGCCCAGGCCGATTCCTGCGCATGTGGCGCTTCTACTTCGCCTATTGCGAGGCAGGATTCGCCGAACGCGCCACCAGCGACGTGCAGATGCTGCTCGCGCCGGGGGGCTGGCGCGGGCCCGTGTGGCGTGCGCGAGGTAGGCCATGAGGCTGCCGGGCTTCGACGCGCTGGTGCGCCAGGCGGAGGCCGGTCGGGTGCCCGATGCGCTCCTACGGCTCGGCATTCGTCAACTGATTCGTAGCCGACTGCGGCAGGAGAGCGCAGGAGACAAGGCGCGACGTGCCGTCCGCCAGCGAGACATCCTGCGGCAACTCGAGCGCGGCGCCATCGCTGAGCACACCGCCACCGCGAATGCACAGCACTACGACATGCCGCCGGGCTTCTTTGGTCAGGTGCTGGGGCCGCGCCTGAAATACAGCGCTTGCCTCTGGCCTGCCGGAACGACCACGCTGGCGCAGGCCGAGGAGCGGATGCTGGAGCTCTATGCCGAGCGGGCCGGCTTAACCGACGGGATGCGGGTGCTGGATCTGGGCTGCGGCTGGGGTTCGTTCGCGCTTTGGCTGGCCGAGCGACATCCAGCCTCGCACATCGTTGCGGTGTCGAATTCGGCCGAGCAACGGCGCTGCATTGCCGCAAGGGCAGCCACAGCCGGCCTCACGAACGTGGAGGCCCGCACCGTCGATGTGAACGAGTTCGTACCGGACGAGCGCTTCGACCGCATCGTCTCGGTGGAGATGTTCGAGCACATGCGCAACTACGCGGAACTGATGCAACGAGTTTCGTCGTGGCTGGTGGCGGACGGAGCCCTGTTCGTCCACATCTTCTGCCACCGCAGCCTTGCCTATCCGTTCGAGGCAGAAGGGCGCGGCGACTGGATGGCGCGTCACTTCTTCACCGGCGGCGTCATGCCGGCGCGGGACACGCTGGCACACTTCCAGGAGCACATGCGGTTGACGCGAACGTGGGAGGCGTCGGGTAGCCATTACCAGCGCACCGCCCGCGCTTGGCTCGACAATCTCGACCGCAACCGCGAAGCCGCCGGCAAGGCACTGTCGATGGCGCTGCCGCCCGGTAGCGAGTGCGACGGAGCGCCCGTCCAACTGCAACGCTGGCGCATGTTCTTCATGGCTTGCGAAGAACTGTTCGGCTGGAACGGTGGCAACGAATGGCTTGTCTGCCACTATCGGTTCCAGCCGCGCCGCACGGCTAACCGCTAGCAGGGCGGAGGGCAGGCACTCTCGTAACGCTTGCAGCGGTGGCGCGCAGGACGCGCGGTGGCGCGCAAGACGTGCGGTGGCGTGCAGAATGCGTTCGGAGGAGGATGCGAATGGGTGTGCGTCGGGGGCTCAGCGCCCGCCTTGGGCGGCTTTTTGCCGTGCAGCTCACCGTCATTGGCGCGGCAACCGTGGCCGGCATCTTCGCGACACAGGCGGTGGTGGAAGACCTGCTGACGCGGCAGGCGCTGGCGCTGGAGGCGGAGCACTACTGGCAGCGCCGTGCCGAGGACGACGGCCACCCGCTGCCGGACACCGCCAACATGCGCGGCTTCCTGGACGGATCGTCCTTGCCGGCCGATCTCGAAGGCGAGCCGGCGGGATTCCGCCGGCTGGCGGTCGAGGGGCGAAGCCGCCTGGTGCACGTCTCCGAGCGCGGGGGGGAGCGTTTGTATCTCGTCTTCAATGCAAGCCAGGTGTCGGACCTCGCCTTCTATTTCGGCATCCTTCCACTGTCGGCGGTGCTGCTGTTGATGTATGTGCTGCTGTTCGTGGCCTATCGCTGGTCTCGCGCCGCGTTGTCGCCCCTCGTGCGTCTGGCACGGGAACTCGAGACGGTGGACTTCGACCGTCCCGGCGGCGTTGCGCTCCATCTCGATGGCGTTCGCACCGTCGCCGATGCGGAAGTGGCAACGATGGTGGATGCCCTCGACGGCTTCACGAACCGGCTCGATGCCGCCATCGAGCGCGAACGCCTGTTCACCCGCGATGCCGGACACGAGCTGCGCACGCCGCTGGCCGTGTTCAAGGGTTCGCTGGACCTCCTCGAGCGCAATCCCGACCGCCCGTCGCACGACCGGCGGGCGCTGGCAAGGATGCGCCGCACCGCCGACGACATGGAGTCGTTGCTCGAAACCCTGCTCACCTTGGCGCACGAAGAGGCGGTCGCTACCGACGTCCCGGTGCAGGTCGGTGACATCGTCGCCGAAGAGGCCGGGCGTCTGGCGGATCTCGCCGAGGAGCGGCAGAACCGCCTGACGGTGCGCGAAGGAGGTGCCCTGCAGGCATGGGCGCCGGTGCCAGCGGTGCGTGTGGTGATTGCCAACCTGCTGCGCAACGCGCTTGCCTATACCGACAACGGCGAGGTGGAGATCAGTGTCGAAGGCCAGCGGTTGCGGGTTTCCGACACCGGTGTTGGCATGTCGCGACAGGAACTCGCACGCGCCTTCGATCCGTTCTATCGCGCCGAGGCTGGCCGGGCGATGGCGCACGGGCACGGCCTCGGACTCTCGATCGTCCGTCGCCTGACGGCGCAGTATGGCTGGACCCTGCAGGCCCGCAGCAGCCCGGGCCACGGCACCTCGGTGGAGGTTCAGTTTCCTGGCGCGGACGAGTCGCCGCCGGGGAAGCGCAGGCAATAGCCCCGGCCCGGCACCGTGGTGACGATGTGCTCGGCGAAGGGGCGGTCGAGGGCTTGGCGGAGATTGTAGATGTGGCTGCGCAGGGCGTCGCTGTGCGGTGGTTCGCCGTCCCATAGGTCGCGTTCGATGGTGCGGCGCGAGACGATGCCGGGGTGTTCGCGCAGCAAGAGCTCGAGCAGTCGGAAAGCGGTGCGCGACAGGGCGATGGGCAGGCCGTTCCGGGTGACCTCGGCGGTGTCGGCGTCGAGCACCAGGTCGGCTACCTGGTAGCGGCGCGTCAGTCCTTCGGCACGCCGCGCCAGTGCCTCAATCCGAGCCACGAGTTCGGGCATGTCGAAGGGCTTGACGAGATAGTCGTCGGCGCCGGCGTCAAAGCCGGTGAGCTTGTCTTCGAGCCGGTCCCGCGCCGTGAGCATGATGACCGGCGTGGCGATGCGGGCGTCCTTGCGCAGCCGTTCGCAGACCTTGAGGCCGTCCATGCCGGGCAGCATGACGTCGAGCACCATGACGTCGTAGTTCTCGGTGACTGCGAGATGCACCGCCACCAGACCGTCGGGCGCATAGTCCACATGATGGCCGCAGGCTTCGAGATAGGCGCCGGTGGTCTCGGCGAGTTCGGCGTGGTCCTCCGCGAGCAGGATGTCCAGGCTCCGGCTCACCGCGGTTGCTCCGCGGCAGTGGCGGCCGATCGCAGCAGCGCGTCCTTTTCCACCCAGCGTCGCTCCAGCCAAGGCTTGGCGCCCTCTTTGGCGATGACTCCGGCCGGTGTCGCTTGCACGACCACGTCAACCGGACCGGCATCGCCGGCGAGAAAGCGCCAGAACAGCGGTGCAGGCCGTGGCTCGGGATAGACGAGCGCGACATCCACCACCGTCACCCGCAACGGTTCGAGTGCCGCGAGGATTGCCGCGAAGCCGCCAACCCGAGGCGGCAGCAAGCGTTCGAGAGCGGCACCCGGATCGCGCTTGGCCTCGCGGAAGCGGGTTCCCTCAACGAACGCCAGCATTGCCGCCGGCGCATCGGCAAGGCCGGCGCACGCTTCGCGGATGCGTTCGATGTCGCCTCGCCGCGGAGCTCGACTCCGTTGGGTTCTCGCTGGCAGTTCGCGTGCTGAACTGCGGGCGCGCGCCAGCATCGGGAAGTCGAAGGCGAGGAAGATGAGCCCCAGCACCGGAATCCACGCCAGTTCCCGCTTGCAGAGGAACTTCAGGATGGGGCCCCGGCGGGAAACGACGCTTTGCAGGACGAAGATGTCGGCCCAGGAGACGTGGTTGGAGATGACGACGCAGGTCTCGTCGGCATTGAGGTCCAGCGCCGGTTGTTGCCAGGACGCGCCGGCTACGGCCCCGAGCCACCAGTCGTCCACCGTGACCGCGGCGCGATACACGTCGGCGGCACGGCGGGCGAACCAAGGGCGCATGGGCGGCACGAGCAACTTAAGCGGGAACAGGAGGAGCAGTGGCACGCACCACACAAGCAGGTTCAGCGCGATAGCGACCAAGGCGACGGTGGCCTTGGCATGTTGGCCGACGGTCATCGGCGCGGCGGCAACGGCAACAGCATGGGCGTGCGCTCGCGATAGCGGCGATAGGCCGCGTCCTCGCCCCAGCGCTTCTTGGCGCGCGTATCGAGTAGCGGAACGCCGCTCACGAAGGTGAGTTGCAGGCCGATCAGGAGGGGCGAGAGCAAGGTGGCAAGCTGCCAGCCTTGGAGTGCTGGCGCCGCGACCATTGCCACCCCGCACCAAAGCAGTATCTCGCCGAAATAGTTCGGGTGGCGGCACCAGCCCCAGAGTCCGGTATCGATGAAGCGCTCGGCGTTCTCCGGGCGTATGCGGAAATGCCGCTTCTGCTCATCGGCAAGCACCTCGATGGCGAAGCCGGCAAGCCACAGCGCCGCGCCGGCGAGCAACCAGCCATCGAGGCCCGGTACCGAGGCTCGAGATGTGATGGCCGCCAGCGCCGGCGCACAGGCAAGTGACACCCACGCGCCCTGCAGCGTCCACGTCATCAGGAACGCCGGTAGCCGCGCCTTCAGTCGGTCGAACCGGCGATCCGCACCCGCGCGGCGAATGCGAAGGAACAGGAAGAGGCCGAGGCGCACTGCCCACACCGCCACAAACGCGGCGATCAAGCCGCTGCGGAGATCGACGGCACCCGATGCCAAGAGCGCGACGCCCATCCCGGCCAAGTAGGTCGCAGAACCGGTGAGGTCGAAGAAGCGCTCCGAGCGCGAGAGCCATGCCGGCACGAAGGCCAGCCACTGCATGGCGTAGGCGAGGGCAATGCAGACGGCAAACACGGGTAGAGCACCGCAGCGGATGCCGCCATCGCTGCCGGCGAATGCGACCAACGCTCCGACCACGATCGCCCCAGCGATGCCAAGCCACGCCGTTGTCCGATTCACCGCACGCCTCCCATCACCAGCCCAACCTCGCTTGGGTCCGGGTTGACGGCTGCTTTTGTACCGCGTTGCCCAAGCTCTGCACAAGTCGTCTTCAATGGTGACTCGTGCGGTGCCTCTATCGGGGCGACCCTTGTGGGGATGGCGAGGCGCCTGGCGAGACGCCCTCCCAAGGGGAACCGACTTGATCTCTCACCTCATCAGCCATCCCAAGCCCGGCACTCACAGCCACCGTTCGTCGTTGACATCCCGTTTCCGCTAACCGACAGTCGCCAATGGCGATCTGCGAAGGCTTTTCGATGGAACGAGCCGGACCGACCACTGCGGACAGGCAAGAGCTGGATCCGTTCCCCGACGGCTGGTACGTCGTTGAGGAGAGCGATCGCTTGCCTGCGGGCAAGTTGGTGGAAAAGCAGTGGATGGGGCGCGAGATCGTGGCTTGGCGCGATTCCGCAGGGGACGTGTGCGTGGCCGATGCGATCTGTCCGCATCTCGGTGCCCATCTCGGTCCGGATGGCGGCGGCAAGGTCTCTGGCGATTGCCTCGTCTGCCCGTTCCACGGCTTCGAGTACGACACCGGCGGCAAGTGTGTGGCGACGCCAAACGGGCCTCCGCCGAGATCGGCGCAGCTCGACCGCTTCGAGGTGACTGAATGCAACGGTTTCGTGTTCGCCTGGCACCATCGCGGCGATCAAGCGCCGACTTGGCGTCCGCAGGAGGTGTCGGCGGTCAATCGCGCACGATCGCTGGCCGTGCTGCGTGTGCGCGCACACCCCCAGACCATCACGGAGAACTCCGTGGACAGCGCCCACCTGGCCCATGTGCATGGGTACCGTGAACTTGAGCAGGTTGCCGCGACGCAGGTTGACGGCCCGGTGCTCCGAAGTTCCTATGCGTTCAGCCGCAACATGCTCACCTCCGGCCTTGCGCCACTCGAGCTTTCGGTGCAAATCGCCATCGAGGTCCGGGGGCTTGGTGTTTCCACGGTCATCATCGAGGGACGCAGCGGCTTCCGAGTGCGCCAATGGGTGCTTTCGACGCCGGTGGATGGCGACCTGATCGACGTGTGGCTGGTCATCGACGTGGAGCGTCTGCCGCGTTGGCGCTGGCTTCGGGGACCGCTCGCGGCGCTGGGGTGGGCCGTCATGCCACGCCTGTTCCTCAACGAACTCGTGCTGGAAGTGCGGAAGGACGCGGAGATCTGGCGGCGACAGGGCTACCGGCCCCGCCCCGTGCTTTCGGGTGCCGACCGCGACATCCTGCGCTTTCGCCGCTATTGTGAGCAGTTCTACGCGACTTGAGCGACCTATGCGGTGGACACGGAAACGGGCGAGGACAAGCCCGTTTCTACGGTGCACGGACATTAGGGAGGTGTCTGACCTTGTAGGACGGGCGGCCTCGCCTGGCAACCGGCACACACCGGGCACATCGCGCAACAGACCATGAGCGACAACGACGACTATTCCGGGGAGCCTCGAGGACCCATCGCCTACATGGCTGGCAACGGCGTTGCCGCCAACCTCTTCATGCTCCTGATCCTCGCCGCTGGCCTCGTGTCCCTGTCCGGCCTCGAACGCGAATCCTGGCCGACGATCCGTTTCAACCAGATTGAGGTCGCCGTCGCCTATCCAGGCGCCACGCCGGAGGAGGTGGAGGAGTCGATCGTCGCCAAGATTGAGGAGGAGGTCAGCTCGCTCGACGACGTGCGCGCCGTGAAGTCGCTGGCCGCGCCAGGCGTCGCCTCGGTCAGGCTGGAGATGAAGTCGGGCACCAACATCGCCCAGGCGCTCGATGAAGTCGATTCGGCGGTCGCCCGCATCCAGTCCTTTCCCGCCGGTGCCCAGCGTCCGGCAATCACGGAACTGACCAGCCGCCAGAGCATCATCCGGCTGGTGGTCTATGGCGACATCTCGGAACGTTCGCTAAAGGAAATCGCCTACCAGATCGAGGACGAACTGGCGTCGCTGCCGGCGGTGTCCACCGTCGAAACGAGCGGCGTGCGGGACTACGAGGTCTCCATCGAGATACCGCTGCGGCGGCTGCGCGCACTGGGCCTGACCCTCGACGACATCGCAGCCACGGTTCGCAGCAACTCGCTGGACCTGCCGGCCGGCCAGATCGACACCGCGCAAGGGCAAATTCGCGTGCGCTCAGTTGGCCAGCGATACGTGCACCAGGATTTCGAGGACCTCGTTGTCCTCAGCCGCAGCGACGGCACCATCGTTCGACTCGGCGACATCGCCGATGTCCGGGACGGTTTCGAGGATGTGGACCGGATCGTCCGCCACCAAGGCAAGCCGGCCGCCTTCGTTGAGGTCTCGCGGGTGGCCGGCGAGCACGTCATGGAGGTGGCGACGGCCGTGCAGCAGCACGTCACCAACGTCATCGTCCCGTCGCTGCCGCATGGCGTGCAGGTGGACATCCTCAACGACGAGTCGCAGACCTACGACGAGCGGGTGGACCTGTTGCTGAAGAACGGCGGCATGGGTTTGCTGCTCGTTCTCGTCGCGTTGGCGCTGTTCCTCGAAATCCGCCTCGCGGTGTGGGTCGTCGTCGGCCTCGTGACGGCATTCGTTGGCGTCCTCGCCGTGATGCTGGCGTTCGACGTGCCGCTGCACACCGTCTCGCTGTTCGTGTTCGTGCTGGCCATCGGCATCATCGTCGACGACGCCATCGTCGTCGCCGAGCACATTCACCTCGAGCGCCAGCGCGGCACCCCGGCCCTGGTCGCAGCGATTCGCGGCGCCCGCCGCATCAGGGTGCCGCTGACGTTTGCCGTCCTGACCTCGATCGTGGCCTTCACGCCGGTGCTCTTCATACCCGGCGGCATCGGCGAAATATGGCGGGCGCTGCCGATCATGATCATCGCCATGCTGCTGATTTCGCTGTTCGAGTCGCTGTTGATCCTGCCCAATCACCTCTCCCACCTGCACGGACCCGATTGGGCGCCGACCGGTCGCATCGACAGGTTCTTCGCCGCCGCGAGGGGCTACGTGGACCGCCGTTTGGCGCAGTTCATGGAAGGGCCCCTGCACCGGGCGCTGCAGTTTGCGACCGACCAGCCTGGGCTGGTGGTGGCCGGCGCCATCGGACTTTTCATCGTCAGCGTCTCGCTCTTGCCGGCCGGCATTGTCCCGTCCACGTTTGCCGACGACGTGCAGGGCGACTTCGTCACCGCCCGGCTTGACATGCCGGACGGCACCACCGCCGAGCGGACCTTTGCAGTCGCCAACGAACTAAAGGCAGCCGGCGAGCGCGCCATCGAGGGCCTGTCGGCCCGGCGCGGAGAAGATGCGTCGTCCTTGGTGGTGGGTGTCACGGTGACCGTTGGCGAGGGTCCGCGCCGTGAGGGTGGGGGCCTCACTCCCGTAGCCACGAGGAATCCCGAAGCCAACGTTGCCGCCATCGAATTCAAGCTCGTCGGCGC
Source organism: Gammaproteobacteria bacterium (assembly GCA_009837725.1). Lineage (GTDB taxonomy): Bacteria > Pseudomonadota > Gammaproteobacteria > Pseudomonadales > Azotimanducaceae > VXYL01. Next base: position 4,717 of record VXSY01000142.1, on the reverse strand, counting down.
CCAAGAGCGGGACATCTCCACCGCCGAAGTCGTCGAAGCGTGGCGCGAAGAGGTCGGCGTCCTGCCGTACGTCCGGGGCATCACCTTCAGCGGCGTGGTGATTGATCTCGGCAATCCGGTCGAGTTCGGCCTCTCGCACCCCGACACGGAGCGTCTGATTGAGGTCGCCACCAGCTTGACCGAAAGCCTGCGCGGCATCGACGGCGTGTTCGACGTGCGCTCGGACCACGCCCCCGGCGTTCGGGAAATCCAGCTCGCGCTGCGGCCCGAGGCGCGCACCCTCGGCCTCACCCAGCAGGCGCTCGCCATGCAGGTGCGTGCCGCCTTCTTCGGCACCGAGGCGGTTCGCGTGCAGAGGGGCCGCGACGAGGTGCGGGTGTACGCGCGCCTTCCGGAAGATGAGCGCCGCGCCATCACGGATGTTGAGGGCTATCGGATTCGCACGCCTCAAGGTAGCCACGTTCCCCTGCGCCAGGTCGCGACGCTGGACACCGGCGTCGCCGCTCCGGTAATCCGGCGCAAGGATGGCCAGCGCGTCGTCACGGTCACCGCCGATGTGGACCAAGCCGTCATCACCGGCAGTCAGGCCAATGCCATATTGGTCGGTTCGGTGCTGCCGGAGCTAACCGCGGCGAATCCGGAGCTGACGTACACGATGGGCGGCGAACAGCAGCAGCAGTTCGACTCCCTGGACGCGCTCTATCGCGGCTTTGCCATTGCCATGCTCGTGATGTTCGTGCTGCTGGCCATTCCCCTTCGGTCCTACACCAAGCCGTTCATCGTCATGGCCGTGATCCCGTTTGGCGTGGTCGGCGTCATCATCGGGCATTTGCTGCTCGGCATCACCTTCACCACCACGGCAATCCTCGGCATCCTCGGCCTGAGCGGCGTTGTCGTTAACGACTCACTGGTGATGATCGACTTCATCGACCAGCGGCTCAAGGACGGAGCGCCGGCGCGCACCGCGATCGTCGATGGCGCCAAGGGTCGGTTCCGGCCCATCATGCTGACCTCCGTGACCACCTTCCTCGGCTTCACGCCACTCATACTGGAACAGGCGATCCAGGCCCAGTACCTGCGCCCCTTCGCGGCGTCGCTCGGATTCGGGATCGCCATCACGACGGCCATTCTGATGCTGCTCGTGCCGGCGCTGTACACCATCCGCCTTCGTTTTACCGACCGTTCCGCCCGCGCGGCCACCGTAACTGCCAATACCTAGCCTTCAAGGATCACGCAATGCGCAACAGTCTGCCCGGCAACCTTGCGCGCGCCTACGGCGGCTGGAACGTCAAGGATCGCGTCGCGCGCTTCGCCGGATGGCTGGACGAAAGCGATCGCAAGGGCGGCAGTGGCGGCTACGACCACACCGAGACCGTCAACACCTACTACGACCTTTGCACGGAGTTCATGCAGTTCGGCTGGAGCGAATCGCTCCACTTCGCGCCGCTGACGCCGGACGAGAGTCTGGAGGAATCCATCCTCCGCCATCAGCGCTTGATGATCGAACGCCTGCAACTCGAGCGCGGAATGCGAGTCGTCGATGTCGGCTGCGGCGTCGGTGGGCCGATGCGGCGCGTCGTGCGCGAATCGGGCGCGCAGGTGCTCGGTGTCAACAACAACGGCCAGCAGCTCGAAAAGGCCAGACGCTTAAACGTCGAGGCTGGCCTCGATCACGTGACGGAAACCCTGCAATGCAGCTTCATGGACATGGGCGCAATCGAGGCCGACACGTTCGATGCGGCGTACGCGATCGAGTCCACGTGCCATGCGCCGGACAAGCAGGGAGCGTTTGCCGAGATCTATCGAGTCCTGAAACCGGGGGCGTTGTTCTGGGGCCAGGAGATGTGCCTGACCGACGTATTCGATCCTGACAACGCCCATCACCGGGCCGCGGAGAGGGACCTCATGCTCGGCATCGCGCTTAGCGAGATCGCCACCTTCAAGGGGGTGAACGACGCCTTGGAGGCGGTCGGGTTCGAGATCGTCGAGGCGAAGAACCACGGCGCCCAGGAAGGCCCGAGCACCCCTTGGTATCAGCCAATGGTGGGACGCCGCGGCACCTTGAGAAGCGCCTTCCGCCGCACCCCCTGGGGGCGCAAGGCGATTGCCGCCTCGGTGCGGCTGGCCGAGGCGATTGGGGCTTTCCCACGCGGCTCCGCCGCGGTTGTGCAACTGATGGATCGAACGGCAGCGGCGTACGTCGCCGGCGGCGAGTCGGGCATATTCACGCCGCTTTATTGCTTTCTGGCACGCAAGCCGGGTTGAGTGAGATTCGGCCTTTCTCCGTAGTCCCCACCCCGCCGAGGACGGCGCGTCGCCGACGCGCAGGGAACAGCCTCCTAGCCTCTCACGCCTTGGGCTTTGCCGGTGCGTACTGCCATGCCTTCCGTCGCAAAGCGGATGCCGCCCACCACCACACGCCGACCGTCCTCGAGGGCTCCGGTGACGTAGATCTCGTCGTCGGTGCGTTGCAGGACACGTACCGGCACGATGCCGACGGTGCCGTCGTCGCGCACGGTCCACACCTCGTTGCCAGCCTGCAGAGCGGCGCGGCTGGTCTTGAAGTATCTGTCGGGCGCGAGGCCGTCGATGGTCACGTCGACGAACTTGCCCACCAAAAGCGGCGGGATTGTCAGGCGACCTGGATCGGAGTTCGCTTGCGGTAACCCAAAAGGCGTTGGCACGCGAACGATGACGTCGATGGTGCGGGTTTGCGCATCAAGCGAAGCATCCGTCCCTGCCACATGTCCTTGCCATGCATACACCACGTCGGCGTACTCAGCCACCACTCGCGCCCCCACCTGTGCGGCGCCGGGACCCGTCTCCCAAAGCCGCGGAATCAGCGTCGCGTCCGCATCCGACAGCGACACCACCACCTCCGCCGCGTCCGAGGAAAACACGCTGCCCACCGACTGGCCGGCAGCCAAGAGTTGCCCGACAGCCACCGTTTCGTGGCGGACGATGCCGTCGAACGGCGCCGCCACACGGGTCCGCGACAGTGCCAGCTTCGCCTGCGCCAACAATGCCTTTTCACGTTCGAGCGCGGCCTTGGCCGCCTTTAGCTGGGGCAAGCGCAGCGTCAGGGGGTTCGCCTCGCCGGCGGCGTCATCGGGTCGCTTCTGCTTGAAGAGCTGGTACGCGTGACGGGCGATGGTCGCTTCTTCCCACGCCTCCAACACCGCCACTTGCCGAGCCGCTACCGCGGCTTCGGCCTCGCGCACGCGGTGCTCGTAGTCCGCCTCCTCGAGGCGGAAAAGGGGCTGGCCCGATTCGACCGCGCGACCGCTGACAAAGCCCGGGTCCACCCACACCACCCGGCCGCTCACCTGCGACGCGATGTCCACTTCCGCGCTAGGCCGCACCGTTCCAGCGCCGCGCACCGGGATGGGCCGGTCAGAGGCGACGACGAGTGCCGTGTCTGCGTATGGGATTCGCGAAGTCGGCTCGCGCGTCTCGGGCTCAGGGGCCAGCGACACCAGCAGCACCGCGAGGCCGGTTGCACCGACCACCACGGCGACGGCGATCAGGTAGCCTGTCCATCTACGCATACGGTCTTCCTTCTCGCGCCTTGGGCAAGCCTCTCGCGCCGACTCTGTCGTTCACCACGCCCCACCAACCGCGCGGTGCAGCGCCAGCCTCGCGTACGCCAGCTCGCGCTCTCCTGCCGCCAGCGCCGCCAGCGCCGCCACCTCCAGCTGCGCCGCCCCGAGCACGGTCCGGTAGTCGGCGATTCCGGCTGCGTAGCGCCGCTCCTGAAGCACCTTCTCGGCATCTGCCTCCCCGGCCCGCGACGCCAGCAAAGAGGCCCGTTCGCGGCTCGATTCCAGTGCGGCCAATGCCGCCCCAACCTCGGCCGTCGCGGTGGCTACCGCCTTGCCGTAGGTGGAGGTGGCCTCCCTCAAGTTGGCCTTGGCGAGTGCCACGTTGCCGCGTAGCCGGCCGCCCTGAAACACCGGCGCGAGCAGGTTGGAGCTCAAGTTCCTGAACCATTGGTCCGGATCGAACCAGACATCGGTTTGTGAACTCTGCAAGCCGATGGATCCGGACAGCGACAGCGACGGCAGGAGTGCGGCCCGGCGCGCGTCGAGCGCGAACCCGGCGGCTGCCAAGCGTTGCCGCGCCGCCGCGACATCGGGACGCTGCGCGAGGGTCTCGGCAGAAATGACCACCGGCGAGTCTGTCAGTGCAGGACTAGGCATCGATTCGGATAGGTCGGCCACGAGCTCGGCATCGCTGCCCCCTGCCAAGACCTGCAAACGTCCCTGGGCGTCTGTTCGGCGCGCCGTGATGCCGGGCAAGGCCGCTTCGGCGTCGCGCAGGTTCCGGCGAATGGCGTACACGTCGCGAACGTCTCCGACACCGCGTTCGTAGCGATCCTCTGCCAGCACCGCCCACTCGCCGAGAATGCGGACGGTCTCTTTGGCGTAGCCGTGCTGGCGCCCAAGGTCCACAATCTCCAGATAGGTGGCGACGGTTTCGGCAACGACGCCCATCCGCGCGGCGCGAAGATCCGCCTCGGACGCAAGCCGCTCAGAGTGGGCGGCGCGCGCCGCACTCGTGTCTCGGCCCCAGAAGTCGATCTCGTAGGCGAAGTCGAGGCCAGCGGAGTAGGTCGCCTGATCCAGCCTGTCTGGAAGGGGAACGTCGAACAAGCCAAAGGCGTCGCCTCCGAGTTCCTGCAACTGCGCTACGAACCCGACGTTGCTGGGCGCATCGA
>VXSY01000251.1:29719-37667 GCA_009837725.1 Gammaproteobacteria bacterium | reverse complement strand
GACAGGATTTGTCGCACCAGATGCTCCGCGAGCAGTTGCTCCCCGCACCCGCCCTGCCCTTGAATCAACAAGCCGTGCGGCAGGCGGCTTCCCATCGCGTCAACCGTTGCGCGAGCGGACTCCAGCCAGGGCGGCAGCGTCATTTACGCGGCCTCAGTCCGACGGATGAATGTCTCAACCGCATGCTGCACGGCCTTGGACACGACCTCCAAGGCGGAACTTCCGTCAATCACCACGATGCGCGCCTCCCGCGCCGCCTGCTTCAGGAAGCCCTCTCGAACGCGACGATAAAAGCCGTCGTCCTCACGCTCGAAGCCATCGAGTGTACGCTCCTGCATGCGCCCGGCGGCCGTCGCCGGCGGCACATCCAGACAAAGCGTGAGATCCGGCCAGCAATGCGCGTGTGTGAAGGCCGCGAGGGTTTCGATGGCGCCCTTGGCGATGCCGCGCCCATCGCCCTGATAGGCGAAGGTGGAGTCCGTGAAGCGGTCGCAGACCACCCAGCGTCCCGCCGCCAGCGCCGGTTCGATGACATGGGCTACATGCTCTGCCCGGGCGGCAAACATAAGCAGCGTTTCGGTGGTGGGTTGCAGAGGGGTTTGAGGGTCCAGCAGCACCTGCCGCAAGCGATTGCCAACCGCCGTGCCACCGGGCTCCCGCGTCGTCACCACCTCCTTGCCGTGTGCGCGCAGGGTATCGGCGACGAGTTGCGCTTGCGTGCTCTTGCCGGCGCCGTCGGGCCCCTCCAGCGTGATGAAGCGGCCACGGTTCGGCACGCTAGCCCGCATTTCTCACCAGGCCTCGTGGCGATGGCGACGAGGCGCGACGGCGAGTGCATCGTCGTCCGCAAACGAGGGCTGGTGAGACATGCAGGCTAGCTCCCGCCAAGTTGAAACCGCCGCACGGCGCGGTTGTGTTGCTCGAGGGTGGCCGAGAACTCGCTCGAACCGTCACCACGGGCAACGAAGTAGAGCGCGTTGCCGATCTCTGGATGCAGCGCCGCGTGGATGGAGTCGCGGCTTGGCAGAGCGATGGGTGTCGGTGGCAGGCCGTGGCGGCTGTAGGTGTTGTAGGGGCCGTCGGCATCGAGATGGGCGCGGGTAAGGTTGCCGTCGAACGCGTCGCCGAGACCGTAGATCACCGTGGGGTCGGACTGCAGTCGCATCCGCCGCGTGAGCCGCCGCACGAAGACGCCGGCGATGCGCGCTCGGTCGCTGGCGCGGCCCGTTTCCTTCTCCACCAGCGACGCCAGCACGAGAGCGTCCTGGGCGCTCTCGTAAGGCAACTCCTTCGCCCGCCCGGCCCATGCCGTGTTTAACACCTCGTCCATTTGCTTGAGTGCCCGCCCGAGCAGCTCGGACACCCGATGGCCGCGGTCGAACTGATAGGTGTCGGGAAAGAATCTCCCTTCGAGCGCGGGATTGTGTGGGCTGGCGATGCCGAGGTTGTCCGCAAGCGATCGAGGAGTGGAGGTCGACAGGTCGAAGTCGAGGCGTTCATCCGCTTCCAGCCGGCGCAACAGGGTGGCCACCGTCTCGCCCTCCTCGATCCGAACGTGGTGCTGCACCACTTGGCCGTGGGAGATCAGATCCAAGAGGCCGTCGGGCGTGACTCCTGGCGTGACGCGGTATTCCCCCCGTCGTATCGCCTCGATGAGGCCGCGCTGGCGGGCTCGGAGGGTAAGTCGGGTAGTGGCGTCTGTGATGCCGGATTCGCGAATCGTGGCGGCAACCTGAGCGAAGGTGGCACCGTTCGGAATGTCGAACAGGACGGCGTCGGTCAGCTTCACAGGCGTCTCAGCCCACCTCTCAAGCCATGCATCGAGGCCCAGGAACGTGGCAAGCCCGAGGGCAAACAGGGTCGCCGGTAGCGCAAGCGCCCGCGCTGTGCGTCCGGACATCCAGGCTTGCTTGGTCATGCGTGCCTCACGCCCCTACCGAAGCGACCGCTCTCTTGCGCCGGCGCCCCATCTCCGACTTGGCACCTCGTACGCGCTCCGCAGCTACACGCCGGCCCCGGCCCTGCCGATCTCGCGCGAAACTGACGCCATCGGTCGCTGCGCTTGCTTCATGCGAGGCGTCCCTGCCGAGCTTCGCGAGGCTCCCTAACCCACTCTACACCGCGCTGAAGATCAGTGTGCCGTTGGTGCCGCCGAAGCCGAAGGAGTTCGATAGCGCCGCGCGAATCGGCATCTCGCGGGCTTCGTGGGGGACATAGTCGAGATCGCAGGCGTCGTCGGGGTTTTCGAGGTTGATGGTGGGGTGCACCGTCTGGTGGCGGATGGCGAGGATGGTGAAGACGGCTTCCACCGCACCGGCAGCGCCGAGCAGGTGGCCGATCATCGACTTCGACGAACTCACCGCCACCTTGGTGTCGTCGCCGAAGACTGCCTTGATGGACAGTGTCTCGGCGATGTCGCCTTGAGGTGTGGAGGTGCCGTGGGCGTTGATGTACTGCACGTCGTCGGGACTAAGCCGAGCGTCGCTGAGCGCGTTCTGCATAGAACCCACGGCGCCGCGGCCATCGTCGGGCGGGCTCGTGATGTGGTGTGCGTCGCCGCTCATGCCGAACCCGGCGACCTCGCAGTAGATGTTGGCGCCGCGCGCGCGGGCGCGTTCGTATTCCTCGAGCACCAGCACCGCCGCGCCGTCCCCGAGCACAAAGCCGTCCCGGTCTCGGTCCCACGGCCGGCTGGCGCGTTCCGGATCGTCGTTGCGGGTGGAGAGGGCGCGCATGGAGGCGAAGCCAGCCACCGTGACCGGGGAGGTGGCTTGCTCGGAGCCGCCAACCACCATCACGTCCGCTTCGCCGTACTGGATCAGGCGAGCGCCGAGACCGATGTTGTGCGTGCCGGTGGTGCAGGCGGTCACGAGGGCGAGGTTGGGGCCTCGGAAACCATACTTGATGGAAAGGTTGCCAGCGATCATGTTGATGACGCTGGAGGGCACGAAGAACGGCGAGACGCGTGAGGCGCCTCGGTTGAGGTAGGTCGAGTGGGTCGCCTCGATGGTGTTGATGCCGCCAATGCCGGAGCCTATGGCGACGCCGATTCGTTCGCCGTCGTCCGCCGCGTCCTCGAGCCCGGCGTCGCGCACAGCCTGAATGCCCGCGGCCATGCCGTACTGGATGAAGGTGTCGAGGCGCCGCGCCTCGCGCCGCGCCATATAGGGCTCGACATCGAAGTCCTTGACGCAGGCGGCGATGGTCACCGACTGGCCTACGGTGTCGAAGGCGTCGATGGTCGCTGCACCGCTGCGTCCGGCCAGGGCGCTGGCCCATGCCTCGTCGGCAGTATTGCCGATGGGGCAGAGCACGCCGAGGCCGGTCACCACTACTCGCCGCTTGGTCATGCAGAAGTCCGAAATGTCTTGAAGGGAGTCCCGATGTGGTCGCCTTGCGCGACGGATCAGGTGTGCGCTTGTATGTAGTCGATGGCCTCTTTCACCGTGGTGATGTTCTCGGCTTCCTCGTCCGGAATCTCCGTCTCGAACTCCTCCTCGAGCGCCATCACGAGTTCCACGGTATCGAGCGAGTCGGCGCCGAGATCGTCGACGAAGGAGGCATCGTCCTTCACCTCGTCTTCCTTCACGCCGAGTTGCTCGCAGATGAGCTTCTTCACCCGTTCTTCCACACTGCTCATGGTTTCCCGTCACTCCCTCACAAGGATTTGGATTTCGCCGAAGCATCGGCATCGCAAGAGTTTCGCTTCGGCGTGTGCCGGGGTGCGAAATCAGGGCGCGCATTATACAGCCGGCCTTGGCGCCGCTTTCGAGTCCGGCAGGGTGACAGGACGGCTTGGGCTGGGGCAAGAAGCGTTGTCCGAAGGCGACGGTTCTTGTGGCGCTCGGGGGCGCTTCAAGCAATCAGGCCGAGTAAAGCCCGCCGTTGACGTGCACCGTCTCGCCGGTGATGTAGCCGGCGCCATCGCTCGCAAGGAAGGACACCGCCGCCGCCACGTCCGCCGCCGCTCCCATGCGGCCGAGTGCAATGCGCTCGACCAAGGCGGCGCGGGCGTTTTCGGCGAGGGCTCGGGTCATGTCGGTGTCGATGAAGCCCGGTGCCACCGCATTCACGGTGATGCCCCGTGCCCCCACTTCCTGGGCGAGGGCGCGCGTGAACCCCTCAATGCCGGCCTTGGCGGCGGCGTAGTTCGATTGTCCCGCATTGCCCATGCGCGCAACCACGGAACTCAGGTTGACGATGCGTCCCCAACGTGCGCGCATCATGCCTCGCAGCAGTGGGCGGGTGAGCCGATACAGGCCCGTTAGGTTGGCGGCAAGCACGTCGCCCCATTGCTCCGGCGACATGCGCACAAGCAGGTTGTCGCGGGTGATGCCGGCGTTGTTGACGAGCACGGCCGGCGCCCCGCAGCGATTGTGCACATCGTCGATGGCTGCGGCCACGCTGGCCTCGTCTTCGAGCCGCAGCACAACGCCTATGCCGGCGCCGCCCAGGCTGTCCTCTATTCCCCGCGCTCCTTCCTCGGTGGTCGCACTGCCGGCCACGCGGAACCCGTCCTCGACGAGACGCCCGGCGATCGCCGCGCCGATGCCGCGTGATGCGCCCGTGACCAGCGCAACCTTAGCCTGCATTTCCCACCAGCCCTCTACTGCGGACGACGATGCACTCGCTGTGGCTGCGCGTGCTCACTTCAGCCGGCTCGACATAGTGCCCAGCTATGCCTTCGCCGTCTTCCGCTCCGCGCCCGCAGCCACAGCGGCGCCTCGTCGCCCTCGCTACGAGGACTGGTAGGAAATGCAGACTTGCCGAGTCATCGCTCATGCCGCGAACTCCGTCAGCGCCGCCTCTAGGGCATCTAGGGCGCCGATGCCGCGCACCACCAGCTTGCGGTCGATGCGTCGCGCAAGACCAGACAGCACGGCGCCAGGCCCGCATTCGACAAAACGCTCGATCCCTTGGGCGGCCATGTGTTTCACGGAGTCGGACCAGCGCACCGGCGATACCAGTTGCGCGAGCAGCTTTTCGCGCACGCCGGCAGGATCGTCGGCAACGGTGGCATCCACGTTCTGCACCACCGGAATCTCGGCTGGCGCGAGCTCAACCGCTGTGAGAAGTTGCCCCAGACTATCTCCCGCCGGCGCCATCAACTGACAATGCGAAGGCACGCTCACATCCAGCGGCACGGTGCGTCGGGCGCCGGCTTCCTGGCACGCCGCGATGGCGCGCTGCACCGCGTCGTGCGCGCCAGCGATCACTACCTGACCGGGCGAGTTGTAGTTGGCTGGCGCCACCACGCCGCCAGCGTCGTCGCAGCAAGCCGCGACGACATCGTCGTCGAGGCCAAGAATGGCGGCCATGGCGCCTTCGCCTTCGGGTACCGCTGCCTGCATCAGCTTGCCGCGCTCGTGAACCAGGCGCACCGCATCTGCGAAATCCATGCACCCGGCAGCGGTGAGTGCCGAGTACTCGCCGAGGCTATGGCCGGCCGCCATCGCCGGCGCCGCACCGCCGCGCGTGCGCCAGACGTCGTGGAGGCCCACGCTCACCGCCAGCATGGCCGGCTGGGTGATCTCGGTGCGGTTGAGCCTTGACGCTGGCCCCTCGCGAATGATGTTGGCAAGGTCGAACCCCACCGCCTCCGAAGCTTCCTCGAAGCGTTGCGCCAGGACGGGTTCGGATGCGGCAATGTCCGTCGCCATACCCACGGTCTGTGCGCCCTGACCCGGAAAGAGAAAGCCCACGCTCATGCAAATGCTCCTTGCTTTTGTCTGCGGCTGGTGCCTTCAGGCGAGCCGGCCGGCGAGGCAACCGGCAATTCGCTCGGGCACGTTCATCTCGACCTCCTCAATCGCTGTCCGCACCGCTTGCGCAAAGCCCTCACGGTCGGCGCCGCCGTGGCTCTTGACGATGACGCGAGAAAGGCCCACCAGACTCGCGCCGTTGTAAAGCTGCGGATTGTATGCGTTGAAAACGCGGCGCAGGCCGGCGCTGACCCGTTCGGCGGGTTCTTGGCTGGCGGCAGTTTCGAGGGGCGCCAGGCGGCGCAGTTCTTCGCGGAGCACATGCGCTGCCATCTGCGCGGCGCCTTCGGAAGCCTTGAGCGCGACGTTGCCGGCGAAGCCCTCGGCGACGATCACGTCGGCGCTGCCGGCGAACAGGTCGTGTGCCTCGACGTAGCCGACGTGGCGAATGGCATTGTCCTCCGCAAGCAACTGCGCCGCCGTGCGGACGTTTGCGGGCCCCTTGTGGAATTCGGAACCGATGTTCAGCAACGCGACACGAGGCGTCGCGATGCCGGTGACGGACTCAGCTAGAGCGGTTCCCATGTGGGCGAACTGATGCAGTTGCTCTGGTCCGGCCTTGAGGTTGGCGCCGAGGTCGAGCAGCCACACCGGCCGCCCTGACGCCGTGGGCAGGCGCTTGGCGATCGCCGGGCGGTCCACGCCTTGGGCTCTGCCGACGAGGTGTCGGGAAAGGGCCATCAGCGCGCCCGTGCTGCCGGCGCTTACGAGAGCGTCACAGCTGCCGTCGGCGACGCTCTCGATCGCCGAGCGCATGGAGGAAGCGAGCGCGCCACGCAGCGTCAGGCGCAGCGAGTCGGTCAGGTCGAGGGGGCGAGGGGAGGGGGTGACGGTGTGGCGGTTGTGGTCGTCGGAACGACCGCTCAGGAGGCGGCGAATCGACTCCGGCTCACCTACTAGGTTGAGGGCGATGTCTGGCCGAGCCGCCACCGCATCGAGCGCACCATCGATCAATACGGCGGCACCGGCATCGGCACCGAGGGTGTCGATGGCAATGCGCAGCGTCACTGGTGGGCTTGGAACTCCGCAGTGCATCCTCTGGTTATCAAGGCGTCACGAATCTTGGTCCCATGGCGGTCTCCCTCCCGACGGGGCGAAGGTGATCGAGTGCGTGGTGTGTTCGATGGGAGTCTTCGCGCCGCTGGGGAGCGCCGCCTCCAGCAAGGCGTGCGAGCTGGCGACGATCCCTACTCGCCGGTGTCCACCACGCGGCGACCGCGGTAAAAGCCGTCGGCGGTGATGTGGTGGCGACGGTGGGTTTCGCCGGTCTCGGGATCGATGGAAAGAGTGGGCTTCGCCAAGGCATGGTGCGACCGACGCTTGTCGCGTCTCGACCGCGTCACCCGATTCTGTTGTACCGCCATGTCTTTCTCCTTGTGCTGCACTGGCCGATTCGAGGCCAGCGCCGAGTTGCGTTTGTCTTGGCACCAAGGGCGCGCCGAACCTATTGCTCGTCTGCGCCAGTCTTCAACGCTGCCAACGCGTCGAAGGGACTGGCGCGTCCCGGCGACGGGTCGTCATCGGCAGCCGGATACTTCGTCGGCGGCACGTTTGGGCACGACTCGTTGTCGCCGCATCCGGTCTCCGGCAAGCCCAGCAAGAGGTCGTCCTCGATGAGGTGGGCGACCTCGATCTCGCGCGACGGCGCGACGATGACATCGCAGTCGGCGATCAATTCACTCGCCTCCGCTTCGCTTCGAACCACCCGTACGTCGACTGCGACGCGCACGCGGACCGGAACATCCTCCATGCAGCGCGAACATGCTACTGTCGCCGAGGCAACTGCCTCCCCGGCCACCTCCAGCCGACCACTGCCGTCTACGCGAAAGCCAAGCTCGACCTGCACGTCGCCGGCGCCGTCTTCGCTGGCAACCAACGCCCGAAACCGGGGCAATGCCGAGAGCGAGACCCGGCCCGACCACTTCCCCTCGCGCCGAGCGAGGGAAAGCATGTCTACCCAAGGTCCACCACGCATGGCGCGCGGACTATAGGGAGGGCATGGGTTGGTGTCAAAGCTGGCGCCACAAGAACGTTGCCTTCGGACAACGCTTCTTGCCCCAGCCCAAGCCGTCCCATCACCCTGTCGGGGGGGGGGGGGGGGGGGGCCCCCCCCCCCCGCGGGGGAGGGGGGGGGGGGGGGGAGCAGGCCCAGGAGACGCCCCCGCGCCCACCCCGCGGGGGCCCCC
>VXSY01000251.1:28346-29709 GCA_009837725.1 Gammaproteobacteria bacterium | reverse complement strand
GGCGCCACATTACGGTTCCCTTCGCACACCGCTTTTTGCCCCCCCCCATGCCGCCCAACCACCCTGTGGGGCTTCGCCTTGCGGGCTAAGCCCGACAAGCTGCTAGAGTCGGAATTCGGCAAGCAACGCTCCTTGGCAACGCCGTGCCGAACACCAGGGAGACGCAGACATGGCATACGAGTTCGACATCGCGAACACCCCAGCAACGACCTTGGCGACGGCCAGCGCAGTGGTGCGGATGGAGGAGATTCCGCTGCGCATCAAGGGGCTGTTCGATGTGGTGTACGGGTGGCTGCGGGAAAGCGGCCGGCAGCACGGCGGACACAATCACGCGCTGTACCGGCCGCATCCGGATGGCTTGGTGTTGCAGGTGGGCGTGCCTGTGTCGGCACCGTTCGACGAGGCGGACTTGGTGCGCTGCGTGGAACTTCCGGCGCTGCGTGCCGCCCACACCCGCCACCACGGTGAGTACTCCGGCTTGCCCCGTGCCAATGCAGCGTTGCGGAGTTGGTGTAGTGCGCGGTCATTGGCGACGGGCCCGCTGTGCTGGGAGGTCTACGGCGACTGGTCCGACGAGCCGAGCCGTCTCGTCACGGATGTTTACTTCGAGCTTCTCTGACGCCGCCTTTGCCGCCGCTCCTTCCAGCGGCGAACCACATGCATGCGCCACAGCACCCGGGAGACCACCATGCCGGTGAGTCCGCTCACCCAGGCGCAGACCAGGCAGCCGAGCAGGAATGGCTGCCAGTTGGTCCCTAGGCTTGACACCAGCCACTGCCAGGAGAGGTCCGTGCCGCCAGCCGAGGCCGGCATGTCGAGCAGCCAGGCGCCGAGCTTGTAGGCGAAGAAGAACATCGGCCCGGCGGTCAGCGGATTGGTGACCCAAACGAGCCCCACCGCGATCGGCAGGTTGCAGCGGAACGTGATTGCCAGCATCGCTGCGATCAGCGTCTGCCCCGGCACGGGCACGAAGGCGGAGAAGAGGCCAATGAAGAACGCTCCGCCGACGCTGCGGCGGTGCAGGTGCCACAGCTCCGGGTCCGTTAGCCGATGTCGCACGGGTCCGAGCAGCTTTTGCCTACGGATCGAATGGCGAGAAGGGAGGTATCGCAAGAACCAGTCAGGTGGCATAAACGGGGGCCATATCGGGTGGTCTGTTTCGTTCCTGTGTTGGCGCCGGATGTCCGCGAAGTTGCGCTTGCATTTTGCGCAGGCGTCATTGTCGTGCATTGGCTGCCGGCGATGCACCCGTTTTGGTGGGCGCTGTTCGGTGCGGCTGGCGTTTTGGCGCCGGCGGCGGGGGGGGGGGGGGGGGGCCCCCCCCGGGGGGCGGGGGCGGTGGAGAGGGCGCACTAGGGGGGGG
>VXSY01000251.1:23216-28336 GCA_009837725.1 Gammaproteobacteria bacterium | reverse complement strand
GGGCCCGGTTGCGGGCCCACGCTTCGACTCGGCATTCCTTGCGCGGACAAGTGGCGGTGCTCGTCGCGTTGCTCACCGGTCTCGGGCACGGCGCCTTGCACATCGATGCCACCAATGCCGTGGCGGGTGCAGCTTGCGTCGGCACCGGCGAGATCACGGGACGCGTCGTTGACCTGCCGTTCGCACAGGACTCTCTGTGGCGCTTTGCGTTCGCGATACAGGACGCGCCGGCAGCCGCGGTGGGCGGTGTCCGACCTCCCCTTGCCGAACGCTGCCGCGGCGCCATGGTGCGGCTCACCTGGCACGGAGTGGAGCAGGTGGCACCGGGCCAGCGCTGGCGTCTGGTCGCTCGCCTGCGAGCACCGCACGGCACTGTCAACGACGGCGTCTTCGATGCCGAACAGTGGCATCGTCGCGCCGGCATAGTCGCTATCGGCTATGTGCTCGAAGGAGAGCTGCTCGATGCCGAGGCGACGGGCTGGGAACACGTCGACCGGCTGCGAGACGGCATCCGCCACCGCATCGAGGGCTTGGGGCTGGCGCACGCCGACGTCATCCGGGCGCTGACCGTCGGCGATGGAGCTGCGCTGGGCCCGGAGGCGAAGGGTCGCTATCGCCGCACCGGGACGATGCACCTGCTCGTCATATCGGGTCTGCACGTGGGCCTCGTGGCGGCGCTTGGGTTCCTCCTCGGTCGGGCGATCGCCTTCGTGCTCGGCGGGCCGGCGATTGTGCTGGGGGCATTGGGGGCGCTTTCGCTGTCCGGCACCTACGTGCTGCTGGGCGGGTCGGGACTGTCGCTGGTGCGTGCCTTCGTCATGTCGGCGGCGGCGTTGTCGGGAATGCTGGCAGGGCGTGCGGCGCGACCCATGCGCGTGTACGCACTGGCGATGGCCGCCGTGCTGGCGCTCGACCCGATGGCGCCGCTGGATGCGGGGTTTTGGCTTTCGTTTGCCGCAGTGGGGGCGTTGCTGGCGTTCTTCGCGCCGCGTCAACTCGTCGCCGAGCTTGGCGAGCCCGGTTGGCGGCGTGGCGGGCTCGGCGAGTCTTGGGTCGGTTCCGCGGTGCGGGTGCAGGTCGTGGTAGCGGTGGCGCTGGCGCCGGTGACAGCGGTGTTGATCGGTCACATTCACCCGCTTAGCCCCGTGGTGAATCTCGTGGTGGTGCCGCTGGTGACGTTCGCGGTGACGCCGCTTGCACTGGCGGGCGCATTCCTGCCTTGGGTCGACCCAAGTGGCTGGCTCCTGATCGGTGCCGACTTCGGCGTCCATGCCATGGAGCGAATGCTCGCGAGCGCGGATCGAGTCGCGCCGAAAGCGACGCCCGTACAGGGCTGGCACATGGTGCTGGCAGGCTGTCTTGCCGCACTGTGGCTGCTGCCCGTGTCGCGCACGACGGCAGTGGGGGCGGCGGCTGGACTCGCGTTGCTGCTGTTCGTTCCCAATACAGCGCCGGTGCCGTTTGGCGAGGCAAGGATCACCGCGTTCGATGTGGGACAAGGCACGGCGGTGCTGGTGCAAACCGAGACGCGAGCCCTGCTGTACGACGCCGGCCCGAGCTATTTGACCGGGCGCGACGCCGGTGCGTCGGTGGTGGTGCCGGCGCTAAATCACCTGGGGGTGGGGCAGCTCGAACTCCTGATCGCCAGCCACGGCGACACCGATCACGCTGGCGGCGTGGCGAGCGTGCTGCGAGCGGTGCCGGTGGGGGCGGTTCTTGCCGGCGAGCCGCTGCCACACGTCGCCGCCGCCGCGCCCTGCCGCGCTGGACTCCGCTGGGAATGGGACGGAGTGACGTTCTCGGTGCTGCATCCGCCGGCATGGGGGCACGTTGATCGAGGGACAGCTCATGGCCACGGCGACGGCGCGATGAAGTCCAACGACGCGTCGTGCGTCCTTCTCATCGAGACTCGGGCCGCGCGCGCGCTGCTACCGGGGGACATCGAGCGTCGTGTCGAACGAGGGCTCAAGGTGCCGCCGCTCGACTTTCTGCTCGTGGCGCACCACGGCAGCACCACTAGCACCTCCGAGCCCTTCCTCGCTGCCGCCCGTCCCCGTGTCGCGGTGGTGAGCGCGGGCTTCGACAACCGCTTCAGCCACCCACATGCTGACGTGATGGAACGCCTGCGCGGTGCCAGCGCAACCATCGCCAACACCGCGAATTCCGGCGCCGTGCAGTGGTCCAGTGTGGAATCGGGGGTGTTGCGGCGAGCGCGCTGCAGGGGCGGTCCCTATTGGCGTGTGGCAGCTACGGGCGCATGCGGCCCATGAGGGCGCTTTCCGCCACCGTCAAGGCCCGCGCCTGCAGCAGCAATGCCGCCGCAGCGTTGAATTGCAGGGCTTGGGGCCGCATGTAGGACTTCAGTCGCTTCAGGGAGTTTGAAAATGCAGATCGACAAGCTCACCGCGCGGATGCAGAAGGCGCTGGCAGGGGCGCAGTCCTTGGCCGTGACGCACGACCATCCTGCGGTGGACCCGCTGCACCTGTTGTCAGCGCTGCTTGAGGACGGTGGCGTCAATCCGCTGTTGGCGGCAGCGGGTGTGGGGACCCGTGAGTTGCGGGCGCGGGTGGACGAAGAGGTCGGCCAGTTGCCACGCATCGGCCGCCCCACCGGCGAGGTCAACCTGACGCCGGACTTGGGGCGGACATTGAACCTGGCCGAGCGCGAGGCGGCGCGGCGCGGCGACGACTTCGTCTCGTCCGAAGTGGCGGTGCTGGCGCTGGCGCAGGTACCAAGCAAGGCTGCCAGCCTGCTCGACCAAGCCGGCTTCGAACCCGCTGCCTTCGAACGGGCGCTGGGCCAGGCACGAGGCGGCGAGACGGTCAACGATGCCAATGCCGAAGAGAACCGCGAGGCCCTCGAGCGCTATACCGTGGACCTCACCGAGCGCGCAGAAGCCGGCAAGCTCGACCCGGTGATCGGGCGGGACGACGAAATTCGCCGCACGATCCAGGTTCTGCAAAGGCGCACGAAGAACAACCCCGTGCTCATCGGTGAACCTGGCGTCGGCAAGACAGCTATCGTCGAGGGGCTCGCCCAGCGCATCCTGAACGGCGAGGTGCCTGAGGGGTTGAAGAGCAAGCGCATCCTTGCCCTCGACATGGGTGCGCTGATCGCCGGCGCCAAGTTCCGGGGCGAGTTCGAGGAGCGCCTGAAGGCCGTGCTGAACGAGCTCGGCAAGCAGGAAGGCAGCGTGATCCTCTTCATCGACGAACTGCACACGGTGGTGGGCGCGGGCAAGGCCGAGGGTTCCATGGACGCCGGCAACATGCTCAAGCCCGCCCTTGCTCGGGGCGAATTGCACTGTGTTGGCGCCACCACCCTCGACGAGTACCGCCTGCACATCGAAAAGGACGCAGCGCTCGAGCGCCGCTTCCAGAAGGTGCAGGTGGACGAGCCGGACGTGGAGGACACGGTGGCCATTCTGCGCGGCCTCAAGGAGCGCTATGAACTGCACCATGCCGTGGACATCACCGATCCGGCCATCGTCGCCGCGGCAAGGCTCTCGCATCGCTACATCACGGATCGGCAGTTGCCGGACAAGGCCATCGACCTCGTCGACGAAGCGGCGAGCCGCATTCGCATGGAGATGGACTCGAAGCCCGAGAGCATGGACCGGCTGGAGCGGCGCCTGATTCAGCACAAGATCGAACTCACTGCGCTCAAGGACGAAACCGACGACGCCACCAAGGCGCGCCGGGAGGCGCTTGAGGACAACATCGGCGAGCTCGAACGCGAGTACGCGGACCTCGAAGAGGTGTGGACGGCGGAGAAAGCGAGCGTCAACGGTGCGCAGCAGGTGAAGGAGTCACTTGACGCGGCGCGATTGGAGTTCGAGGCGGCGCGCAGGGCCAGCGATTTCGCCAAGATGTCGGAACTGCAATACGGCCGCATCCCGGCATTGGAGAAGTCGCTCAAGGAAGCTGGCGAGGTTGCCGAGAAAGGCCACCGCCTGCTGCGCAACTCCGTCACCGACGAGGAAATCGCCGAGGTGGTCTCGCATTGGACCGGCGTGCCCGTGGCGAAGATGCTGGAAGGTGAGCGGGACCGGCTGCTGGCGTTGGAGGAAGAACTGCACAAACGTGTGGTGGGCCAGGACGATGCCGTGCAGGTAGTGGCGGAGGCGGTGCGGCGAGCGCGCGCGGGGCTTGCCGATCCGAACCGGCCGAACGGCAGCTTCCTGTTCCTGGGCCCCACCGGCGTCGGCAAGACCGAGCTTTGCCGGGCGCTGGCGGTGGCTCTGTTCGACAGCGAGGACGCGATGATCCGCATCGACATGTCCGAATACATGGAACGTCATGCCGTCGCTCGGCTGATCGGCGCACCGCCTGGCTACGTCGGCTACGAGGAGGGCGGCCAGCTCACCGAGAAAGTGCGCCGTCGCCCCTATGCGCTGATTCTGCTTGACGAAATCGAGAAGGCGCATGCAGACGTGTTCAATCTCCTGCTGCAAGTGCTTGAGGACGGTCGGCTCACCGATGGCCATGGCCGCACCGTGGACTTCCGCAACGTCGTCCTCGTGATGACCTCGAACCTCGGCTCGGATGCCATCCAGACACTTGCCGCCGAAGGACACGACGACGCCATCAAGGACGCCGTTCTAGCGGTCGTGGGGGAACGCTTCCGACCGGAGTTCATCAACCGCATCGACGACGTGGTGGTGTTCCACGCGCTCAAGCGGGAAGACATGGCAGCCATTGCGGATATCCAGCTCGCTCGCTTGCGCGAGCGCTTGGCCGACCAGGACTTGGGACTGTTGATGGACCAACCCGCCACCGAGGCTCTCGTGGAGCAAGGCTACGACCCCGTCTACGGCGCGCGGCCCATGAAGCGCGCCATCCAGCGGAGCTTGGAAAACCCGCTCTCCACCGCCTTGTTGGAAGGCCGCTTCGGCGCAGGCCAAACCATCGCCGTGACTTGGCGCGACGGCGCCATGCAGTTCCACGCTGCGAGTTGATGCGAGAGCCGGGTGCTCTCGGCATATTGTGGCGTGGCCTGCCCAATCGAGGGCCAGCAGTTCGCGCAGCGAACTGCCAACGCGCCCGCCAGGGCGCGCGGTCACGAAGGCCAGCAGTTCGCGCAGCGAACTGCCAACGCGCCCGCCAGGGCGCGCGGTCAC
>VXSY01000251.1:0-23116 GCA_009837725.1 Gammaproteobacteria bacterium | reverse complement strand
AGGCCAGCAGTTCGCGCAGCGAACTGCCAACGCGCCCGCCAGGGCGCGCGGTCACTGACAGAAACCCAGGATTGTAAAAACGTACAGCATTTGGTAGGCTGCATGCATTGAGCGGGAGGGCCTTGAAGAAACGGGACGAGAGGCATGAGACAGGCAGACCGCAACAGGAATCACGAAAACGACGGGGCGATTGGCATTGCCGTGGCGCCGGGCGGGCGTGAATTGCCCCTGTTCCCGCCCACGGCCGCTGCAGCAGCGCACGTGCGCACTTCGCGGCAGGGAAAGCGCGTAATGCCTCGCCGCAATCCGCGCTCTCAGCAAACCGACCACCGCGAAGCCGCTTGGCGTCTCTCGCGCGCCATTCGCCGAGCCCCGGGCCCAGCCGCCCAGGCCCGAATCGGTGGTCTGGTGTGCGGCCATTTGCGGGCGATGCTGCGAGAAGGGCCCGAGGGCACGGGCGAGGGACAGGTGCCATAGGCACCCGATCGCGCCGAGTGCGCGTCTTGGCTTCGTTCGCGTGGGCCTCGCCGAGGTCGCGGCGGCGCTTCCTTTGCCGGGGTTCTGGTAGGGTCACCGGGACGAAACGACGCAGTTGGTCTCGCCATGTTCCCGACCAGCCTCAACCGGGGCCTGTTGGCAGCCTTGGGCTGCGTCGCGGGCGTCGTTGCGACCGCGGGCGAGACTCTTGAGCCGGCGGATCCGTATCCGGGGGCCGGCGAGATAGCCATCTATCGGGATGGATGGGGCGTCCCGCACGTCTATGCCGAAGTGGAAGAGAACGGTTACTTCGGCCTTGCCTATGCCTTGGCGAGCGACCAGCTCGAGCGTTTCCTGCTATCGATCCACGCCGCGCGCGGCACCGTCGCGCAGCACATCGAGCCCGGCGCGCTGCCGTGGCACATCATGGGGCCGCTCTCGGTCGAGCAGACGGTGGAAGTGGACTATCAGGCGAGGCTCTGGAATCTCCGCTCCCACGCCGAGGCGGCGGTTGATCGGCTCCATCCACAGGTGCGCCGAAACTACGCCGGCTTCGTCGCGACGGGATCAACGCATACCTCGCGGACCACCCCGATCTCGTTCCCGGCTGGGCGCCCGCGGACATCGAGATTGCCGACCTGATCGCGGCGCCGCTGGGGCTGCTCTGGAGTGACTACAGCGCCGGCATCGGCATCAACGACTGCCGGCGGGGCGGCGTGCGCATGCGAACGGCGGCGGAGCTCACAGCCTCCATGCCTGGCACGCAATCCAACCAGTGGGCGGTGATGCCGAGCCGCACGGCGACCGGCGGCGCGATCCTGCTGACCGACCCGCACGGTGGCATGGACGGGCGCTTCACCTACGAGTACGTCATGCACGCGGGCGAGTTCCACGCCACAGGATATGCGCTGGGCCCGGCGCTTTTCCTTGGCAGGAACCGCCATGTGGGTTGGGGATTGACGACCGGGTCGCCGGATGTCGCCGACTGCTACGAGATTGCGACGGTTGAGGGCGATCCGGGCAAGTATCTTTTCGACGGCGTCGAAAGGGCCTTCGTCAAAAGGACCATCACCATTGCCGTAAAGGACCGCGAGCCGTTGACCGTGACGGCTGAATACACGGACCACAACGAGGTGCCGTCGCCGGTCGTGGCGCGCGACGGCGACCGGGCCTGGGTAGTCAGCACGCCCTACTACGCCAACCTCGAAGGGCTCGCCAACGTCGCCCGGGCCATGAACATGGCAACCAGCGTCAATGAGTTTTTCGACGCCCAGCGCGCCGGCTGGATGTTCCCGCAGAACTTGCTTGCGGCCGATCGCACCGGCGACATCCTGTACATTCGCGCCGGCATGACCCCTGTTCGCCCCGACCCCGATGTGGACTGGCTGCGGCCGGTGGACGGCAACAGCAGCGACACCGCCTGGCAGGGCATCCACGAGGTCGAGGATCTCCTGGTCATCCGGTCCCCTGCGGCCGGTTACCTGCAGAACAACAACGTTGCCCCCGCCTTCATGGACACGAGGCCGCCGCCGCAGACGCACGGCAAGCCGACTTACCTCCTCACCGCAGGCTATACCACAGGGCCGAACAGCCGCGGCCAGCGCGCCATTGACGTGTTGTCTGATACGCCGCAAATGACCGAAGCCGATGCCTTTGCGCTCGCCTTTGACACGCTGAGCTTAGGCTGGGAACGATTCATCACCCCGCTTCGCGCGGGCCTCAAGGACGCCGCTCTTTCTCCCGAGGTGCGGCACTTTGCGGACGATCTCTTGAGCTTCGACGGCCACCTCGACGCCGAATCCACTGCGGCGCTGAAGTACCTGTACTGGCGCGAAAGCCTGCGCACCTCGCTCGCCGGTTTCGACCGCTACATGCTGCGCGACGTGATCGAGCGGGGAACGCCGCCCGACGGCGGCGTCATGCGCGCCATGGTTGCCGGTGTCGAGGACGCCGCGGCCCGGATGGCCACGATGCCCCACGGCTTCGGCCGCCGGTATGGCGACGAGTTCCGTGTCGGCGGCCGGGAGGGCCGCGACTGGCCCATGTCCGGCGGACGCATTGCACCGGGCGGGGCGCTCCGTCTCAAGGACCAATGGCGGGACTGTGACATGGGGCCGGTGTTTTTTTGCCCGACAACCTTGTTCGCCGTCTCCTACAGGCCGCGCGGTTTCGAGAAATGGGTCGCGTTTGTCGGCTCCAGGATCATGCGCCTCGATTTCTACTCCCCCGGAGGAATCCGCTCCCACTCGCTGCAGAACCCCGGCATCAGCGACGACCCGGAGTCCCGCCATGCCGACGACCAGGCCGAGCTCCTGACGAGCCAGCGCAAGATGAAACCCGTGCGGTTCGAGTGGGAAGAACTGCGCCCCCACGTAGAGTCGGTGGTGCTCCTGCAGAGGAACTGAGGGGCCGCTGTCGCTGATGGCATGGCGGTCAGTTCGCCGAGCGTGAGTGGACGTTCTATGCGGCATGCACTGCCGCCTATAATCGCCTCGACGCCCTTGGGCGCCGGCGTGGCCACTGCCGCCATGATTGCCAAATGCCTGTTTCCGGTGGCCGGCTACGGCACGCGGTTCTTGCCGGCGACGCGGGCGGTGCCGAAGGAGATGTTGCCCATTCTCGACAAGCCCCTCATCCAGTATGGCGTGGAGGAGGCGGCGGCGGCTGGCATCCGGCACATGGCGTTCGTCACGGCGCGCGGCAAGGGCGCGATGGAGGATCATTTTGACGATGTGCCGGACGTGGAGCGCCGGGTTCAGGGTTCGGTGGCGGAGGGACGCTTGGACGGCATCCGAGCGCTGCTCGATAGCTGCCGTTTCTCCTGGTTGCGACAGCGGCAGATGCTCGGGCTTGGGCACGCGATTCTGTGCGGGCAGCCGCTGATCGGCGAGGAGCCATTTGCGGCGGCGCTACCGGACGATCTGTGTCTGCACGAACCGGACGGGGTTTTGGCGCAGATGACGCGGGTGTTCGAGCGGCACGGATGCAGCGTAGTGGCCGTCGAAGAGGTGCCGCGCGAGGCTACGTCGCGCTATGGCATCGTGGCTGGCACAGAGATCGACACAGACACCCTTCGGGTCACCGACATGGTGGAAAAGCCGGCGCCGGACGATGCGCCGAGCACGTTGGGCATCGTCGGACGCTATATCTTCACCCCGGATATCTTCGGCCTCATCGAAGCGACGTCACCGGGTGCCGGGGGCGAAATCCAAATCACCGACGCGCTGCGGCGACAAGCGCAAGAAGGGCGGGTGGTGGCGCTGCGGTTCAGGGGCCACCGCTTCGACTGCGGCACCCTTGACGGCTTCGTCGCGGCCACCAACCACTGCTATGCCCTGCGCCGGGGCGACGCCGCCGCCGCAGCATGAGGTGCCTCGCGCCGTGAGCGAACAGCGAATCCAAGCCGCGCGGGAAGCCGTGGCCGAGCCTGCCGGCACGAGCGACTGGACCATCTACCGTCGCCTCCTCAGCCACGTCGCGGACCAGAAGCGCTACTTCGCCCTTGCCGTCGTCGGCTTTCTGCTAGCTGCAGCCGGGGAAGGCGGCTTCGCCGCAGTCTTCGGCCTCGTCGTGGACGCCTTCCAACCTGCCGCCGCTGAGGTCGGGGGATTCGCTGGCGCACTCATGGGGCTGGCCGAACGCTGGGGCCGGGACGCCGCCGATTTCCTTTGGCTGCTGCCAGCCCTCATGCTCTCGCTGGCGCTCGTCCGCGCCGTCGGTTCCGTCGCCGGGGAATACCTACTCTCGCGCATCTCCTTCCGCGCGATCCATGTCATCCGCTGCCGCCTGTTCGAGCGGTTGTTGGTGATGCCGAGCAAGTGGTTCGACGGCACCGAGCGAGGCCACGTCGTCTCCCGCCTCACCTACAACTCGGCACAGCTGCGCGACACCACAACCGACGCCCTCAAGATCGTGGTGCAGGACGGCCTCAAGGTGATCGCCTTCCTCGCCGGGATGGTGTTCCTGAACTGGCGCCTGACGCTTATCTTCCTGCTCATCTCGCCGGTGGTGGCGCTCATCGTTCGCTACGCCTCGCGACGTTTTCGACGCATCAGCGAGCGCATTCAGGAATCCATGGGCGACGTGACGCAGGTGACCTCGGAGGCCGTGTCCGGCTATCGCGAGATGCGCGTCTTCGGTGGCGAGGAATACGAACGACGGCGTTTTGTGGCCGCGAGCGAGACCAACCGTCGCCAGAACTTGAAGATGACGGCCACCAAGGCGGCCAGCACGCAGCTTATCCAGGTGATCGCAGCGCTCGCGATCGCGGGGCTGGTTGCCTTGCTGTTCCAGCCGGAAGTGGCCGGCCAGATGACCACCGGCGAACTCGTGACGTATCTCGGCCTTGCCGGGATGCTCGCCAATCCCATCAAGCGGTTGTCCGACGTCAACTCGCGCTTGCAGCGAGGGCTGGCGGCGGCACAGGACATCTTCGCCCAACTCGACCAGCCGCAGGAGACGGACGACGGCACCCTGGAAGTCGGCCGCGTGGAAGGGGCCTTGCGCTTCGACGGAGTTTCGTTCGCCTATCGGGAAGATGTCGGCAACGCCCTCACAGACATCAGCTTCGATGTGGCACCGGGACAGACCGTGGCTTTGGTGGGGCCTTCCGGCGCCGGCAAGAGCACGCTTGCGAGCCTGATCGCCCGCTTTCACGAACCCACTGCTGGCCGCATCCTGCTCGATGGCGTGCCACTTGCGAACTACCGCCTCGCCAGCCTTCGACAGCAGATCGCCTTGGTAAGCCAGAACGTCACGTTGTTCAACGACACGCTGCGCAACAACATCGCGTATGGGCGTTTGACCGCAGCGTCGGATGCGGAAATCCGCACGGCGGTGCGACGCGCCCACGCGGAGGATTTCGTGGATGCGCTGCCGCAAGGTTGGGACACGCCGGTGGGCGACGATGGCGCGCGACTGTCCGGCGGCGAGCGCCAGCGCGTGGCCATTGCCCGGGCCTTGCTCAAGGATGCGCCGCTCCTGATCCTGGACGAGGCCACCTCTTCCCTGGACGCGCACGTGGAAAGGAGGATTCAAGCGGCATTGGGCGAGGTGATGCAAGGGCGCACGACCCTCGTCATCGCCCATCGTCTGTCCACCATCGAACGCGCCGACGTGATCATGGTCGTGGAGGATGGGCGCGTCGTCGAGTCCGGCCGTCATGCCGAGCTGCTGGAGGCAGGTGGCGCCTATGCGGGGCTGTATCGCTCGCAGTTCGGCGGCGAGATGCAAGCGGCCAAGCCGAAGTCGGTGGTGAAGAGTGATCCCGTGACTCCACAGCCGGCGGGTCGGCTCGGGCACTTGGTGGAAGCTTGGTATGGCGACCACCGCTGGATTCGCGTGCTGACCCCGCTCGGCGCGCTGTTTCGACGCTTCGCGGTGCGGCGTCGGTGGCGGTTCCTCTCCGGACGCAAGCCGGGCTGGCGGGCGCCAGCGCCGATTGTGGTCGTGGGCAACATCGTGGCAGGAGGCACCGGCAAGACCCCGCTTGTGATCTGGCTCGCCCGCTGGCTCAGGGAACGGGGCATGTCGGTGGGAGTGGTCTCGAGAGGCTATGGCGGCAAGGCTTCGTATCCCCTCGCGGTCGATGGTGACACGCCGGTGTCGCAGTGCGGCGATGAGGCGAGCTTGATCGCGAGGCGGGCACAGTGTCCTGTGGTGGTGGATCCCGATCGCGTGCGGGCCGTGCAGGCATTGCTGGATCGGCAAGCGGTCGATGTGGTGATTGCCGACGATGGCCTGCAACACTATGCGCTGGCGCGGGAGGTCGAGATCGCCGTGGTGGACGGGGCTCGTGGCGTCGGCAACGGCCTGTGCCTTCCGGCGGGCCCGTTACGCGAGCCGCCATCGCGGCTGACGGAATGCGATTGGGTGGTGGCGAACGGAATCGCTTCCGGGCTGGTGGCGGATGAATCGGTGATGGTGGCCGTACCCACGGCCTTCGTGAACCTAGGCAGCGGTGAACGCGTGGCGCCCGAGCGGTGGGTGGCGAGAGAGTCGCGGCCGGTGCTTGCGGTCGCGGGCATCGGCAATCCGGATCGCTTCGGCGAGACGCTGCGCGAGCTTGGACTGTCGCCAACCATGCGGGCATTCCCGGATCACCATCGCTTCAAGCCCCGAGACCTCACCACGCAGGAGGAGGCGGTGGTGGTGGTCACCGAGAAGGATGCAGGGAGAGTCCGGCAGCTGAATGGGGCCGGGGACTCGCTGCTGGATGACGTCTGGTACCTGGAAATCGCCATGCAATTCGACGACTCGGTGGACGACAAGCTCACGAAGCTGTTGCGCCGGGCGGGCATCGAAGTGTCGGAACCTTCAGCCGACAGGGCTACGCCAACTGCAGGAGCGGAAGAGACGCGTTCCCTAACCGGCCGAGGTGGGATGTGATTCGAGGAAAGACGGCATGAGTTACCGGGTCGTGATCCCCGCCCGCTACGCATCCACTCGGCTGCCAGGCAAGCCGTTGGTGGACATCGGCGGCTTGCCCATGGTGGTGCGGGTGATGCAGCGGGCGCTTGAGTCGACGGCGGAGGTTGTGGTGGTGGCGACAGATGACCAGCGCGTGGCCGACGCAGTAGTTGCAGCCGGGGGGGACGTGGAGATGACTCGCCCGGAGCACCCCTCCGGATCGGATCGTGCCATGGAGGTGGCCGAGTGCCGCGGCTGGCACGATGAGGAAATCTTGGTGAACGTGCAGGGCGACGAGCCCCTGATCCCGCCGGCGGTGATCGATCAGGTGGCAGGTCTCTTGGCCTCGGCGCCGGGCGCCGGCGCTGCCACGCTGTCGGAACCCATCAACGCCGTGGCCGATGTCTTTGACCCGAACATCGTCAAGGTCGTGGCGAGCCTACGCGGCCGGGCGATCTATTTCTCCCGCGCCCCCATGCCCTGGCACCGTGACGCGTTCGCCAATGGCCCCCCGCCGGCCTTGGCCGGCAACTGGAAACGTCACATCGGCATCTACGCCTACCGCGTCGCCACACTGCGCCGTTTCGTCCGCCTGCCGCAAAGCGGCATCGAACAAGCCGAAGCGCTAGAGCAACTCCGCCTTCTCGACAACGACATCGACATCGTGGTCGCGGATGCGGTGGCTCCGGTGCCGGGCGGCGTGGACACCGAAGCCGACGCAGAACGCGTCCGCGCGACGCTTGCCTCAGGGTAGTCGGCTACCTGCCTGCCGCCAACGGGAAAAACGAGAGCACCCTCGGCTCGCACGAAGGGCGTGGCTGGCGCGTGCGTTTGCCAGCGCCGTCACGCCCCCCTGGGCGTTTACCGAGGCTGCATCCGGATGCCGCCGTCCAAGCGGATCGTCTCGCCGTTGAGGTAGGGATTCTCGATGATCTGGCGCGCAAGCAAGGCATATTCGGCCGGCTCGCCCAGGCGGTCCGGGAACTGCACCATGTCGATCAGGGGGCCGCGCACATGGTCTGGCATGCCCATCATCATCGGCGTCTCGAAAAGGCCTGGGGCGATGGTGCAGGCGCGGATGCCGGATCGGGCGAGGTCTCGGGCGATGGGCAGCGTCATGCCCACTACGCCGCCCTTGCTGGCGCTGTAGGCGGCTTGGCCGATCTGGCCGTCGAAGGCGGCCACTGAAGCCGTGTTGATGATGACGCCGCGCTCGCCGTCGTCGTTCAGCGGCTCGTTGCGCCCCATGTGGAAGGCGCACAACCTAAGGCTGTTGAAGGTGCCGATGAGGTTCACCTGGATGACAAAGCTGAAAGCGGCGAGGTCCAACGGGCCGTCGCGTCCCACGGTGCGTGCTGCGGCGCCGATGCCGGCGCAGTTGACGTTGATGTGGATGGCGCCAAAGCGCTCCATCACCCCGTCGATGGCCGTCTGCACCGAGTCGGCTTCGGTGACGTTGGCGACGAACGCCGCCGCACTGTCGCCGAGTTCCTCCGCGGCCTGCTGCACCAAGGACTCGTTAAGGTCGACAAGCGCGACCTTGCCGCCGGCGGCGACGATGGTGTCGGCGGTGGCCCGGCCGAGGCCTGAAGCGCCGCCAGTAATGACGGCCACGCGATCGTTGAGTTTCATGCAACGCTCCATGTGAGTGTGGACAGGCGGTTCGGCTACGCGAACTGCCGACGCGTCCGCCAGGACGCACGAATGCGTCCGCCAGGACGCACGAATGCGTCCGCCAGGACGCACCGTGACCCCTATGATAAGGGGATGGATGTTGCGACCGTGGAAACGCCGGACCACTACGCGCCGCCCGACGCGCTGATGCGCGCTGGCGCAGACTTCCCCGTGCCGGATACGCTGCTGGTTCCGCATTTCGTCGCGGCGGACTCGGCGGCGAGCTTGTTGGACGCGGCCCTCGCCGACTTCGATTGGCAGCAAGAGCGGTTCGTCATGTTCGGGCGTTGGGCGACTGCGCCCAGGCTTTCGGTTTGCTTTGGCGAGCCCGGTGCGGCGTATCGCTACAGCGGCGTAGAGCGGCTGGCGCAGCCATGGCCGGATGCGGTGCAGAGCCTCGCGAAGCAGGTGTCGTCGGCATTGCAATGGCGCACCAATTTCGTCTTGGTGAACCGCTACCGCAGTGGCCGCGATCATCTGGGCTGGCACTCGGACGACGAACGAGACATGGGCCCGGCACCGGTTGTGGCCACCGTGTCGATCGGCGTCCCGCGCACGTTCCGCATGGCCGCCCGGCGCAAGGGCAGCCCGAACCACGACGTCGTGCTTGAAAGCGGTTCGCTCTTCCTCATGTGGGGACGCAGCCAGCGCCACTACCGCCATTGCGTGCCGCGACGCTTGCGCGAGGCCGGGGAACGGGTCAGCTTCTCGTTCCGCTGCACGGCGAACGTGGGCACTGCATAGGCGTGGCGACACTGTCAACATGAAGGCTGCGGTACCCAACACCCTCGGCGTGCCGTGCGTTGCCGACGAGTTGGTGCGAGTGGACAGCCGTGACGTCTTGGCGCGCTGCCTTGACGTTGCCG
The DNA here is from genome assembly GCA_009837725.1 of Gammaproteobacteria bacterium. Lineage (GTDB taxonomy): Bacteria > Pseudomonadota > Gammaproteobacteria > Pseudomonadales > Azotimanducaceae > VXYL01. The sequence continues at coordinate 13,691 of VXSY01000251.1, read as the reverse complement.
CCACGAAGCAGCAGCCGGTGACGCTCATCGGCGGCGGCTCGAACATCGTTCTTCGGCGACGCCTGCCGGGCATCACCTTGCTTCTCACGCTTCGGGGCGTCTCTTTCGAGGCGCTGTCGGAGGGCGCATGGCGGGTACGTGCCGCCGGCGGCGAGTCTTGGACGGAGTTGGTGCGGCACACCCTCGCGCAGGGGATCCACGGCCTCGAAAACCTCGTCGAGATTCCAGGCTCAGTAGGCGCGGCGCCATATCAGAACATCGGTGCCTACGGGCGCGAGCTGAGCGATGTGCTGGAGTCGGTGGACGTGTATGACCGTGCGGCCGGGCGGTTTCGCCAGTTGGATGCGGCGGAGTGCGCCTTCGCCTACCGTGACAGCCGCTTCAAGTCCGCCGACGCAGGCCGCTTCGTGGTGACGGGCGTTTCGCTCCGCCTCGGCTGCCAGCCCATTGACGCGAGCTATGCGGATGTCGAACGCGAGCTTCGCGAGGTGGGCGTGGACGCAACGCCTTGCACGGTGGCGAATGCGGTGACGCGGGTGCGCGCGCGAAAGCTGCCGGACCCGAACCGCATCGGCAATGTCGGCAGCTTCTTTCGCAACCCAGTTCTGGGCGAAGCCGAGCTCGATGCCTTGCGCGGCAAGGTGTCTGTGCCGGCATGGCCCCACGAGGGAAAGTGCAAGGTCTCTGCGGCGCGCCTGATCGACTGCGCCGGCTGGCGCGGACGCGTGATTGGCAACGTCGGCATCTGGCCCCGGCAACCCCTCGTTCTGGTGAACCAAGGCCGTGCCACCGGCAGCGAGGTGCTCGACGTCGCCTACCGCATCCGTGAGGACGTGGAGCACAAGTACGACATTCGCCTCGAAACGGAACCGGTGATCGCAGGCGTCGATTGACCCCTTGCCGCCGTGCCGGCCCATGCCCAAGGCATTGCGGGAACTCCTTGCATGGAACGAATCCCGCAGCACGTTGATAAACGGACAATGTGCCTCGAAGCGGAGTCAACACCAACGTGCCGGCCGGATGGCGCGGTCCCACACGCCTTTCGGAGCGCGGGCCCTTCCCTCCTCCCGCCGAAGGCGAAGCAACCAAGGGCCCGATGATGCAACCAGCCGTCTCCCCGCGAGACGTGCCCCTGCGGTGGCAGGACCGGCTGCCGGGTTGTCCCGCATAGGTGACTGGGCGTGCCTTGGCGGGCGGGGCGCCGTTCGTTTGCGGGGGAGTCGCTATCTCCGGTGCGTCTGGACGCGGATGGCACCGCCGCTGGTGCGAAGGTGAACGTCCGGGCCGCCGCCGTTGACGGTGCCGCTGACCTTGTTCTTCGAGTTGGTGCCCCGAGTGGTAACGGCGAACGCTTCGGCGATGGTCACTCGGCCGCCGCTTGTTTTGGCATCGATGTCGAAGGCGGCGCGCTCGGGAAGATGCAACGTGAGGGAGCCGCCACTGCTGGTGAGGCTACTGGCTTGGGTCAGCGTGGTCAGGGTGGCGCGCACCCTGCCGCCCGAGGTCTTTGCCTGAACGCCGTCGGCCGCTTGGTGGATGGTGATGTCTCCGCCTGTAGTCGTTGCCCTGACCGAAGCGGCTGCGTGTTCGACGGTGATGTCACCGCCAGACGTTTTCGCCTGCACCTCGCCGCCGATGTCGCCGAGGTCGATGTCGCCCCCGGACGTTTCCACGTCGGCAAGACCGGTGGTGCCGTCGAGACGAATGTCGCCGCCGGAGGTTCGACCGCGGATCGGCCCGTCCACATCCTCGAACCGCAGGTCACCGCCGGACGTGCGCGCGTCGGTTTCCCCTGTCAGACGGGTGACGCGCAGGTCGCCGCCGGAGGTCTGGACGCTGGCATCGAACTCATGCGGCACGTGCGCTTCGATCCGCAAGTGCCCCCTGTCGCGCCAGAAGCGCCGCCACACACTGCGGTCCCGCACTCGGACGGTCACCTCGACTTGGTCACCGGCGTGACGGAAGTCCACGTCGAAGTCCTCGAGGATGTCGGCGTCGCGACTTCCCCGGCGAGCGATGGCGACGCGGACCTCCTCGGCTCCGCCGCTGACGTACACGTCCGACGCCTCTGCATCGACCACGAGGCGACCTCCCGCGGACACGGCGAACTCGCGTTCGATGCTGGCGTTTGCGAACGAGGCGGTTGCGATGGCGGCAGCCGCGAGCGATGCGCGGGTGCGAGATTGCGGATGCATGGCGATGGCCTCCTTTGATGTCGGCTCCGGCATGGCGGAGTGTCTGCCTTTTCAGTCGATGTGGGACGGCAAATGGTTTTCGTGGCTTTCTCGATTCCCTTGCAGGTGAGTCGAAGCGTCCTCGCTTCTCGGAGGGGACCCCCATGTTTCGATTCCCGCGGGGGCCTCCTGGAGGAGGCGCAAAAAGGGGGTTTCCAGCCCAAGGTAGGTGGGGCTGCGTTCAAGGCGTTCCCGTGCCGAGTGGAGGCGAGGTGTCGGATCGGCCCTCGGGGCGCTTCCTCCAGAAAACGCGATGGGTGCTTTTCGCCCCAGCCGTCAGGTCGTGATGTAGCGGGTGCGAACGGTGAAGACGCTGTCGCCGGTGAGGACGCCGCCGCGAGCGAAGAGGCGGCCTGCTTGCCAGTTGGAGAGGCCGAGTTCCGGCTTGCCGAGGGCGAATTGGCCATCGACCCAGCGGGTGTGGTCGTCGCCGACGAACGGGGCGTCGAGGGTGCGCCAGAAGCGGTCTTGTTCGGAGGCGTTGGCGGAGACGAGTGTGCCCACCAGACGGGGGCTTTGGGCGTTGAAGGCGGCCACGGCGTCGTCGAGCGTGGCGGCTGCCGTCAGGGTGATTTCGGGGGTTTCCTCCCATTCCCATTCGTGGCCTAACTGATCTGTGGCCACGGCGTCCGCCTGCATTTCGGTGACTGCTCCTTCGGCGCGCATGACTTGCACGGGGGTCGTGAACATGGCTGCTGGCACGAGGTGGCGGTGGTCCTCCGTCACGTGCAGGCGGAAGGATTGCCCGCGCGCCTTGCCAGCAGCGGCCAGCGCGTCCAGCACAATGGCCACATGCTCCTGTGGCTGCGCGCCCAGCACGCAGCAAGTGTTGAGGGTGTTGCACACCTTGCGATCCAGCGAACGGATCACCGCTTCGCGCAAGTTGGCCGCAGAGGCGGACTCTGACACCACCATCCACGCGCCGCCGGTGCCGTGCAGGCTCACCGGCGTGCCGGCGGAGCGCGCCAACGCGCCCAAGAGCTCCACCGCGCTGCCAGAGCCGCGCGCCACGGCGAGGGCCAAGCGGGGGTCGAGAAAGAGTGCCCACCCGGCGGCATGGGCCGCGCTTTCCACCAGCGAAACGGCACCCGGCGGCAGCCCTGCGGCAGCGAGGGCAGGGCGGATGATGCGTTCCATGATCGCCTGCGCGGTGGCGAGAGCGTCCGAGCCGATGCGAAAGACCACCGTGTTGCCGCCGCGCAGCACGCCGCAGGCATCCGCCAGCACGTTCGGGCGTCCCTCAAACACGAAGGCGACCGGGCCGAGCGCGGCTCCCACCAACTCGATGCGGAAGCCGTCGTGGGCGATGGTTTCCAGCACCGAGCCGCGCGGCGAGGGGGTGGTCGCCCAGCCGCGCAGTCCGTCGATCATCTTGCTCCGCATCGCCTCGGACACCGCGAGCCGCGTTGTGGAGCGGCCCCGTTCTCGGGCACGGTGGACATCCTCGGCATTTACCTTGGCGATGGCGTCCCAGGCTGCGTCGTCCTGCAGTCGCGCCGCAGCCCCGGCGTAGAGCTCGACGATGGCTTCATCGGTCACCGTGTTCATGGCCGCGAAGGCGTTGCTCGCCGCGGTCACGGCGGCGTCGGCACGGCTGGCCTCCGCAGCAGGAATGTGGAGCAGCCCGGATTGCCCTGTTGCCACCACGCGGTCGCCGGGCGCGAACGCGGCCGCCAGTGCCTCGTCCACGGCAAACGCCGTGCCGTCCGGGGACAGCACGGTGGCGCCTGGCTCGAGGCGAGCGATCATTCGATCACCTTGTTGATCGGATACTCGATGATGCCCGTTGCGCCTGCCTGTTTCAGCGCGGGGACGATGGTGTGCACGGTGGCCTCGTCGATGATGGTGTTGAGCGCCAGCCAGTCCGGGTCGGAAAGATGGGAGATCGTTGGGTTGCGCATCGCTGGAAGGATGGACGTGACCTGGTCCAAATCCGCCGCTCGCACGTTCATCATCAGGCCCACCCGGCCTTCGGCGGCGAGACACGAGCGCAGCATCAGAGCGATGTTGTCGAGCTTGGTGCGAATCCAAGGTCGGTTGAGCGCTTCGCGATTGGCGATCAAGCGCGGCGTGCTGGCGAGCACCTCATCGACGATGCGCAGGTTGTTGGCGCGCAGGGAGTTGCCGGTCTCGGTCACCTCAACGATGGCGTCGGCGAGGCGAGGCGGCTTGACCTCGGTGGCACCCCAAGAGAACTCTACCTCGGCAGTGACGCCGTGGCGCGCGAGATACCGATGGGTCAGGTTGATGACCTCGGTGGCGATGCGCTTGCCCTGCAGGTCGGTCACCGACTGCACGTCCGAGTCGTTCGGCACGCATAGCACCCAGCGGGTGGGGCGGCGTGTCACCTTGGCGAACACGAAATCCGCGAGCTCCTCGACGTCTGCGCCGGTCTCCACCACCCAGTCGTGGCCGGTGATGCCGGCGTCCAGCACGCCTTGCTCCACATAGCGCGCCATTTCCTGCGCCCGCACCAACATGCAGTCGATCTCGGGGTCGTCGATGTCCGGGAAATACGAGCGGGAGGAGAACGTGATGACATAGCCGGCGCGGCGAAAGAGGTCCGCGGTGGACTCTTGCAGGTTTCCTGCCGGAATGCCGAGTTTCAGAAGATTGCTCATGACGATGTAACCCGCTGGTTTGGGTTTGGAAATGTGTCGCCGCGACTCGACCCTTGGCCGGCGAGGTGGCGATCAGGAGCGGCCGTACACCTCGGCGGGATCGAACACCGGCTCGGCGATGATGTGCGCTACCGCCGTGTCCGGATCCACCTCGCGGAAGAAGCAACTTTCGTAACCCTCATGGCAAGCCGCGCCGCCGACCTGCTCCACCCTCACGAGCAGGGTATCGCCGTCGCAGTCGTAGTAGACGTGCTTCAGATGCTGCACGTTGCCGCTTTCCTCGCCCTTGCGCCACAGCTTGTCGCGGGACCGGCTGTAGTAGCACACGCGCCGCGTTCGCAGCGTCTCGGCATAGGACTCCGCGTTCATGTACGCCAGCATCAGCACCTTGCCGCTGGTGGCATCTTGGGCGATCGTCGGAATGAGCGCCGATTTCTCAAAGTCCGGTCCGTCCATGATCCTGCCGTATAGGGCTTTGGAAAGGCGGCGCATTCTATAGGGAATCCGGACATAGTTGGGCAGCCGTCCATCGACGCAATGCGCTGGCGCGAGCACGAGGCCAGCAGTTCGCTTCGCGCGGAGCAGTCCTCATGGAGAGGCCTCGGGAGCGAGGCGGATTTCGGGCGGGATCCACCAAGCGGATTCCGGCGCGAACGGTGTGTTCGGCACGGTGTCGTGGTCGATGGCTTCGAGGAGCATCGTGGCGTCCGGGTGAGGTGCTTGCTGGCGCGCGATGTCCGCCGCCGCTTCCACGTCGCCGGCGGCGAGGAGGACAAAGGCGAGGGTCAGTCGTGTGTCGGGGCCTTCACGGGCGCGTAGGAGGGCGGCCGCTCGAGCAGTGGCACGGGAGAGGGCATCGGGGCCCTTGGTTTCGCCGCAGATGGCTTCGGCGCGGGCTAGTGCCAGGAGCGCTTCGCCCCACTCGGCGTGCAGTCGCAGCGCCTCTTGCAGCGGTGGGACGCCTTGGCAGTCACCGGCCGCGAGCTGTGACATGCCAAGCCAGTAATGGAGGTGAGGTTCGGTGGGTTGGGCCTCGGTGAGGTGTCGGTAGTGGCTCATGGCCGTATCGAAACGTCCATCACGCATCGCAAGGGCGGCAGCGAGCACGCGGGTGGCGGGAAGGTCGGCAAGGGCTAGGGAGCGAGCCGCCGCCTGAGCCGCGCGAGCGCTCGCGTTTGGGGCGAGGCGCAGCACCCACGCCAATAGGCGCCAGCCGGTGGCGGAGTCTGGCGCCATTTCCAGCAGCCGTTCCACATCGGCCAACGCCTCGCGGGGTGCGTGCTCGGCGAGCACAGCAGCCAGGCGTTCATGCAGGGCAACGTCGCTTGGTGCCAAGGAGACGGCATTGCGCAGCGCATCGATCGCGGCGCCGACATCGCCGCGGGCCAATGCCCAGTCGGCAGCCATGCGATAGAAGCGGGGCGTGCGGCTCAGGCTCGCCACCTCCAGCAGAATGGGATCGTCGATGGTGGGCGCGAGCCGGTTGCCGGGGTCGCGCTCGAGCCAGGCCTGCGCCTTGGCGACATGGCCGAGCCTTCGGTGCACGGAGGCGATCTTGTAGGCGAGCTGACCCGCTTCGGGTTCCATTCGGAAGGCGGCGCTGAGCAGTGCCAGTGCTTCCTTGGGCTCGTCCAGGAGGATGCTCACGTCGGCGAGAGCGGCAAGCACCAAGGCGGACTTCGGCGCAAGGACTCGCGCCTGTTCCAGCGCAGTTGCGGCAGCGGCCGCATCGCCGGCCTGAAGCAGCGCCGTGCCGAGGCGATACCAAGCCGGCATGTTGTCGGGTGCCAACACCACGGCACGGCGGAAGTCCGTAATGCTCTCCGCCAGCGCGCCGGATTCGGCCAGGGCCACGCCGTGCAGGTAGCGCCAGCGGGCCGACTCATGCTCGTCAATGGCCTGGTGGTAGGCATCCTGCGCTTCGCCCAGGCGACGCTGGGCGTGGAGGAGCATGCCTTCGTTACCCCACACCGTTGCACGCTCGGCCGGCGTCGTGGCGGCGGCAAGTCGCCGCTCCAGACTGAACTCGACCTGACCGGTGGCGATGTCTGGCTGGTCCCGCGTCTTGAGCCCATGGCTATCGCCTGCCGTCGCCAGTATCGCCACGAGGACGAGTTGGCTGAAGTGCGCCCTAGCCACAGGGGCGCCTCCCAACAGAACGCCCTCTCCCGAGAACTGGAGGGCGGTGTGCCGATGTCCTACTGCTTGGCATTGAGGCGGTGGTATCGGTTTGGTCGCAGCGGAGCGGTTGTGGTGTTGCGGCCGTCTGGCCAGCGGAGGTGGACGCGATGGGGCTCGTCTCGCGTCAGACGAAACAGGAGGCGGGGATCATTCGCCGATGCGTAGCTGCCGTCCGTGCTGGCGCGACGCACGGGACATGGTTCGCCTTCCAGGGTCGCGGTTGTCCCTTGCGGCAGTTCGAGACCGATCCAAGGCGTGGTGGGAGCGTCGTTGCGATAGAGGCGGGGCGGCCCTGAGTTGTTGCTGACGACGATGTCCGTGTCGCCGTCGTTGTCGAGGTCGGCGAAGGCTGCGCCTCGGCTCACTTCCTCGGTGTCGAGTGCGCCGGCGCCCTTGAGTTCGCGATAGATGCCAGCGCCGTCGTTCACCCAGAGCTGATTGCGCTGACGCAGAGGGTAGGGGTCCCCGGCGAGGCGTTGGCGTTCCACCGGGAACACCGCGCCGTTGGCACTAAAGAGGTCCAGATCGCCATCGTTGTCGGCGTCGATCCAGCCGGTGCCGAAGCCGGTGTAGGGGCCGCTCGAAGCGGCGAGGCCCGCACCGGCGGTGCTGTCGCTGAACCAGCCGCCATGATTGACGTAGAGCGTGTTGGTTTCGGTCGCGAGGTGGGTGATGAAGAGGTCCGGATCGCAGTCGCCGTCGTAGTCCTCGGCGTCCACGCCCATCCCTGCTTCGGGAGCCCCGTTGGCGTTAAAGGCGGCGAAGGCGAGTTCTGCACCATCGCGAAAGGTGCCCTCACCTTGCCCCAGCCACAGATGGTTGGCGGCACCGTCATTGGCGACGTAGAAATCGGTCCTGCCGTCGCCGTCAAAGTCGTGCGCCGCCACGCCGAGGGCAGGCGCGCGTCGGTCAGCGATGCCGGCGCTACGGCTTATGTCGCCAAAGCGTGCCTTGCCGAGGTTCTGATAGAGGCGGTCCGACACGGCGGGATAGGCAGTGGGCGCACAGTAACTCGGGCGCCCCGACAAGTCCGGGCAGTCCTTGTGCGCCCTTAGGGTGAAGTTCAGATAGTTGGCGACGTATAGGTCCAGCCTGCCATCGCCGTCGATGTCCGCGAAGCTCGCGCTCACCGACCACTCCGCATCGCGGAGCGCCGGGTCGCTCACTTCCCGGAAGCGGCCGTCTCCGACGTTCTCGAATAGCTGGTTGGGACCGTAATTGGCGAGGAAGACATCCGTATCGCCGTCACCGTCGACATCGCCGGTGGCGATGCCCATGCCGTAGCCGTTGGCGCGCACTCCCGATGCATCGGTGATGTCGAGAAACCGCAGTTGCCCGTCAGCGCTGACGTTGCGGAACAGCCTGTCGATGGGCGCGTCGGGTGCGGCAGCATGTTCAGACGCGTCCTCGGGCACCGTGCCGCCCTGCACCAGCCAGATGTCCAGCAGCCCGTCGCCATCGAAATCGAGGACGCCCACTCCGGCACCTACCGTCTCCAGGATCCAGCGTTCGCCGGTCATGCCGTTGACGTGCCGGAAGTCGAGACCGGCGTCCGCCGCCACTTCGACGAGTCGCACGGTGCTGGCGCTGCCCTCTTCGGCGGCCGCGCTGCTCCCGGCAAGCAACACCGAGGCAAAGAGAAAGCCCCCGCACAGGAACCTGTGCGGGGGCTTTGCGGGTGACGTCCTGCTACCCAATGGAGGGCCTGCGGGACGGTTGAGCTACATGGAGAACGCCAGTCGCACCAGCATCATCCGCCCCATGATGTTGTCCAGATACGGCTCATGTGCCGAGAACTGGGTGATGGGGTCGGGATAGGTGTCGAACACGTTGCGCACCGCGACGTTGAGCAGCATGGAACTGAAGCCCAGCGTCTGCGGTCGGCGATAGCTGTACGACACGTCCCAGTAGTGGCGCGAGTCGATCTTGCACACCGGCCACGGCTGGAACGCGCATCGCTGCGACTGGTGCTCGCGCGGGATGCGCTTGGTTACCGCATCGTCGCCCGATCCGACCGTCACCTCGTCGAAGCCGCGGTACGGCACGTGGTGCGGATAGGAGGAGCGCCCGCCCGTGTCCCACGTCCACGAAGCGATTACCGTGCGCGGGTCGAGGGCTTCCCGCTGCTTCATCGCATCCCAGGCGACGTTCAGGTTCTCCACCCGATCGTGCCAGCGGACGGCAACCTGCACCGTGTGCGGGCCGTTGAACCAGCGCAGGTTGGCGTTTGCGCGCCACTCCGGCGTCGGCGGCAGGTCCGAATACAGGTTCATGTTTGGCGGCGAGAAGTACTGCGAGTTGCGGTTGCCAACGCCATCGACACGAATGTCTGCGAGCACGTGGTCGCTCGGGCAGAAGCCGCCGACGTTCAGGTTGATGGGGTCGCAGCCGAAGCTCTTGTACTTGGTGAGCGCTTGGGTCAGGAACTGCGTGGCGCTGAACGTGAACATGAACAGGCCCGTATCCTCGCCGATCCAGTCGGTGAAGCGGTTGCGTGGCAGCTCGAAGCCGTAGCGCATGCCGTAGATGACCGTTTCCGCCTCCCGCTTGCCCTGCGCGGTCCACGAGTTCTCGACATAGTCGAGGATGATCGGGCTCATGTAGGTGCTGCCGTCGGCCGCCGTGAGCTCCCGGCCCCGCTCCAGCGCGCTGCCGGCGAAGGCGATTTCGCCAGCGCCGGCGTTGGCGCCAGAGTCAATCCAGCTCAGCGCGGCGTTGCGGCGGCACTCGAGGTCCGCGGCGTTGGTGTAGCTCGACGTGCGGAACTCCTCCTGGGTGAGGGCTGCGAGTTCTGGATCGCCGTGCTTGCGCTCGTTGTCCCAGTCCACGAGCGTGCCCGGGCAGGCCGCCAGGAGATACTCGGTGAAGCCATTGGAGTTGAGTCCGACCCGCTGGCCGGCCCCCAGTTCCTCAAGCTGGCCCCGGAACTCGACGCTGGTGTAGTCCACATCGAACACGAGGTCGCCGTCGAAGAACTTGAGCGAGAACCCGACGTTGTAGAGGTCTGAGGTCTCGGCGTCGAGGTTCGGGCTTGCCGCGCTCGCGGTGCGCACGTCCGGCGTGCCGCCGCCCTTGCTGGCACCGGCGTCGATGCAGTCCTGCATTTCCGGCAGGTAGTCGCAGATGTAGTCGCCGAGGGTGCCGACGTTGGACACCTCGGCTGCGCCGAACAGCGCATACAGCCCCGGCGTCACGAAGCCTTGGGTGATGCTGCCGCGCAAGGCGAGCATGTCCATCGGCTCGTAGCGCACCGCCAGCTTCGGAATGGTGGTGTCGAACGTCGTGGAGCCCGGCTGACCGTAAATGCCCGTCGTCTCTATTTCGGTGTAGCGCAGCGCCACCTGTGCCTCCAACGTGCCCCAGACATCGCTCGATAGCAGCGGCAGCGCCAACTCGGCAAAGATCGCGCGACTCGACTGTTCGCTCTTGCGCAGGGCGAAGCGGTTGCCGCCGATGGCCGACTGCGCTAGTGCATGGGGTCGATACTCCTCTTCTTCGAGCCGCCAGTGCGTGCCGATGGCGAAGCCCACCGGCTCGTCGTTGTACCAGAGGTCGAACAGGCTGGAGTTGGCCGCCACCACATCGACGATCGTCATGCCGAGGTCCTGGATGTTGTAGGACATCACGTTGCCAGCGAGCCGGTGCTCTTCCTCGGTATTGACGTAATCGTGGTCAGGTGGCGTGAAGCCAGGGTCGTTCTCGGCCGGGAACTTGTTGTTGGGGTCGCCGGTGATGAAGCCGTTCTCGTCCATCATCAGATAGGTCGTGCTGAACGGGTTCCAGCAGGAGTTGTTGTTGGGTCCGGCGTTGCAGCGCAGAGCCTGGATCATCGCCGGCGTCACTTCCTGGAACTGGTTCTGCTCACGGGTGCCCTTGGACCAGATCCAGTCCGCATCGACGATCCAGTCCGTATCGGGGATGCGGATTTCGCTGCCGAGGCGGATGCGGACGTCGTTGCGCTGGGTGCGGCGCAGGAAGTGCAGGATGCCGTCGTCCACGGCCCAGTCGAGATTGTTGTTGCGCGGATGCTTGGGGAAGGCGAACAGACGCCGTTCTTCGAAGCGCACGTCCTCGTAGAGCACGATGCCGCCGCCATCCGGGTCGAACCGGTCCGGGATGCCGTCGCCGTCGGCGTCGCCCATCCCCATCAGCACAACCCTTGCCTCCGGCAGCCGCTGGGCGTTGGCGTCGGCAATGCCGTCGCCGTCCCAGTCGCGATCGGGGATGCCGTCGCCGTTGAGGTCTTGGGCGAAGACCAACAGCTCGCCTGGTTCCATCAGGTAGTCGTAGCGGCCGTTGCGGTTGACGTCGATGAAGTCAAGCTGGCGGGTCGGCCGCGCCGTCCACGTGCTGGAGCCGCCGCCCCACACGGCCGGGTTGCTGCCGGGGTTGCAGTCCGAGAAGCCGGGCAGGTCGGCGCAGGGAGCGACCCCCGCCGGCCACACATCGGGCGTTACGCCCGGCCAGAAGACGTTCGTGCCCGGCGGCAGGAAGGTGTTGTTGTCGTTCGGGTCCCACATGAGGCTCGGGATGTAGTCCGTGATGGTCGAACCGTCCGCGAAGGCGCGGAACGGGTTGCCTGGGTTCGAGCCGATGGCAATTGGGAAGCGGTCGTCCACGAGGCCAGCGCCGGAATAGAAGTCGTTGAAGCCCGGCGCGTAGAGGCGGGTGTTGTAGTCCACGGCGCCGGAGACGAACTCGCCGCGCACCGTGATGTTGTCGGTGAACTCGTACTCGAAGTACGCCATGCCCTTCTGCCGAGAGCTCTCTGCCTGGATGTCCTGATAGTCGGAGTCCACCATCCGGCAGTGGTAGGCGGGGTCGTTCGGGTCCATGTAGCCGTTCATGAAGTTGCCGTGCTTGGCAACGTCGTTGTACTGGAACGTCTCACCGGGGACGTTGCGGAAGTCCGTGCCCCAGTGGGCGCCGAACTGCTCCTGCCACTGATCGCGGCGGGCGTTGTGGGACTCCTCGCCGTTGCCCCAGTCGAAGAACGGCCCGAACTGGCTCATGGGCGGCGGGCCTTCCTCGTCGTGCCCGGCAGCGAAGCCGTGGGCACAGCCGGGGTCCTGCGACCATCCCACGGCGATTTCGCTGATGTTGTCGGACCAGCGCCGGTGACCGGCCTGGCTCGCGAAGCCGTAGCCGGCGTCGTCGAGGGCGGTGCGTTCTTCTGGCGTCATCAGTTCGCCGAGCGGCGATCGCACCGGCACATGGATTCGGCTCGCCGGGTTGCCACCAGCGTCGTAGGCATCCTTCCAGAAGCGTGACCACTGACCGTAGCGGTAGTGGTCGTTGCCTACCGTGGTGTGCCGCGCCCAGGGGTTCTTCGTGTCGATGATGTAGTCCGGCCGGTCGGTGAAGCGCATCCGGTCCGTCTCGCGCAGTTCCATCGCGAAGATGGCCCGGCCGCGGTCTCCCTGCACGCCGCCGAGCATGCTGAAGGCCTGGTTCGGGGCGCCGTCTTCAAGCGGTGACTGCCAGTCCACGCTGAACGTGAGTCCTTCGAAGTCCTTGCGCGGCACCATGTTGATGACGCCGCTCACCGCTTCCGCGCCGTAGAGCGCGGAGGCACCGTCGAGGATGGTCTCCACCCGACCGATGGCGATGGACGGGTACATGCCGCTCACGTCGACGCCAGCGCGCTCGCCGCGAGGGGTTGTGTCCGCCGGCAGGCGGTGGCCGTCCATCATGGTCATGGTGGCACGGGTGCCGAGGCCGCGGAGGTTAGCCCAGACTTCCGTGCCTTGGTTGCCCTGCTGGTTGTCCGCCTGTCCGCCCCACTCGTCGTTGCTGATGCCGTCCTGCCCGGACTCGGAGCAGCAAATGCCCTCGAACGGTGCGGCATTGGCGTTGACGCCGAGCTGGAACGACTGGTCGAAGATGACATCGCCAATCTCGGCGTTGCCGGACATCTCGATGTCGATGTTGTCGAGGATCGACTTCGGCGATGGCAGATCGAAGTTGTCGCGCCGGATGTAGGACCCGGTCACGAGCATCTCCTCGATGTCGCCGTCGGCCTCCGTGACTTCGTCCTCTTCGGCCTCGGCGTCCTCGTCCTGCGCCATGGCGCCGACGCCGAACGTCAGGGTGAGCGACGCGCACAGGATGCGAATCAGTTGCTTGCGTGGGTGCAGAACCATCTTCCCTCCTCGGCCCGGCGTCAGGTGAGGCGCGGGCCCGGTGAACCTAGCTGCTCGTGCAGGTGCGATCGTTTGTAAACGTCGCACACGATGGCACGAAAACTATGCCCATCGTCGGCTGCGGTCAAGGGGAGTTTTGGACGCCCTCGGTTGCGTTGTCGGTGGCGCCTCGGCCCCGCGCGAGAACGGCGCTTGCGCCGGCCGGAAAGTCGCCGAAGCGCTCTACCGTTCCTCCAGGCCAGCGCACAACGACATTTCGCGCGAATGCGAATTGGCCGAGCCCGATGTGGACGCGGGGATCGTGCGATGCCAGATAGCTGGAGGAAGGCGTGGCGTCGCGCCGGACGCGGCGGCTGCCTACCGTCGCCAGCACCACTGCGCCGGGAATGTCTGCGCCCTGCGAGTCCAAGAGGCGAAAGCGCGCCCAGTTGCCTGATGACGTGCGGTTCATCAGCAGGTAAGCGGGGCTGTCCCGGTTGACGACGAGGACGTCCAGGCGGCCATCGTTGTCC
>VXSY01000072.1 GCA_009837725.1 Gammaproteobacteria bacterium | reverse complement strand
CGTCCCGCCCTCCAAGCGTGCCGAAGGCACGCACGCAGCGGCGCCGGCCAAGGCCCACCGCCACCCGCGCCCCAGACAACGCCAACAAAGCGCCAGCCCCGAACAACGCCAGCAAACCAGCCCCTGCCACGCGAGGGCCTCGCTGGACGGAGGGCGTCCCGCCCTCCAAGCGTGCCGAAGGCGCGCACGCAGCGGCGCCGGCCAAGGCCACCGCCACCCGCGTCCCCGACAACATCAACAAGGCGCCAGCCCCGAACATCGCCACCAACAAGCCCGGCCTACGCCCGCCACAACGGCGCTAAACTACCGCCAGCGATGCCACCCACGGTGCGGGCCGAACATGCAGACGTTTCACGAACCCTCCGCCGCTTTCCCAGTGACATTTCGATCCGGCCGAAGCCGCCCCTCGTCCACCGGTTTCACCCTGGTCGAGGTTATGGTCGTGCTGGTCATCCTCGTGCTTATCGCCGGTCTCGTCGCCCCGCGGATCATGGGCCAAGTGGATCAGGCCAATGTCCGCGCCGCGGAGGTGCAGGTGAAGAGCCTTCGCTCCGGCCTGCAGGCATTTCGCCTCGACGTAGGCCGCTATCCCACCACCACCGAGGGCTTGGCCGCGCTCATGTCACCTCCCCAGGAGGTCGCCGATTACTGGCGCGGCCCCTACCTCGACGACGAACTCCCCGCCGCCCCCTGGCGCACCCCCTACCGCTACGAGAGCCCGGTCGAGAACCTGCAAGGTTTCGTCCTCTACTCCCTGGGCGCCGACCAAGCCGAAGGCGGTGAGGGCGACAACGCCGACATCGGCTATGTCCCGGAACAGGGCCAACCGGCAACATCGTAAAAGCGACGATTCGGATGTGCTTGCCGCCGGAAATACGGTGATGGAAAATGCCAGCATGGACGCATCTGCAACAACTCAGGAGCAAGCTGACGCCATTCTTCTCGACCTCCGCCCCCCGCAAGGATGCTGGAGCGAGAAGGATTACCTGTGGCTGACCGATTCCTGCAATCGGTTCATCGAGTTCACTGACGGCTGCATTGAGAAACTGCCGATGCCAACTGACACGCATCAAGGTGCCCTCACGTACCTCAATGACCTCTTTCGCGCGTACATTCTTCCGCATGGAGGCATCGTTCGGTTTTCGGTGCTACGCCTGCACATACGCGCCGGAAAGTTCCGCGAACCGGACCTGCTGCTCCTTCAGGACGCAAAGGACGAGCGTCGCAGCGACCGATACTGGACCGGCGCCGACCTAGTGGTCGAAGTAGTCAGCCCCGACGACCCCGACCGCGACTACATCACCAAGCGCGCCGACTACGCCGAAGCCGGCATCCCCGAGTACTGGATCGTCGACCCCCAGGCCGCCGCAATCACCGTCCTGACCCTCACCGGCGACGCCTACATCGAGCACGGCGAGTTCCACCCCGGCGACATCGCGACCTCCGCCCTCCTCCCCGACTTCACCGCCGACGTCACCAAAGTCCTCGAAGGCTCATAGCCTCACCTCGGAGCCCGCACGGCCCCCGCAAGAGCAAACCTTGCGGTCCCCATGTATCTGCGTGATGTACGGCGTTGGCTTGGCTAACGCGGGCCGCGAGGGTCGCCCCTACGAGGGGAGGGCGTCCCACCTCCCACGCGCCCCAAGCCGCGCTTCTTCTAGGCCCCGTCGTCCCCACCAAACCCCGTGAAGTACGCCGAGACGATCACGTCAATCCGCCGCGGGTTGGTCGTGATCACAAACCGCTCCACCGCCAGCCTGCGCGGATACGTCGCCACTGCATGCAAGGCCGCGAGTTCCGCCCCGGTGCGATACTCCGCGCTCACCTGCGCCTGCACCTGCCACACCCCGGGCAAGTCCGGCGCCGGCTGGCTCACCCCCATGCGAATGCGGCGCCTTCCCAAGTCGAGCGGCTCGAAGATGCTCGTCAGCGCCTCCTCCAGTTCCGCCTGGGCGTGGCCCTCGAAGTCCGCCTGCCACAGCATCCCCTCAAGCTCGCCCCCCACGGCCTGTTCCCGCGCCAGCCGCGATGCCCAGTCGCCGCCGTCCAACGCCCCCGTAGCCGTCGCCAACCGCCGAGCCTCCGACACATAGTCCGCATGCGCCAGCGCCACCGCATCCCCGCGCGTCAAGGCGAACCACAGCAGCAGAACCCCGGCAATGCCCCAGGCGCCGAGCCGCACCACCGTGCTCTTCTCGAGTTCCTCCCGAAGGCGCGCCAAAAGCGCCTCGAAGCGCTCTTTCATCGCGCCGCGACCTCCATGCGAAAGCGCACCTCGCCCTGTCGCCGGCCCTGTTCCGCCCGCACCCCGCTGAGCCAAGGATGCGCCTCCAGCGCCCGCACGAAAGCCACCCGATCCATCGCCTCGTCGGCTTCCTCCACCAGCACCACCGCCAGTTCCCCCTCAGCGAAGCGCCACTCTCGGAACACGGCCGTGTCGCTCGGCAGAATCTCGTCCACGACTCCCATCAGGCGCGCCTGCGATGGCTGGCCGAAGAGCTCCGCCAGCCGCTCGTTGCGCCGCCGCAAGCTGACGAAATCTCCCCGCGCCGAGAGCTGCGGCAGCACGTCGGTCTCGACGACGCTCAAGTCCGCCGCCGCGCCGCCGGTGGCGAGGCGCATCTTCCAATAGCGCGCCTCCTGCCAAACACCGGCGAGCGCCAGCACGGCAAGGCAGGTGACGCCGATGGCGGTCTCGCGCGCCCGCAGCCACTCCACCGGCGACTCGCTGCGCGACCAGGGCTCCGGCGCCATCTCGTTCTCGACCAGGAGCGCCTCGTCTGCCGTCTCGCCGATCCGCTCCAGGAACCACGCGATGCGGCGTTCATCGGGTTCCTGCCGCGTCCAAAGCGAGTCGAGCAACACCCCGCCCTGCCAGAACTGCAGGTCGTAGCCGTCGTGGCATTGCACCAGTCGCGCGCCGTCCTGCCCGCGCGGCAGGAAGAGCGGCTCCGGCACCTGGCTAACGGTGGCCGGCCGTTCCAGCGCCGCCTTGTCCAAGAGCTCTCCCTGCACCTTCACCTCGGCGGCGTCCCAGAACCACACCATGGCCTTGCCTCCGGCCCACACGCAGCGCCAGCCGGTGTCGGCGAACGGGCTCCACACGCCAACCTGCAACGCCACCGCCGCCTGCCTCTTCGTGCGTGGCACGCGGCTGAAGTCCTGGCAGCGATACATGGTGAGGCCGCGGCCGACAATCCAATGCGCCTGGAAGGAGCGCATGGGCAGCGCCTCGGCGCCGGCCTCAGTCTGAATCGCTGAAGGTCGCGCCGAAAAGCGGCGTAGCAGGCGTCGGAGCCCCTGTTGCAGGTCTTGCAGTGTCATCTGCGGTGGTGTCGATTTCGCCCGAGTAGGGCGCTTCGGTCTCCCTTTCCGTTTGCCTCGCTTGCGCCTCGGTTCGCGTCTCGGTGTAGAAATAGCCGGTGCGCCAAGGCACCACATCGCCCTGCAAGGTGAGGTGGATGCCGGCCACCGAGCGCGCCCCGCCTCCCTTCGGCCACACCGCCACGCGCAGGAAGCTCGACGGCGCGGTGAGGATGTCCTCGTCGCTGATGTCGAGATGCCGGCCGGTGAGCGACGCCACCTGATCGGCGCGGTTGATCGGGCCGCTCGCCCTTGCCTTGAGCACCGCGTCCACTTGCTCCGCCGGCAAGCGTAGCAGCCCCGCGAGCACATCGGGGTGCATGGTGTTGAAGTTGTAGCCCGCCGAGCGGGTGGAAACCAGCCCCCGCAAGGGCTCCCACTGCTCCGGCGCGATGGCTTCGGCGGCGCCGAACACGCGCTTGATTTCGAGCGGCGCCAGCATGATCCAGTTCGGCGGCGGCGGCAGGTCGCGACGGCGATAGGCCAGGCTCTCCGCCCCGCTGACGCTGAGGTCGGCATCGAGGTCGATGTAGTCCCGCACCCGCGCCGCCAGCCGCCGCACGTCGAGCGGCGTCACCCCCAGATGCGCGAGCGCGGCACCGAACATCGGTGCATGAGGCAGGTTCAGGGCGCCGAGTCCTGTCTCGTCCTGCACCGAGAAGTGCATGTCGCCAAGCCCGGCGTAGGTCTTGCCGGTGAGCAAAAGCTCGCCGTCCCCCGCCGGCAGGAACTCGTTCTCCGCAATGTCGTCCGTAAACCGCTGCCGCCGCTCCAACACCAGCGCCCGGTGGTTCGTTCTCCCCGCCACGGCGAGATAGACCACGGTGTTGTACGTGCCAATCCGATCCAACTTGCGAGCGATGCCTTCCCGGGCGGCCATCGCCCGATCCACCCGCGACGCCGCCAAGCCATCCACATAGACCGCCACCAGCCCCAACGCCGCCAAGACCCAAAGCACCGCCACCAACGCAAAACCCCGCCGCCAAACACCAAGCGAAAACGCCCCTGCAAGCGACCGCCTCAGAGGGACGGAGGGCATCCTGCCCTCCGCAGCGCGCCACCAGGCGCGCACGCAGCGGAGCCGGCCAAGGCCACCGCACCCCGCGTCCCAGACAACGCCGACAAAGCGCCAGCCCCGAACAACGCCACCATCAAGGCAGCCCCTGCCACGCGAGGGCCTCGCTGGACGGAGGGCGTCCCGCCCTCCAGGCGCGCCGAAGGCGCGCACGCAGCGGAGCCGGGCAAGGCCAGCGCCACCCGCGTTCAAGACAACGCCGACAAAGCGCCAGCCCCGAACAACGCCACCAACAAGGCAGCCCCTGCCACGCGAGGGCCTCGCTGGGGGGAGGGCGTCCCGCCCTCC
>VXSY01000194.1 GCA_009837725.1 Gammaproteobacteria bacterium | reverse complement strand
TTCCGCGCCAGCGGAACTTCCAACGCGCCCGCCAGGGCGCGCGAGCGGGAGGGGCTTCCCCTCGCCAGCGGAGCCGGGCGGGGCATTGGCGAGTTGCCACTTGGCGGTGGTGCTGCAGGGAGTTGCGGTCGCGATGGGCATGTCTTGCAGGGCGGCGTACAACTCGGCCTTCTCTTCACGGCTGGCCTTGCCGGTGCAGTGCCAGTTGCCGGGGCGGGTCGCGGTGAACTCCAAGGTCGTCGCATCGAAGGCGAACCGCGACAGGGGCTGACGCGTGGGATCGACGTGGTGAAGCTCGAGCTCGAAGTGGGGCAAGGTGGCGTAGTGGGCGTCGAAGGCGTTGGCGGCACGGATGCGCTCGGCGATGTAGTCCTCCACCATGAAGGCGAGCAGGGCGAAGGACGATGCGCCAAAGGCGACGGCGACGACCAGCAGGCGTCTGCCGGTGAGGATTCGCGCCAAGGCAAGGGTCGCTACCGCAAAGAAGGCTGCACCGGCGAGGCCCCAACCGAGCAGCGCGACGCCTTCGGTCGTGGCGGCAAGACGCGCACCGACGAAGGCGCCAGCCACAAAGCCCAGCGGCGTGGAGGCGATGGCCGCCAACGCGCGGGTTATGCGTTCCCGATCGGCCATTGGCCGCGCCTTGCCTTCGGGTCTAGTGTCGTGTCACGCGTCTTTTGGCGCATGACACGACACTACGTGCCTGCTTGCAGCTCGCCCGAAAGCACGAAATCGTCCGGATTGGGCGCCTGCGATTGCTGCCAGAACTCGAGCATCGTGCCGGGCCAGTTCTGCGTTACCCGACCGTGTTCGTTCTTGTACCAGCTCTTGACGTTGGGCGAGCCCCAAGCCATCGCCAGATTGCCCTCGTCGATCTTCTCGTTGTACGCGTCGTGGACGTCCGGGCGGCAGTTCATGGCGGCCCTGCCTTCCGTGAGCAGGAGCTTGAGGCAGCCCATGATGTAGCGCACCTCGCACTCCGAGAAGAAGATGATGCTGCCGTTGACGACGATGTTGGTGTTGGGGCCGTAGCAGAAGAAGAGGTTCGGAAAACCCGGCGCGACCATGCCGAGATAGGCGCGAGGATCGGCACCCCAATGCTCGCGGAGCTCGACGCCGCCCTCGCCGTAGATCTTCATGGGGAAGAGGATGCGGGAGGCATAGAAGCCGGTGCCGTAGAGAATCACGTCTGCCTCCACCCGGCTCCCGGATTCCGTCTCGATGCCGCCGGGGACGATGCGGGCGATGGGGTCGGTGACGAGTTCTACATTGTCGCGCTTGAGCGCCCGGAACCAGTGGCCGTTGTCCACCAGCATGCGCTTGCCGGCCGGGGGATACTCCGGCACGCACTTGGCCAAGAGTTCCGGATCGTCCCCCACCATCGCCTGGACGTTGGCGGTAAGCAGCTCGCGCAGTTGGTCGTTGGCGGGGCTGATGGAGCGGTCGGTCTGGTTCCAGGCCGGGTCTCGCCGCACCGACGAAAGCAACCCTTCCGAGGTGGTCCAGAACATCCAGAAGCGGAACCACTTGCCGTAGAACGGCACATGGTTCAAGAGCCAGTGCTTCCCGTCTGGAATGTAGTCGTGGTATTCGGCACGCGGCGCGACCCAAGGCGGCGTGCGCTGGAAGATGGTGACGCTCTCGGCTTGGGGCGCAATCTCCGGCACGGTCTGAAAGGCGCTGGCGCCGGTGCCGATGACGGCTATCCGCTTGCCCTTGAGGTCGTGTTCCGCTTCCCATTGCCCGGTGTGGAAGGCAATGCCCTCGAAGTCATCGCGACCCGGAATGTCGGGGAGCTTGGGCCGGTTGAGCTGGCCCACGGCGGTGACGATGGCGTTCGCCGTGACCGTTCGATCGCCTTCCGGCCCGCGCACCGCTACGCGCCAGAGGCCATCGTCGCCATAGCGGGCGGAGACGACTTCGGTGTCGAGACAGATGTTGTCGCGCAGCTCGTACTCGCTGGCGATGCGGTCGAAGTAGTCGAGCAGCACACTTTGCTGCGAGAAGTGCTGCGGCCAGTCGTTGGGGGCGAAAGAATAGGAGTAGGTGTGGTTCGGGCTGTCCACGCGACAGCCGGGATAGCGGTTCTCGAACCAGGTGCCGCCGACGCCGGCGTTCTTGTCGAAGATGGTCCAGGAGATGCCGGCTTGCTTCAGCCGAATGGCGTTGACGAGGCCCGACATGCCGGCGCCCACAACGACGACGTGGAAGTCCTTGCGCGCCGCCTCAGGGATGCCCTCGAAGCCGTCCACCCGGTACGGGTCTTCGTTGACGAGCTTGAGTTCAGAACTGAGGAACTCCACGTAGTCGGGCGAGAGCTCCGCGCCGATGATGAAGTGCAGCATCTCCTGCATGACTTCCGCCGCAGGTGCGGCGAGATCGGGGCAACCTGCGTCGCGATGCGCCTTCAGGGCTTCGAGGGCGAGGGCGCGCATGGCGGCTTGATCTTCCGGCGAGACACCGCCCTGAGGATCGCCAAAGAGCTGACTCACCGGACGGATGTCCCCCCGGATCAAGGAAAGATCGCCGGTGAGATGCACCAGCGCGTTGATGAGCGAAGGCACATGGGCGTGCTCAAGCGCCGCCTCGATCTCGGCATCCGTCGCCGCCGCAAGGCCGCCCGAACTTCCTTCTGTCATAGCCCCTCCCGGGATAAAGCCACGCGAATCGAACGATGCTACCCCACGAACCCACCCGGCGCAGGCCCCACAAGGACGCGCCCTGTGGCACACACGCAGAGGAGTCGGGTGGGCACGGGGGCGCTGTCGTCAAGGTTGCGGCGCGGCGCTTGGATGGTTTGAATACGCACTCTGCCGCTTGGGGCTCCGTCAGCGGGACTTCTGACACGCGCTCTCGCATCGAGTGGCGGCGTGGTGGTGCGGTTTTGTGTTCACAACGGGAAGAGACAATCCGATGAGTGATTTCGAGAACAAGGTCGTCATCGTCACCGGCGCTGGCAACGGGCTCGGCAGGTCGCACGCGCTGGCGTTTGCCGAGCGTGGCGCCAAGGTGGTGGTGAACGATCTCGGCGGCTCCGTTCACGGCGCCGGGCAAAGCGACGCCGCCGACGAGGTGGTGGCCGAGATCAAGGCCGCCGGCGGCGAGGCGATAGCCAACAAGGCGTCGGTGTCGGATCGCGACGGCGCCAAGAGCATCGTCGACGACGCAGTGGCCGCCTTCGGCACCGTCGACATCGTCGTCAACAACGCCGGCATCCTGCGCGACAAGTCGTTCAAGAACATGACCCTCGACGAGTTCGATCTCGTCATCGACGTGCACCTGCGCGGCACCGCCTACGTCACTCGGTTCGCCTGGCCCATCATGTACGAGAAGAACTGGGGCCGCGTCGTGCTCACCAGTTCCACCTCCGGCATCTTCGGCAATTTCGGCCAGGCCAACTACGGCGCCGCCAAGATGGCGATGCTGGGACTGATGAACGTGCTCGCCATCGAGGGCGCTGCGCACAACGTGCGGGTCAACTGCCTCGCGCCGGGTGCGGCCACGCGGATGACCGCGAGCGTGCCCGGCTCCACCATCGACATGAGCAATCCGCCTCCGGAAATGAGCCCGGCTCTCGTCACCCCCGCCGTGCTCTACATGTGCAGCGAGGACGCGCCCTCGGCACACACGATCCACGCTGCCGGCGGCCGCTACTCCCGCTCCCAGACCTTCACCAACGAGGGCGTTTCTCTCGGCCTCGAGGCCAATGTCGAGGACCTGACCGATCAGGTGGCGCAGGTGGTGGACATGGGTGCGGCGAGCGCCTTCGATCCCCTCGCCCGCCGCCGCCGTGGCTAGGGTTGTCGAGCCAGCCACGGCTGCCGGCCTTGGGCGAGCAGTTGCGCAGCAACTGCCGACGCGCCCGTTAGGGCGCGCCGCCGCCGTGGCTGAGCCGTGCCTCGTTTGACTGCCGCAGAGCGCGACGCGTTCCTGTCGGAGCGCGGCGTGCTCATGCGCATCGCCACGGTGCGCGAGGATGGCAGCCCCCTGGTGACGCCCATCTGGTTCCTCTATGAGGAAAGCGCGATCTGGTTTACGCCACGGGCGCAGTCGGAGTGGTTTGCGTGCCTGCGGCGAGACCCGCGAGTGGCGCTGTGCATCGACGAGGAGGCGGCCCCCTACCGCAAGGTGGTGATCGAGGGCGTGGCGGAACTCGTGCACGACCTTGGCGCCGACGACGTTTGGCGCGACCGCTATCGTCGCATCGCCCGCCGCTATGTGGACGACGAAGGAGCGGAAAGCTACATCCAGAACACCATCGACCAGGAGCGCGGCCTCTACTGCGTTCCGCTCACCGGCTCGAAGTTCCGAACCTGGCGGATGCCGGTGCGGGGAGAGTCCCCCACCGGCATCTGGGCACGCCGCTACTACGCTCCCGGCACGCGCTACGCCCGCGAGTCCTAGGAGGCTGCGCCGTAGGAAACGGCGCTGGCTCCTAGTCGGAGCTGCGAGCGAACGCGAGCACGAAGACCAGCAGTTCGCGCAGCGAACTGCCAACGCGCCCGTCAGGGCGCGCTAGGAGGCTGTGCCGTAGGAAAAACGGCGCTGGCTCCTAGGTGAGCGCAAGCGAACCCGTAGGCGCGCGCTCGTAGAGCGCGCTAGCGCCCACGATGCAAGCCGGGCCAAGGACTGCGGCCGCGGGGAACTAGGCAGTTTCCTCGGCCACTGACAGGGGCAGTCTCGCGGGGAGATGGCTAGTGTAGTGTATCGAATAAAATAGACTTTAAGGTGTGCTTGCGCTAGGCTAC
>VXSY01000189.1 GCA_009837725.1 Gammaproteobacteria bacterium | reverse complement strand
ACGAGCAGGATGGCGGCACCGATCATGATCAGCATGTCGCGGAACTGCTCGGCCTCGAAGTCGAAGTCGCGCCCCATCTCCCAGCGGTAGCCGGCGGGCATCTCGAAGCCCGCAAGCAACGCTTCCACCTCGGCGCGGGCAGCCGCCGGCGTAATGTCCTTCAGCGAGAACTCGACGGTCACGTTGGTTTCGCGGTTCTCTCGGCGAATGCTGCGAAGGGATGGCTGGAACTCCACGTCCGCCAACGCCTCTAGCGCCACGGTGTCGCCGTCTGGGAGAAAGATGGGCAGGCGCATCAAGTCCTGGATGCGGATGTCGTCGCGATCCTCGATTTCGAGGTGGATGTCGTCCACCCAACTGCCGTGGTCCAGTCCGCGCCGCATCTGCACGCCGCCCAACGCCACCGACACGCTGCGGGCGAGGTTCTGCGCCGTCACGCCAAGCTGGCCGGCCTGTTCCGGCTTGACGCGCAGGACGAGGTCCTGTCGGCTGGACTCGGATTGGGTGTGTACATTCGTGAAGTTGGGGACGGTTTCGAATATCTCGATCATTTCTTCCGAGATATCCATCAATCGCGCCGTGGAGTCGCCGATCAGGCGCACACCGATGCCGCCGTCGCCGTCGCGGTAGTCCCGCCCACGCCGCTTCGAGCGGAAATAGAAGTTGACGTTGGGCACATCCGGCATCATCTCCAAGATCCGATCCTGCACGATCGAAGCTGCGTATTTTCCGTCTTCGCGCATGGTCATGAAAATGTTGCCGCGGTCGTAGTCGAACGTGGTGGAGACATCGCCGATGCCGAGTTCTTCGCGGGCGCCGAGAATGGATGCCTCCACTTCGTCAACGATGCCCTCCATGCGTTCCAGGGCCATCGTGCCGCGCACCCAGAAGCGAAGCTCCAGCGAGCCGGAATCGCTTTGCGGGTTCATGTTCACGTCCAGTTGGCGATAGGCAAACCAGCCGGCGCTTGCCACCAATGCGGCCACCAGGAGTGCCGAGTAGCGATGCTTCAAGGTGAACAGGACCACCTTGCCGTACACGACAGACAAGCGCTCGAAGACGCGGTGCCGAGGCTCCCGCCTGCCCTCCGGGAGCCGTGCCAGCAGGGCCGGAATCAAGGTGGTGGCAATCAAGAGCGATGCGGCGATGGAGGTGCAGAGCGGGATGGCGACATTGGCGAGCGCGGTGGTGGATTCCACGGTGTTGAGGAACACGGTGGGAGCGAACACGACGATGGTGGTGAGGGTGCCGGCGGTGATGGCCGTGCCCACCTCCGTGACGCCTCGGTCGGCGGCTTCATAAGGGCTGAGCCCGTGTTCGCGACGCTTGAGGGCTATCGACTCGGACACCACGACGGAGTTGTCCACCAACAGCCCCACGGCGAGCATCAGCCCCACCAGCGAGAGTACGTTTAGGGTGAGGCCGGCGAAATACATCGCGCCCATCGTGGCGACGAGCGCCAGCGGCACCGTGGCGGCGATGAGCAGCGAAGGGATGAAGCGTCGAATGAAAGCGAACAGGACAATCGCCGACAGCACGCCGCCGATGATGCCGTTCTGGATCAGGTTGTCGAGTGCGCGTATGACGGATTCCGCGTTGTTGCCGACGGTGAGGAACGTGGCGCCGGCAAGTTCCGGGTGCTCGGCTGCGGCGTCTGCTGCTTCCTCCACCGCCTCGGCCACCGCTACCAGGTTGGCTTCGGGCTTCTTGTACACCGACAGGCCCAATGCGTCCTCGCCGTTCAGCCGGCGTTGGTCGGACTCGTCGAGGGGGGCGTAGGTGACTTCCGCTACATCACCGATGGTGAGATCGGGGCTGAGCGGCAGGTCGCGTATGTCCTGGATCTCGGTGAACTTACCGAGTGGGCGAAGCTGGGTCTCGATGCGCGCCTGATCGATGTGGCCGGCGGAAAGGTGGAAGTTCTCGGCCTCTAGCCGCCGTTCTACATCGAGCACGTCGAGGCCATGCGCTTCGAGGCGTCCGGGATTCAGCGCCACCCGAACATAGCGTTGCTCGCCGCCAAAGATGCGCACGGAGTTGACCCCGGGCACGCGTTCGAGCACTTGGCGAACCTGGGCGTCGAGCAACCTCCAGGCGTCCAGCCAGCCGAGTTCCGCCGCGGAAACGACGAACGACAGGATGGGCTCCGACTCGTCGTCGCGATTGCGGATGTTGAAGTGGCGAATGTCGTCGGGCAGTCGGTGGCGGATGCTCTCGACGAGTTCCTTCGCTTCGATGCCCTTGGTGGCGGTGTCTTGGTCGTCGTCGAGCGCGATCGAGACCCACACATAATCCGAGCGGGTGTGCGAGAACATCCTGTCGATGCCGCCCAGGGTGGAAAGGATTTCCTCCACTGGCCGGGTCACGTTGCGCTCGATTTCCTGCGGCGAGGAGGACTGGTACGGAACCCCTACACCCACATAGGGCTTCTCTTCGTCTGGATACTCCTCCACCGACATCCGCGCCCCGGCGAAGGCGCCGACGATCACCATGGCAACAAAGGCCATCGCCACCGTGACGGGACGCCGAATGGCCGCGCGAGAGACGATCATGGGCGTCAGCATACTCGTTTGCGCCGGGCTCGACTGCGATATGGGACAATCGCGCCGTGGGTCGCAAGGAGCGTGCCGTGGCGCCGGCGATTGAGGTGCGAGGGCTGTGCAAGTCGTTTGGCGCCGTGGAGGCGGTGCGTGGCATTGACTTCGAGGTGGCCGCTGGCGAGGTGTTCGCACTGCTCGGCCCGAACGGCGCTGGCAAGACCACCACCGTGGAGATCCTGGAAGGCCACCTGACGCCCACCCAAGGCAGCGCACGCGTGCTTGGCCACGATCCGAGTCGTCACGAGCGGCGGTTCAAGGAGCGCGTCGGCATCGTGCTGCAGTCCACCAGCATCGAGCGCTTCCTGAGCGTCGAAGAGACGATAGAGCTGTTTCGAGGCTATTACCCCAACCCGTTGCCTGTGGAGGAGGTCTTGCGCGCCACGGGCTTGGTCGAACAGCGAGGCTTGCGGGTGCAACGCCTTTCCGGAGGTCAGCAGCGCCGCCTTGATGTCGCCATAGGCCTCGCCGGAAATCCGGACCTCTTGTTTCTCGATGAACCCACCACCGGTTTCGACCCCTCTGCCCGGAGGGGCGCCTGGGAGATGATCCGTGGCCTCAAGGAGCTCGGCAAGACAGTGCTGCTGACGACCCACTACATGGACGAGGCCACGCAGCTCGCCGACCGTGTCGCCATCTTGGTGCGTGGGGAGATCGTCGCGGAAGGAACGCCGGCGCAGCTCGTCGCCAGCGATGCCACCATCGTCCGCTTCGGGCTCCCCGAGGGTACGGCCATGCCGGAACTGCCCGAGGCGGCGTCGTCCATGGAGGACGGCCTTTGCACCGTCCAAACGGGCACCCCCACTCGAACGCTGCACCGCCTGACCTCGTGGGCCGTCGAGCAAGGCATCGAACTCGATGCGCTCTCCGTCTCGAAACCCTCCCTGGAGGACATCTTCGTGGCGCTTGCCGCCGACACGGAGGACGCGCGGTGACCGCGTTCCGCCTTACCTTGCGCCAAGTGCGCTACGAGAACACGATCTTCTGGCGCAGCGCCATTGCCGCCTTCTTCACGGTCGCCTTTCCGCTGCTCCTTCTGGTGATCTTCAACATGCTGTTCGGCGGCGGCCAACTGTCGGCGGAAGGCGGAGCGATCAGCATTGCCACTTTCTATGTGCCGGGCATCGTCGGCATGGCGGTGATCGGCGCCTGCTTCACCAACATCGCCATGGGCGTGGCCATTTCCCGGGACAACGGTCTGTTGAAACGGTTTCGTGGCACACCGCTGCCGAGCGGGTCGCTGCTGTGGGGCAAGATCCTGCACTCGACGCTGCTGGCGCTGGGCCTCGTCGCCATCGTCGTCGCGGCCGGCGCACTGTTCTACGATGTCGCCGTGCCGAGCCAGACGCTTCCGGCGCTCATCGTCGCCCTTGGTCTCGGCGCGGCGACGTTCTGCGCGCTCGGCGTCGCCATGACGGTGGCCATCCCCAGCGCCGACGCGGCGCCCGCCATCGTCAACGCCGTGGTGCTGCCGCTCCTGTTCGTTTCGGACCTGTTCATCCCCATGCACAACGCGCCCGAGTGGCTCAACGTCTTGGCGAGCGTCTTCCCTGTGCGCCACTTCGCCCAAGCGCTGCACACGGCCTTCAATCCCTACGAGACCGGTCTCGGCTTCGCCTGGCTGAACCTCCTGGCATTGGCGGCATGGTTGGCGGTGGGTATCGTTGTGGCAACACGCTGGTTTCGCTGGGAGTCGCGGCGATGAATCGCACTGGGCGAAGGCATACATGCATGAGCAACATCCGTGGACGGTGATTGATGAAACCGCTTTCTTCCGAGCAGATTGCCTCCTTCAAGGACGCGGGGTTTCTCGTGCTCAAGGGAATGCTCGACCCGGGCCTCTGCGAGCAGGCGCTGGACCGGCTTTGGGCTGCGCTTCCGGCCAAAAGCAGGATGCGGCGCGACGACGCGCGCACGCACATCGGGCCGTTCCCTGCCGACGAGGAGAGTCGCAATCCACTGCACATCCGGGCTGGCTATCTGTGGCAATTCCGGGAATGCGGCACGGAGCCGCTCCTGATCAAGCTTGCCTACGGCCACAACGTGCTGGCCGTCGCAGAGCAGCTTCTGGGTGAGGGAATGGTGGCGCAGCCCACGGTGGGCGGCAGCCCCATGGGGAGCGAGGGCCCGGCCTGGCCGGGTGGGCCGACAGACCCCGCGATTACGGACGGCATCCGCGGCATCTACTGCACGCGGCCCTACGCCGACGAGGATCGGGCCTCGGTGCGTGACCGCTGCCACACAGACGGCCACCCATTCCACTTGGGCCTGGTTGGGCTGCTGGCCGACGTGCCGCCGAATGGCGGCGCGTTCAAGGTCTGGCCGGGCTCGCACCGGCGCCTCTACCCCACGTTCCAGATGCAATACGACCAGCCGCGGATTCCCTACTACCACCGCCTCCCAAGCCACAAGGGTATCGTCCACACCCCTGCCTATCTCGCAGAACTCGAACGCGTGATGGCCGACACCGAACCGGTCGATTGCTGGGGCGAACGCGGCGACATCGTCCTCTGGCACCACCGGCTGGCGCACATGGCCGGCCACAACACATCCGGCGTCATGCGCCAAGCCGTCCTCTGCGACTTCTCCCGCACCGACCTCGACACCTGCCGCATGGATCCGCCGCAGGAAAACATGTGGCGCGATTGGTCACCGGAGTTGCAGGCAGCGGAGTGCAGCTACTCTCCCGACTTCGCAACCACCATGCGCCTGCGGTGATGCTACGTCGACTAGGCCGCGTCCGCGTTACTGCCGGGTGTCCGCCTGCTGGATCGCTTCCCGCAAGCCGTCGAAGCCTACCGCGTCCATGCCTGTCGCCTTTCGGATGAGTGCTGCTAGAGGGCGTATGCCGATACTGTCACTACCCCGTTGGCCAATTGGCCTTTCGCGGTTGAGCAGGGAGGTCGCGGCCACGTAGAACTTCCAGTCGGCTAGGTCGAGTGGGTCGGGCACAGTGCCGGCCTCGTCGCCGAGCACGCAGAACACGTAAGTGTCGGCCATTCGACGCGGTGGGTTGTGGGTCACCGTCTCGTTCGTTGCTGGATCCCAAGTTTCCTTCCTCGGGGCAATGTCGAAGGTGATGTCCGAGGGGCCACGCTGAGCCCAACTTTGAACGTACGCTGAGCTCTTGACTTCGATCTCAACTCCTTCTGGAGTCACCACATCGACCTTGGCCCACTCGACTCGGGGCTTGTCCGTGGCCCCGACGGCGCGAGCGACCAGAAACTCGGCGATGATCGCGCGTCGGGTGTTGTTCAGAAGATCCGACTCAGCCCACTGCCAGTAATCGAGCAATGAGAAACCGGCGTGCGTACACTCGGTGTGGAAGGGCTCGTCGCCGGACTTCATCTCTTGTTTCTGCTGCTTCATAGCGTAGCTCACGGCCAATCACCTTGCGGTTTGGCTTTGCGATCGAGCGTTGGCACATTCGCATGGCATAGGCGACCCGACCGTACCGGCTTCGACGGTGTCCAGCAAACATCGCTTTCGCTGCATTTGCGTCTGCCGAAGAATCACCTTTCAGGATCGTCTGGCCAAAGGTCGCCGAGGTTGAACGTGATTGCAGTGAATGGAGGGACGGTTACCGCGTCATCGTCCTTGAGCGATGCGATCAGTACCCATTGGCCGCTTCGGAGCTCGAAGGCTTCCAAGCTGCGGGCGAGTGGGTCGACGAACCACAGGTGGGCCACGCCTTCCCGAGCGTAGATCGGTCGCTTTGCAAAGAGGTCGATTTTGCGCGTTCCGGGAGAAAGCACCTCGCACACCCAATCGGGCGCGATTCCGAACCAGGCGGCGTCGGGGTATTCCGGCATTCTCTCCCTTCGCCATCCGGCCAAGTCGGGCACGAGGATGTCTTCGCCTAGATGCAGTTCCGGCTCGAAAACAATCCACCAGCCGCCCGGACCTCCATCGCCGTAGTTGAACGGCGGACTGATCCGCGCGCCCAGTCCCGAACTTGCCCATGCGTGACGCGAGGCGGGCCTCGGCCGTGTGTGCAGCGTGCCGTCGAGCACCTCGGCGACCATGTTCGGCGGGGCGTCGAGCACGTCTTGGTAGTTGGCCCGACGACCTTGTTTCAGTGCTCGACTGGCCATGCAGCCGTTCCGCTCTCAAGGAAGGGCCGAAAATCCTACGGCAAGGGCGACCGTGACGCCACTCGGTGGGAAGGTCACGTAGGGCTTTCGCCGCCTTCGAATACGTCGCCGTGGATCTTCTTGCGGTCAACGAGGTCGTACACCACCGGGATGACCACCAAGGTCAGCAAGGTGGCGATCAGGAGGCCGCCGATTACGGTGATGGCCATGGGGGTTCGCAGTTCCGCGGCTTCGCCTAGGCCGATGGCCATGGGGAGGAGCCCAAGGACGGTGGTGGTGGTGGTCATGACGATAGGGCGGAAGCGTTGGTGGGCGCCGGCGATGACGGCGGCACGGCGTTCCATGCCTTCGAGGCGCAGGCGGTTGACGCGGTCCACCAGCACGATGGCGTTGTTGACGACGATGCCGACGAGCAGGATGGAGCCGATGAAGACCACCACGGAGACGGAGGTGTTGGTGGCAAGCAGGGCGAGAATCGCGCCGATAGCGGCGAGGGGCGCGGTGAACATGATGACGAAGGGGTGCAGGAGCGACTCAAACAGCGATGCCATCACGAGATAAACGAGAATCAGCGCCAGCGAGAGGGCCAGCAGAAGCGACTCGAACGACGCCTCCATCTCCTCCGCCTGACCGCCGACGCGGCTGGTGATTTCCGGTGGATGCGGAATGGCTTCGAGCAACTGCGCGGCCTCCGCGCCGCCGAGCGCGAGGTCGCCGTGCTCGACGTGGGCGCTGACCACCGCCACGCGCTTCTGGCCGATGCGCTGGATGTCTGCGGGGCCCGTGGCCAATGTCACGTCGGCCAGTGCGGATAGGCGAATCTGGCGGTCGCCGGCGTCCACGAGCAGGTTCTCCACGTCCTCTTGCGAATCCCGTTCGCCTTCGTCGAGCCGCACGCGGATGTCGATGCGTTTGTCTTCCCAGGTGAACTTGGTAGGCACGTCGCCGCGCACCTTGCGCACCACGCGGGAGGCGACTTCCGGCACGAACAGGCCCGTGGCGGCGGTGCGTTCCTGGTCGAAGTCGATCTGCAGTTCCGGGTATCCGGGGCGGATGCTGGACTCCACGTCGCTGAAGGACTCCGAGGCGGACATGGCAGCAACGAGCTCGCTGGCGATGCTCTCGATGTCTTCGAGGTCGGTGCCGGAGATTTCCACCTCGAGTGGGGTCGCGAAGGTGAATAGCTGCGGGCGTTCCACCTTGAACTGCGTGCCCGGCATCGCCGCCACCTGAGAGCGGGCGAGGGACATGATGAGCGATTCGTCATTCGGCGTGATGCCGCGGTGCAGCACGACGCTGAGTTCACCGATCTGCTCGCCAGCGCCCACGGAACTTGCGTCGAGCTTGCCACCGGTGCCGGCGACGGAGTAGGTGCGTTCGACGATGGGATAGGCCAGGAGGGCGCGTTGGGTTTCCGCCAGCACTTGGTCGGTTCGTTCGAGGCGGCTGCCCGGTTCGAGTTCCATGTCGATGCGGAACTCTCCCTGCGACAGGGGCGGGATGAGTTGCACCGGCAGCGAAGGCGCCATCGCGCCGGTGCCGCCCAAGGCGGCGATGGCGAGGACGAGCGTTAGGGCGCGGTGCCGCAGGGCGGCGTTCAGCAGTGCCGTGTAGCCGGCGAGAACTTGGGCGTAGCCAGCGTCGAATGTCCACTGCACGGGGCGCATCGCCAGACTCGTCGTTCGCATCAGGGCGCGCCATAGGAGAGCGAGACCTCGCACCAGCCAGCGCAGCGGTGCGCTGACCTTGGTCATGCGCCTCGGGGCGCCGCCGTCTTCGGTTGTCAGCGTCTCGGGTGGCGTAACCCGAACCGCCGCGAGCATGGGAATGAGGGTGAAGGCGAGGATCAGCGACGCCACGAGGGCGAAGGCCACCGTCAGCGCCTGGTCGCGGAACAGTTGCCCGGCGATGCCCTCGACGAAGGCCAGCGGCAGGAACACCGCGATGGTGGTCATGGTGGAAGCCAGCACCGCACCGCTTACCTCGCTCGTGCCGCGTTCGGCCGCTTCGGCAAGCGACGGCGAGGCCGAGTCGGACGTGGCGTGGCCTTCCGGAACGGTGCCCGCGTCGCGGTGGCGGGCGATGTTCTCCAGCACGACGATGGCGTTGTCCATCAGCATCCCCACGGCCAGGGCAATGCCGCCGAGGCTCATGATGTTGAGGGTGATGTCGAAGGCATCCATGAGCACGAAGGTCGCCAGCACCGAGGCCGGGATGGTGGCGGTGACGATGAGCGTGCTGCGGGCGTCCTTGAGGAACAGGAACAGCACCAGCACTGCGAACGCGGCGCCGATGATGGCGGCGGACTGCACCTCGTCGATGGCGGCGGAGATGAAGTCGGCCTGATCGTAGATCTTCACCAGTTCGTAGGCCGGCGGCAGCTCTCGTGCAATCTCCTCCATGCGTTCGGCGATGTCGGCGGAGACCGCCACGGTGTTGGCGTCGCCCTCCTTGTACATGGCGATCTCGATGGCCTCGAAGCCGTCCACGCGCATTACGCTGTCGCGTTCCTTGTGGCTCTCGAACACCTCGGCCACGTCTTTGAGCCTGAGGACGCTGCCCTCCTGCTGGAAGACGATGGTGTCCTTGATGTCCTCGACGGAGGCGAACTCGTTCATGGTGCGGACGAGGAACTCCTGACCGCGATCTTCGAGTCGGCCGCCGGAGAGGTTGACGTTGGCGGCTTGCAGGCGTTGGCCGAGCATCTCGACGTTCATGCCGAGTTGCGAGATGCGCTCCTGGTTTACGTTGACGGCGATCTCGTCTTGGTAGCCGCCGCTCACCAGCACGGCGGCGACCCCCAGCACCGGGTCCAGCCGCTTCTTCACGACGTCTTCGGTGAAGCGCCGGAGTTCCTGCAGGCGGGGTTGCAGGTCGGCGGCGCTGCCGCGCTCGCGCAGGACGATGGCGGCGCGGACGATGGGGTCGAGGTTGGGATTGAGGCGCAGGATGGAAGGGCGCTCGATGTCGAGGGGAAGGCGGACGAGGTCCAGCTTTTCGCGCACCTCCACTGCGGCAGTGTTCATGTCGGTGCCCCAGGCGAACTCGAGCACCACGTCGGAGCGTTCCGCGGCGGAGATGGAGTGCATCCGTCGCACGCCGTTGATGACACCCACCCGTTCCTCAAGTCGCCGCGTGACTTGCTCCTCCACTTCGACAGGGGCTGCGCCCTCGAAGTCGGTGCGGATGGTGAGGGTGGGGTAGGCGAGTTCCGGCAGCAGGTTGAGGCCGAGTCGATCCAGCGACAGTGCCCCGAACAGGGCCACCGCAAAGGTCGCCATGGCAACGGTGACGGGGCGGGCGATGGCGGTGGAGATCACGCCCATAGGCAGCCGCACGCCTTACGGCGTGGTGGAGGGGGAGACGCCCTCCTTCCAGGGAGAGTGTTCGGAGGCGCGGCGGACGCGTTTGCGGGGCGAGGCGCCCTCCATCTGGAGAGTGCAGTTGGCAAGCCTAGCCTTCGACGATGCGCACGCGGGCGCCGTCGCGGAGGCCCTCCTGGCCGCTCATTACCACGAGTTCTCCCGCGTTCGCGCCTTCGAGGATCTCGATGTTGCCTTCGGAGACATAGCCCGTCGTCACTTCCCGGCGTTCGGCGAGGCCTTCGCGCACCACGAACAGGCTGCTCTGGTCGCGGAATACGACCACCGCGTCCAAGGGGGTCAGGAGGACATTTTCGTGGCGGTCCACGCGGATGGCGACCCGGCCGAACATGCCGGGACGGAGGCGACCGTCGGCGTTGTCCAGGGAGACGGTGACGCGGAATGTTCCGGAGGTGGGATCGACTTCTGGCGCCACCCGCAGCACCTTGCCGTCGAACTCGGCGTCTGGCAGCGCATCCACCGCTACCTGCGCCAGTTGCCCCGCATGGATCCGGCCAGTTTCCCGTTCCGGAACATTGAGCTCCGCCTCGATGGTGTCGAGGCGCTTCATCTCGAACGCCGGCTCACTCTCGTTCAGGGAGAAGCCCACCTTGACCAGCCGCCGGGTGATGACGCCGTCGATGGTGGCGCGGATGGCCGCCTCGCGCAGTTCGTACTCCCGCAACTGTAGATTCGTGCGCTCGGTGTGGAAGGCGAAGCGAGCGTTGTCGTATTCGGTGGGGGAGATCATGCGCGATTCGTGCAGGCGCTGGGCGCGCTCGAAGGCGGCGCCAAGGTTGGCAAGCTGGGTGCGGGAGCGGGCCACTTCGAGCTCGAGCCGTTCGGTCTCCAATTGCGCGAGACGCTGTCCGGCTTGAACCACGTCGCCCTCCTCGGCGAAGAGGGCCTGCACGACGCCTCGGGTGCGCGCCACTACCACGGCTTCCTCGGCAGCCGTGAGATTGGTGGCGCCGCGATAGAAGTCCTCCACCGCGCCCACGGCCACGGTCGTTACCGCCACTGGAACCGGCGGGCGCTCTTGTTGGCCCCGGCGGCCGGCCATGGCGCGGAAATCGGCGACGCGCTTGGCGGCGGATTCCTCGGTGGTGCCCTTCTTCGCTTCGGTCGCCTTGTCGCCGGCGGCGTTTTCCGTCGTCTTGTCGTCGGTGCCCTGTTGGGTCGTGGTTGCTTCCGGCTGGCGGATTTCGGCCGCTGCCACCTCGGCGGTTGCGCCTGGGCGAATTTGGCCATCCTCTCCGCAGCCGGCAAACAGCAGCGCCGCGAGCAGGACTCCCGCGAACTGGGCAGGGCGCCTCGCCGGCTTTGCTGTGCGCGCTGGCGAGCGCATAGGTCTCACGAGTGGGCACCTCCTTTGGCGGTGCGTTTGTCTGTCGTCGTTGGCGCCGGGCTCCCTACGGAGCTTGGCTGCGCGTTAGCTACTTCACCTCGTGCCCCTTGCGTCGCCCGCTCCCTTCGGCGGCGGCGGATTGGCGCAGGGCGTCGCCTGGTGGTGGAACAGACGCAGCCCATCTTCTACCACGAATCCGTTGGTGGCGATGCAGACACCACCGGGCAGTTCCTCGTAGCAGGTCACCAGCACCACGTTGCCAGCCTCGTGCGCCACGGGATTGTAGAAGTCGATGCCGGGCTGGTCAGGATTGGTGAGGATTCTCTCCCAACTCTCGACGATCTTCTCGCGCGAGTGGATGGCGGGCCAGCCGGGATGAATGCAGATGGTCGGGTGACGTTTCGCCCACAGGCGCGACATCGCCTCCACGTCCTTTTCGGCGAAGGCGAGGTAGAAGGTGTCGTTGGCGAAGAGGGCTTCGTCGGCGAGCGAAATCTCGCCCTCGGTCTTGGCGGCGCTGGCTCTCGCCGCTTTCTCGCTGGTGCGTCTGAGCGGCATCATTGGATCAGCCGTGTAGCGTAGGCGATGGTTCCGCGCGTCAACTCGCCGCGGCGCTGGAAGTTCGCCCGCGCTTGGGGGTCTGGATTGCGCGAGGTTTGCCACGAGCCCAGACCGTCGTACCAAGTGCAGAGCAGCATCCTGCCATGCTCCTCGCTGCGGTCGTGCTGGCAGAACAGCGCCTGCGGTTCCGCTTGGTAGGCATCAACCCCTTCAAACGTCTCCCAGGCCGTTTTCGAGAGCGCGGCAATTTCGTCCACATCGGCGTGGTTCACATCGAAGAAGCGGAAGACGTAAAGGCCCGCGCGGGTGCGGGGCGAGTCGTCGGTGGGGCGCACCGTGGGTTCGAGCAGCAAGGTATCGCTTTCGACCACGTCCGGCACTGAGAGGATGCGATCGTTCACCGACTCCACATCGCCCGACGTGACCAGCACGAACTCGTTCGAGCTGACACCGAAGAGGCCCAGGAACGCGCCCCAGAGCTTGGCACCCCCGAGCGCCGCGCAGTCGTCCGCGGTAAGCGCACGATGGGCCTCAAAGAAGTCTCGTCCGGCCGCTCGCACCCGTGAGAACGCAAAAGTCATCCGTCGGCCTCCTTCCGCCCCGATAGCGCCACAAGAACCGTTGCCTTCGGACAACGCTTCTTGCCCCAGCCCCAGCCGTCCTGTCACCCCGTCGGACTTCGCCGAGTCGGCGAAGTCCGGCAGGCTGCAAGTATGCCGGATTCGCGCCCTCGAAACCGCCAAAGGCCCTCTCGTAGGCAGCGGCGGAACAGAGTGGCTCAATGGTATTCATGGATAATCCACGCCTTTGCCCGCGCCAACCGCCGGGATTGAAAGGAGTCTTGCGACCCATGAACGGTGCCGAAAGCCTGATCCGGACCCTAACCGCGCACGGCGTGGATGTGTGCTTCGCCAACCCCGGAACCAGCGAGATGCACCTCGTCCAGGCCGTGGATACCGTGGCCGAAATGCGAGCCGTGCTCTGCCTGTTCGAGGGCGTATGCTCCGGCGCCGCCGACGGCTATGGCCGCATGAAGGGCCTTCCCGCCACCACGCTCCTGCACTTGGGTGCCGGTCTCGGCAACGGCATCGCTAACCTCCACAACTGCCGTCGGGCTGGCACGCCGCTCATCAACATCGTCGGCGACCATGCGATTCATCATGTGGCGCATGACGCACCGCTCACCTCCGACATCGAGGCGGTGGCGAAGCCCGTCTCCGCGTGGATTCGCACGTCTCGCACCAGCATGGGTGTGGGGCTCGATACGGTCGATGCGGTGCAGGCGGCCCTCGCTCCGAGGCCGGACCCACGCGGCGGCATTTCCACTCTGATCCTGCCGGCGGACTGCTCGTGGGGAGAAGGCCGGACGCAGGCGCAGGGCCCCGGCTTCGACGACACGATCACACCTCTGCCGGTGCCAGACTCCGCCATCGAGGCTACGGCGCGCCTCATCGGCCCCGACACCATGCTGCTCATCGACGGCTCAGGACTCAGGCAAGAGCCTGCCATTCTGGCCGCCGGCCGCATAGCCGCCAAGACCGGTTGCTCGCTCTACACGCCGACCTTTCCGGCGCGGGTGGAGGCAGGGCCCGAACTGCCGATCATCGAGCGCCTGCCGTACTTCCCGGAACAGATCCTGAGCCTCATGGCATCCGTGAAACGCCTTGTGCTGATTGGCGCCCAAGCGCCGGTGAGCTTCTTCGCCTACCAAAACCTGCCGGGCTATCTGGTGCCCGACGGCTGCGAGGTGACGACACTCGCCCACAGGCACGAGGACGTGGCGAAAGCGCTTGAAGACTTGGCAAGTGCCCTCGATGCCAAAGCCGAACCGTCACTGCCCCGCGGCGAGCGCCCGCCGGTGCCGGAAGGAGGGCTGAGCGCCCGAGCGATTGCCGCCATCGTGGCGGCAAAGGCCCCAGACAATGCCATCGTGGCAGCCGATTCCGGTGGCGGCGGCGCAGCATTCCCGGTCCTGCAGCGCACCGTGCGCCACTCATGGCTCAACCTCACCGGAGGCTCCATCGGCGGCGGCGGCCCCGTCGCCTTAGGCGCAGCCATCGCCTGCCCAGACCGCCCGGTGTTCGCCCTGCTAGGCGACGGCGGCGCCATGTACACGAACCAGTTTCTCTGGACCGCCGCCCGCGAAAACGCCAACGTAACGACGGTCATCTACTCGAACCGCCAATACAACATCCTCGAAGTCGAATACCGCCGCCTGGGCGTCAACGAGATCGGCCCCAGAGCCGCCAGCATGTTCGACCTCTCGAACCCCGACCTAGACTGGACCAAACTCGCCGAAGCCCAGGGCGTTCCCGGTACCCGAGCCACGACTTGCGAGGAGTTCGACGCGCAACTCACGCAGGCAATCGCCGAAGACGGCCCCCACCTAATCGAGGCCGTGCTCTAGGGCCTCGTATGCCGAGGAAGGAGAAAATGCAAGGGACTCGATTCACTAGCGAGGAAATCGCCGCATGCATCACCCGGTCGGGCGACACCTGCTTGCTCATTGCGCCGGGTGTTGATGCCATCGTGGCGCAAGCACTCTGCAAGCGCGCAAGGCGCGCACAGAAACCCAAGAAGGCGAGGGTGATCATCGATGGCTCCCACCATGCTGAACGTAGCGGCTACGGGGAAACGGCGACTTGGCGCGAGTTGATGTGTGAGACCGATCTCCGAGCCCTGCCTGGTACACGCATGGGGCTACTCGTTACGGACCATGCGGCATGGCTGTTTGCCCCACGTGCCGGCAAGCTCGACGGTCGCGAGGAGGGGGGGCTGAGCGCTGTTCTGCTGGAAGCTGACGTCGCACCGGCGCGAGAGTTGTTCGAGCGTATCTCGGGCCAAGCGGGTGGCGAGAAGCAGCGAGAAGACGGTGCCACCACGGAAGCCCCCGCATTTCAGGTTTTGCAACCTGAGAGTGATGATGGTGGCCCCGAACCACGAGCCAATGCAGAGGCCCTTACGAGTGACGACGTCGAGAAAGCAGAAGACGCCATCAGGCAGCATCCGCCACGCGACTACGCGCAGGAGCGTGAGGTCACCGTGTACACCTCATTCGTCGGTTACATCGAGTTGCGCCTCGTGGGAGCGCAGCTTGGCAAGGAGGTGCGGTTGAAGATTCCTAATCAGCTAGTGGAGCGCGGACTGGGCGAAGACGAAATGCGAAAGCGCATCAATGAAAACGTCAGGATCAGGCTGGACGAAGACGTGGATACGGGCGTACGAGAGGTCGACGAGCGCTTGAAAGCGATACGCGCGCTCTATACGAGGCAGCTTGGTGAGCCGCACGGAAGGATTTACCGAAAACGCCAGCGACCTGAGCTTGAACGCCACTTCAAGGATCTAAGGCTTGAGATCGAACGAGCGAACATGGCCCTCGGCTCCACCTTCGAGGCTGCGGTCAAGACACAGCTCGACGGCTTGGCCGCGACGTATGCGACCCAATCCGTCGCGGACGACCACCTGCTGAACGAGGAGGACATTCGCCGGCTACTGAAGTCCGCTTGGCACGAGGCGGGCGCCTCGCGCCCTCGCGAAGTGAAGCTTGAAGTGACGTTCAAGGACCTGACTTGGCAGACGTTACAGGATCGAGGGCTTCGGAGACGAATTGTCGAGCAGTTTCCGGACCTTCAAGGGACGACGCTCTACCGCGAGTACCAAGCGCATACTCCGTCGTCCTGAATGACTTCCCTCCAGGCGGCCGTACCGTCGGGGTCTGTGGTACCGGTGCCTGCTCAGAAGTCCTGCTGTGCTTGACTCGATAGCCCCGACGGCGTATCTCGCATATGAGATACAGGAGACGCCGATGCCACGCACAGCACGATGCTCCATGTCCGCATGGATAGCGAACTGAAACGGGAGGCAGTCCAAGCGTTGGCGGCGACGGGACTCA
This sequence comes from Gammaproteobacteria bacterium, assembly GCA_009837725.1. Taxonomy (GTDB): domain Bacteria; phylum Pseudomonadota; class Gammaproteobacteria; order Pseudomonadales; family Azotimanducaceae; genus VXYL01. The sequence goes on along the minus strand of VXSY01000189.1, from coordinate 22,384 downwards.
CCGCCTCTGATGCCGTACGTCTGCTTTTCCATCGCATCGCGGTCGATCAGGCCTTCCCCTTGGAGTTGAAGGTGCCAAACGCGGAGACCAGACGCGCGATGGCCGAAGTGGATGAGATGGTGAAGCACCGCAGAGCGCGATTCGCCGACGCGGACGAGATGTTTGCGGAACTTGAAAAAGCCGCATGCGAGTAGGCGAAAAACCAACCTCCACGTCGGGTTGACTACGCCGGGAGCTTCGGCCCCGCATGCAAGCACCACCCGTTGAGGGCGCTTGGACGAACTACCGCGAATGCCACGTAGGCGGAGATTTCCTTCTCATCTATCGCGTTGACGACACCGACGGTCCGGGTGGTGTGGTGTATTTCACGCGGGTCGGGACCCATGCCGAACTCTTCAAGTAACAGGCGCTTTGAGCTGTCATGAAGCGCCTCGCCGCGTAGGGAGGCAGCTCCGCCCTTCAGTAAGCGCATCGCTACGGCATGTAAGCGTGGGCCTCGGCCCGAATCGCGTCGCGCCATCGTGAGCCATCTCGACGCACAGCATGGGGCGGGTTTCTCGGGACCGATGAGCTCCTCGATGCTAGCGCTGTGCACCGTTGGCCTGTTCAGCGGCTGTAGATGTCCTCGTGGCGATTCCGTTCTCTTGTAGGGAACGCGGGCTGGAAATCGGAGACTTCGATGGGGCGGAATGTGTCAGGTACGTCGGCGAGTCGTCGCGCAAGGCCATACGCCACGAGCAGGAAGGTCGGATCCTCGCGTAGGTCTTCGCCATCCTCTTCAACTAGGTCGGCGGGCGCCTCAAGTTCTGCCACAGCGGAAGGCTGTAGCCAATCTCGCTTCTGCTTGATGAGACGTTGGCAAACAGCTTCGATCTTGCTTCCTCCGCCCGGAAAGAAGACTTGGCCGATTTCCTTCCAAGCCTTGGTGCTCATCTCCTTTTTGAATGCGGCGGTTGACGCGGCTCCGTAGACATTTGCGATCTCATCGAGAGTAGGCGCTATTGCTCCACGTCCGGTGGCAGGTAGTCGGCTCAGGATGTCAGTTTCCCGCCCGCGCACTTCCGCCCTTGTGGGCAGGCCCAACGCTTCGGCGAGGTCGGCATCGATGGCGTCACAGCCTGGGGGAGCGCACGCGGCACCGTAGAAGGACAACCGCTCCTTGACGTTCTCTTGATTGGCGGTGATGTGGAACCAGGATGCGCTTGTCGTGCCTGCTCCAACGTCGACGCAAGAGTACCTGCCCGGCGGAATGTCTGGTGAACTGTGGGCCCAGAACAGCGCCGCTTCGGCCTCGGAACGCACCCAGTCACGTGGTTCGCTGATTGGCGTATCTCCCTGCGCCTGTCTCACGGCGCGCAAGGCGGATGATGCTGCAGCCGTGGTTACGTCATTGTGGAGAAGGTCTATGTGGCTCCTGAGGTCGAAGGCCTCTCTGGCGATTTCGACGAACCTCCGCTGCAGGGTTTCGTCGTCGAGCTGCGCCATGGGCACACCCAGCGTGATGCCGAAGGATGGCTCGGCGTCGAAACGGGCGGCGTACCGGCTGGCGGCCTCCTGCCCGACCTGAACGAGGTGACCGACGAACAACGTGGCCAAGTCGCGTGCATCCAACTCGGAGGGCAAAGGGGTGCGGTCGCCGTAGAACCCTTCCGGGTAGGCGCACAGCATCTTCAAGGACCGGTAAACGCCATCGCTTTCCTCACTCGACTCTTCGGCGCGGAATCCGAAGCGAATAGTGTCGGAGCCGTGAATTGAGACCGTGGAGGGTAACTGGTACGCGCCGATCCCGTCGGTGGCGGGTTGTTGCCTGACCGGGAAGCTGCGCGTGCCTTCGGCGGACGAGTAATCCGTGATGACGAGCTTGGACATGCTTGTGCCATAGTCAATCCCGAGCCAAAGCTCACGAAGCCGAGGCTTGCTACGAGGAGTCGAAGAGCGTCGCGAGAGGAATCCTCTCTGTCTCGTGTTGGCGTGTCCTTTGCCCATATATTTGGTTGCCGCTTGCGTTTGTATCGTGTACTTCTAGTGTAGAAGCCATCTTGCCACCACGTCGTTAGCCATCGCAACCAATTTGCAGCAGGCCAACTGCGAGGAGTTCGGTCTCAAGCACAGAGCCGTGTGTGCTTCCTAGGGCGTCAAGACTGCTGTCACGCTCGATCTCGGCGCGACTCAGCTTCGCTTCCGCCATGGTGATGGCGAACCGAGCAGCGCCCTTGCCGATCAAGTTATCCAAACGTGATCGCGCCTCGGCAACTCGGTGATCGAGCGCGCCTGTGAGCGTGATCCGGATGCGTTCCCGGCGGATCATGTCGAGTTCGTTAGCCCGATCCATCTGGCGTTGGCGGGTGCCCGCTAGATGCCCGCGGAGGTGATCGGCAAGCTCGTCCACTAAGTCACGCTCAAGGTGCGGCCTTGGCTCGAGTGAGGTGGCCGCGTCCAACAGAGTGAGGAAGAGGTCTTCAGAAACGGATGCGTCCAGGAGCGAACCATGTTCGTCAACGAAGAGCGGAACGAGAACATCGCGAGGGCGGACGCCGCTAGATTGGAAGAGGTGCACCTCGAAAGCGTAATCACCCAACATCCCTGAGGCGGAGTCACGGAGGTCCTTCGGCTTCAGTCGGAGGGCAAACGTACGCGCCATTCCCGATGCCTGGTGTTCGCGCTCTGCCGTCACCATCTTGAGCAATGGGTGGCGAGCGTGGAGAAGCTCGGAACTCGCATGCTTGAGCGCTTCGCCTTGGTCGAATGTTGCGCGCACGGAGCCCGTCTCCAGTGTCCTTCCGAAACGAGTTCCTTCCCCATCCCCGGCGCAGGCCTCGAGCACGAGTTTCCCGACGCCTCGGGGAGCTCGGATATCGGTCACACGGGTGAGGACTGACTGCGGGAACCGGCTACCGTGGAATCGAGCGGCCAAGAATCCTGAGACATACTCGTAGAGCTCAGTCTCCGATGGAACCCTGCGACCCCCGATGAGCCCCTCGATCTCATCGAGGAATGACTGATCGGCAGCCATGAGGCTGTCGGCCGTGTCCGCGAGCTGTTCGGCATGAAGCCGCTGCCCTGTCATCGCGGCGGCCGACTGGTCAGCCTTGGCAGTTTGGTCCTCTTCGGAGAGGTCACCGCGGAGCGCCTCAAGCGCAAGTTTGTCGACTGTCTCGCCGAGGATTGGGTCGATCTCGCCGATCGAGTCCTCGAATATCCCGATTCGCTCGTAAAGGCGCAGCAGGATCCGCTCCTCGATGGTGTCGGCCGCGACGAGGTTGAGAATCGTAATGGTCGGGGACGCCTGACCAATCCGGTCGATTCTGCCGATCCGCTGCTCTACGACCATGGGGTTCCACGGGAGATCGTAGTTCACCACGACAGAAGCGAATTGGAGGTCGAGTCCTTCGCTTCCAACCTCGGAGGACAGAAGGACACCGATCTGTGGGTTGTTGGCGAAGTCCTCAATGCGAGCTTCCCGCTCGGGAATGGCGACGTCACCGCTGATCAACTGGCAATCGATGCCGTCGCGTGTAAGGCACCGCTTTAGGTAGCGGAGTGTGGGCTTGAAGAACGAAAAGATGACCACTTTCGGTGACGAGGAACTCTTGCTCCAAAGCTCCTGCAATCTGGCCCTGAAGTCCTCGTACTTGGTGTCGGCGTCGGTGAGTTGCTGAAGCGTTGCGGCGATGTTGTCTTGCTTCTCCTTGATGCGGTGGTCGATTGTGCGGAGGACATCGTAGTCCTCGTCGCTCTCGTCGAAATCGTGCGCAAGACGGTGGATGATCGAACGGTCGGATGCCAATCGTTGCCTAAACACCTCCGCTGCAGCCGGTATGCAACTTGCGGCGGCGCGGAAAGCCATCAGAGCGGCCATCGCTTGGCCCCAACCAGAGAGATCTGGACGAGCCGCTTCGCAGAGTTCAGCCACGGAGTCGTAGAAGGCACGCTCTTTGTCCGAGTAGCGGAATTTCAGAGTGGAGGACTTGCGGACGGTGCGCTCTGGCATAACGTCGGCCTTGCGGGTCCGGCTGACGACCTTGCCGGTCAGTGAAAGTTCGTTGATGTCCCGCTGCAGCTCAACGAGGCCCTCTCTGTCAAGCCCAGATGCTTGCCTGCACCTCGACAGGAGGTTCACGAAGTACGGAGATTCTGTCAGCGCCTGAGTAAGTGGATTCGCAGCCATGGACTCCAACGACTCCACAGCGTCATCGGTTCTTGGTGGGTTCGAGCGAATGGCGGTTGCCGCTCGGATGACAGGTCTGTTCGCTTCGCACTGCTGTTCGAAGATGGTGGCGTCCCGAAACTCAGATTCGTCAAGGATGTTCAGGAGTTGGTACAGGTTGTCGAGCGAGGTTTGTACTGGCGTCGCAGTGAGCATCAGCATGTGGTCAGCACTGGCGGAGAGCGCTTTGCCGAGGCGGTGTTGGCTGGTCTGCGGATTGCGCATGCGGTGCGCTTCGTCAACGACAACAAGGTCCAGGGACGGCCGCATGTCCGCCAGAAAATCCACTACCTCGGGTCGGCGCGCGGATTCTATAGACACGATCCAGGCGAAGCGACCGAGCTCACGGTTCTCAATCTGTCTGAACCAGCGAGTGAGATCCTGGCTGCGCACGATGTCGAACCGTTCGCCGAAGCGACGTTCCATCTCCGCCTGCCACTTTTTGGTAAGACGTGAGGGAACCACCAGCAGCACGCGATCTATGGCGGCTTGCGACTTAAGCTCGCGCATGATGTAACCGGCCTCGACCGTCTTACCGAGTCCGACGTCATCGGCGATCAGCAGGCGCTTGCGCGGGTTCTCCAGAAACTTCAGCAAGGGTTTGAACTGGAACGGGTAGAAAGCTGCCTTAGCCGAGCCGAACGATGCGGCAATCGGCGATGGCGGCCTTCGAAGGCGTTCGAAGGTCATCAAGGTGCGGAATGCACGGGCACCGCCAAAAACACCGGCCCGCACGTCGTCCCACGGGTCAGCGTACTCAGGTAGTGGCTCAAGCTCGGAGTCGGGTACACCCCGCATGGCGTTTCCGAACTGGACGCGGTAAATCCAGTCACCGGTCGCTTCTTGGAGGTAGCCCGAGTCGCGAATCAGCCCCACCGCGTCGGGTTGCGCCTTACGACGGACGGGTGTCCCGATGACGAAGCGTTGAGCGTTCATGGTGTTCCTATTCTGTCGCGGGCGATCGAACCCAATTGCCGGTCCGAAAGCAATACGCGCTTCTGTTCGCTCCACACGGCACGGGCGCCCGCTAATCCGACGCTACGGATCACGGCATGTACGGTGTTGGGCTTGGGCCTAACTGCGTCTTCAGCACGTCTTGGGCCATCTCCACGAACTCGCACAGCATGGGCCGGGTTTCCCTCGGGTCGATGATTTCCTCGATGTTGAACGCCTCTGCCGTCTTGAAGGGGGAGGCCAGGGCCTCGAGTTTGTCTTCGATTTCGAGGCGCTTGGCTTCGGGGTCGTCGGATTCGGCGATGATGCGGCGGTAGGCTGCGGAGACGCCGCCGGCGATGTGCATGGAGCCCCAGTGGCCGGAGGGCCAGGCGACGCGCTTGAACATGCCGCTGGGGCGGTCGTGGCATTGGCCGGCAACGCCGTAGAGCTGGCGGACGATGACCGAAACCCACGGCATCCGGGTACGGAGAGTAGCGCAGAGCATCTTGGCGCCGGCGCGAACGATGCCTTGGCGCTGCTGCTCTGGACCCACCATGAACCCGGGCTCGTCGGCGAGATAGACCATCGGCAGGTGGAAGGTGTCGCACAGTTGCAGGAAGCGAATCACCTTGACGCCGGCGGAGACGTCCATGGAGCCGCCGAGGCGCTTGGGGTTGTTGATCATCACGCCCACCGGATAGCCGTTCAGGCGCCCCAAGCCGACGATGCGGGAGCGGCCGTAGTGGGGGGTGACCTCGAAGAAGGAGTCTTGGTCCAGCACCGCGTTCAGGATCTTGCGCGGATCGTAAAGGCGGCGCTTTTCCCGCGGGATGGCGGCGAGGAGAGACTCGTCGCGGCGCTCCGGGTCGTCGCTGACCTCGCCCCTGGGCGGCATCTGCCAGACATTGGCGGGCAGGTAGGAGAGAAACTGCCGGATCATGTCGAAGGCTTCCTCTTCGCTGCTTGCGAGGTTGTCCACCACACCGCTCTCGAACACTTGGCTGCGCTCGTCGCCGAGGTCTTCCTTGCTGATGTCGATTCCGAGTGCGGCCTTCACCACGGGAGGGCCGCCGGGGAAGATCTGGCTGATGCCCTTGACCATGACGTTGAAGTGGGCGAGGCAGGCGTCCACCGCCGGCAGGCCAGCCACCGAACCGAGCACGGCGGCGGCCACGGGCACTTGGCAGAGGAGGTCTTGCACGCCGGGGGTAACCGGATTGGTGGGGATGTAGGTGCGGCCGATCTGCTCGAAGGTCTTGACGCTGCCGCCGGTGGCATCGAGCAGGCGAATGAACGGCAGCCGCCAGTCGAGCGCCATCTTCTGGGCATGGCCGCCCTTGTTGCCGATGGAGCCATCGGCGGAGCCGCCGCGCACGGTGAAATCGCCAGCGGTGACGACTGCCGGGCGACCGTCGAGGCGGGCGGTCCCGATGACCATGTTGGAGGGGCGCACGTTGACGAGGTCGTTGCCTTCGTAGGTTGCGGCACCGGCGAGGCCACCGATCTCGGCGAAGGTGCCGGGGTCGGCGATCATCTCGACGCGCTCGCGCACGGTGAGCTTGCCGCGCCGGCGCTGCTCGGCGATGCCGGCCTCGCCGCCCATCTGCTCCGCAAATGCGCGCCGCCGCGCGAGTTCCTCGACTTCCGGTTGCCAGACCATGAAAGGCGCCTCTTCGGGTGGGATTGCGTTGCATTCTACGGGCGGATGCGTAGGGCGGGAGAGGAGCACGCCGGCAGCGGGCTTGCCAGCCGTCGGTGGTCTGGGGGTTCCTTAGACGGGACGGCTCAGGCGAGGGGTTCGCGGAGGAGTTGGAGAAGCTCTTCTGCGCTCAGGCGGCCGGGGGCGTCGGCGTTTTGCAGTAGGCGATCGGCTAGGTCTTTCTTGTGGTGGTGCAGTTCGACGATTTGGTCTTCGATGGTGCCCTTCGCGACCAGACGGTAGATGGTTACGGGGCGGGTTTGGCCGATGCGGTGGGCACGGTCGGAGGCTTGGTCTTCGACCGCTGGGTTCCACCAAGGGTCCATGTGGATGACGTAGTCGGCCGCGGTGAGGTTTAGACCTGTGCCACCGGCCTTGAGGGAGATCAGGAAGACATCGCCTTCCCCGGCTTGGAACGCCGCCGTGCGTTGCGCCCGTGCCTTGGCCGGCGTGCTGCCGTCGAGATACTGATAGGGAATGCCGAGTTCCTGTACCACCTCCTCGATGAGCTTCAGGTGCCGAACGAACTGTGAAAAAACGAGCACCTTGTGGCGGTTTTCGCCGAGTTCCAATAGCACTTCCCGGAACGCCGCGAGCTTCGAATTGGCCGGAGCGCCTTGTTCGCGCACCAGGCGGGCGTCGCAGCAGGCGAGACGCAGGCGGGTGAGGTGGGCGAGCACCTTGAGCCTTGCCTCCCCCGGTTGGTCGAGTGATTCGCCGATGAGGTCCTCCATCGCCCGCTGCCTGAGCGCCTCGTAGAAGCTCGCCTCGTCCGCCGACATCTCGACGTGCAAGGTGATTTCGGTGCGCTCCGGCAGGTCGTCGAGCACCTCGGTCTTCAGGCGGCGCAGCATGAACGGCGCGATGAGGCGACGTAGTCGATTGCGTGCCTCGGCATCGTTGTCGCGTTCGATGGGCAGGGCGAAGTTCTGGCGGTAATGGGCGAGCGATCCGAGGAGTCCCGGATTGATGAAGCCGAACAGGGAGTAGAGGTCCATCAGGTTGTTCTGGATCGGCGTGCCGGTGGTGATGAGACGGAAGCCGGCCGGAATTGCCCGCGCCGCCCGGGCCCGCTTGGTGGCGGCGTTCTTGATGGCTTGCGCCTCGTCGAGCACCGCCGCACGCCAATCCACCTCGGCGATCCGTTCGATGTCGTTCTGCAGCAGACCATAGGTGGTCAGCACAAGGTCGAAGGGCCCCATTTCCTTGAGCCGCTCGCCGCGGCCCGCCGCGTCACCCACGTACGGGATGACGTTCAAGGTAGGGGCGAACCGCCGCGCCTCGTTTTGCCAGTTGGCGACCACCGAGGTGGGGCAAACCACCAACGCCGGGCCCTCCGGCGCAAGCTGCAGGAGCAGCGCCAATGCCTGCACGGTCTTGCCGAGACCCATGTCGTCGGCGAGGCAGGCGCCGGCGCCCCAATGGTCGAGCCGCGCCAGCCAGTCGTAGCCGTCGCGCTGATACGGTCGAAGCTCGGCCTGCAAGGTGCTCGGCAGTTGCGGCTCAAACGCCTGCGCCTCGCTCATGCGCTGGCGCTGCTCGTCCCACGCCGCGTCGGCCTCCACGCTGGCGCCGTCGAGCAGGTCGTCGAACGCGAGGGCGGTCAGCGGGTGGAAGCGCACGTTCTTGCCGGAGGAGGTCGAAAGGTTGCGCAGGTCGTCGAGTTGGCGACGGAACGAGTTGGTTAGGGCAAGGAACCCCTGTTCGCCGAGCTTGAGAAAGCGGGAGCCGGGGTTTTCGTCGAGCAGCCGGAAGAGTTCCGTAAGCCCTACTGCCTCCTCGTCGTCGATGCGAAGCTCGCCGGAAGCGGTGAACCATTGTTCGGCAGACTTGATGGTGAGGTTGAGCGACCCTGCCGTGGGTCCGGCGAGGATGCGGAACGCCTCGCCGTCCGGCCACAGGCAGCGCGCTTCGGCAGCGCCGAGTTGCTCCACCAGCTCGAGGCAAGCGCCAGGCTCGTCGAGCTCCAGCGTCCAGCCCATCTCGCCGGCATCGATGCCGTGCAGGGACGGACACGCATCGATGATCCGCCGCGCCGCCTCGCGTTCGGCCACTAGGTCGCGCCGCGCCTGCACGGTCTCGCCGTCCTCCACCGCGAACACCGTGCTGCCGCCCGTGCCAGGCGTTAGGTACACGTTTGAGTCCGGCACGGGCGCGATAAGCATGTCGGCGATCAGGCCTGCACCCTTCGGCACCAGCCGCAGCCACGGTTCCGGATCGGCGGGCACTTCCCGTGCCGCCCCGGCCTCGTCACCGGCGCTTTGGATGCGCACCTCGGCCGCCAAGGCCGCAATGGCCATGAGGAAGCGCGAACGGACGGAAGCAGGTAGTTCCAAGCCCCGTGCGGGGACGATGTCGCAGAGCTTGCGCTGGCTGTCTGTCAACCTCGTCACCTCGATGCGCGTGTCACTCGGCACCGATCCCGTGAACCGGCCTTTGGGCCCCGGGTGCGGGTTCATGCGCAGGATCGCGCCGCCTTCGCCGGCCTCTTCGACGATTAGCTCCGGTTCGCGCTCGATGACCTGCACGGCCTTGCCGTCGGATTCGACATGGGGATGACCCACGAGGCCGTAGAGCGCTGCCCAAGCGGCGTCTTCAATGCCGTTTTGCAGGTTCCCGAGGGCTGCGATCGCTGTGCGGTCCTGTTCGGACAGGAAGTCCATCCGGCGGGTTTCCGCCGCCAGCCGGTATCGGTCCACGAGCCGACCCTTGGTCCACTTGCCGCCCCGGGTTGCCTTCTGCTCACGGCAGTTCAGTATCGGTGCATCCTCATGCTCGTACCAGACGCTGGGCCTTGAATGGGGGGCGGAAGGCATGTGGCTCGTGTGGACTTCCCACATCAGCCGTCGCTGTCCGGCAATGACGCCTGGCCCCGTCTTGGACGACTTCGACTTGGCCGCCATTTCCTCCAGCGCCGCGAGGGAGTGGTGCCATGCTGGCAGGGGCCTTGCCGCGTCCGCGAGCGTTGTGGTTCCGAGCGCGTCGTGCAGGTGCTGTGCCGCACGCGTGTGGTTCTCTTCGGACACTCCGGAACGCGCCAGCATTTCGCGCGCTTCTGCCTCGATCCAGCGATAGCCGTGTCGCCGCCCGACCTCAAGCAGGAGTTCTGTTTCCGCCTGCCAATGTGTGGGGAGAACGTGCGCACTACCCCGTGCTTGCGCCTCCCAGAGGGAGCCCAGGCACTTGCCCATCAGGCCCAACGCCGTGTGGCGGAACCAGTCGGCGCTGCGTTGAGCGGCCTGCAGGCGTTGTGCGGCCGCTACCGCCAGCAGCCGGTGCAGGTCGGAATCGCGGGCGAGCTTTTGCCCGGCACGGAGTACGCGGTCCATTTCGCCCAGGGGCGCGAGTTCGTGGCTGCGTACCCATGCGAGCAGGGCGAGCGAAATGGCGCGGTGCGGCGGATAGACGTTTCGCTTGCGCGTACCGGCGCGCTCGGCGGCAAGAGCCGTCTCGATGTGCCTGGTGGCTGCCTCGTCGTCGCCGCGCAACATGGCGACCAAGGCGTGGGTGCTAGCTTTCGCCGTGGTCCAGAACTTGCGTCCCTCGGCATCGCCCGGCGGCTTGTCGAAGAGAGCCACTGCTTGCTCTAGTTGCCCGCAGAGAACGTGGAGGAATGCCGCTTCGTCGATGTGGCTCGCCGGCGGAGCGGCGTGGTCGCGCCAGGCTTGCAGTGCCAAATCTGGATCAACGCCGATCTCGATGCTGACTGCCAGCAATGCCTCGACGGCAGCCGCACGGTAGCGCTCCGGGAAGGTGGGCAGCAGGTCGACTCCGCCCGGATAGGCGAGAAAGCGAAACTGGTGCGGTCTGGTGGCAAGCTCGTCCGCTTGGTCGAACTCGCCCGCGACCAACAGGTTGCGCAGACGTCGCTCGATCCCGACGTCGTAGCCAAGCGGGCCGGCGTGGTTTCTCGTGAAGGGATGCGCGAGGAACACCTCCAGGTTGCCGGATTCCCTGGCGCGTAGGGTTGCCGGGATGCATGCGGATAGGTCGATCAACATCTGGGTCTTGCCCTTGCGCTGTGCCAGCCCGGCAACGATCAGCTCGCTCTTCGTCTGCCGGAAGGTCGCGAGGTTGATTCGGTGGCTCGGTTCGCGGCCCGCAAATGTGGTGCGCGCAACATTCCACGCTTGCTCCGAACTCATCGTCTCCGGGTAGGCGACGGCGAGCACCTGAAGGAAGAGCTCGGCCGCCGGCGAAAGGGTGCGTTGTTCCTGCGCTGCCTCGGGAAAGAGCGTTTGTGTCACTGTGTTCCTGTTGTTGGACTGGGCGTGGCTACGGTGCGGCCCGATGCGGTGTGCGAGTGTGTCCCGGTGGTTCGAACGCGCCGCGCCATGCGCCGCGGCGCTGACGTTGCGCGTCGTTCTGCGTCTGGCGCAGGATTTCGGTGGCGTCGCCCTCGCCGAAGGCATAGCCGGCGGCCACCATGCGGGCGCCGATGTTTTGCTCGGTGATCGTTTCTTCGAAGCGCCGCGGCAGTGTTTGGCCGTTGGTGACGACAACGCAGGCGCCGAGGTTCGGATAGGCCACGAAGCAGAACACCTCCTGCTCCCGAACGATCGACTGCAGGTGCAACGTGGCCTCCCGGCCGCAGGCATAGACGGAGCCGTCGGCATCGAGGCAGGTCTGGTCCGGACGTAGCGCTTGGATGCCGGCCAGCACGATCGCCTGACCGCCTTCGAGCAGGAGTGTCTCGCCGTCGATGGCGTTGGCACGCAGCGGTCCCACGGGGTTCCATTCCTGCCACTGCCCCGTGAAGGCAATCGGCATTCCGGTGTTGGACGTCAGGAGACCGCCAAAGGCCACAAGCACGGCCACCACGGTGCGGGCGGCGCCAATGCGCAAGGGCTGACCGTGGAGTCGCTGGTGGATGTGGCGCAATGGTAGGAGCGTTCTTCTGACGCCATACGCCATGATGGCGAGGGTGAAGCCGGCATAGGCAAGGAAGCTCGGAAAGGAGTCCACAGACGCCGCGCTGCCCGGCAGGATCGTGGCCGCGAAGATGAGGCCAATGCTGCTGCCGAGGAACATGCTCCAGTTCCAAAGCAGCACGGAGAAGCCGGACAGCGGTGCGAAGTAGCGCAGGTTGTCGGCGGCGAACACGTCGAGCACTGGAGGATCGAGGCGGAAGATGTCCCGCGCCATGGCGGCGGTGAGGTCGTCGTCGGAGAGCGCCCCCGCAAGCATCCTTAGCCGACTGGCTGTGAGCCAGAACAGGAACATGGCGAATGCAAGGCAGGCGATGGGCAGCACCGAGAGAGGGATGTCGAACTCGCCAAACGGAAGCACGCCTTCGGCGGTGCCGACGAGGTTGACGAGGGCTGCTAGGAAAACGGTCACCACGGTGCCGCCGATGGAGATCCAGAAGAGGTTGGAAAGCGACTCGATGGAGCGGACTAGCGCCTCGGCGGGAATGGAGAGCGGGCTGATGCCGGCGTAGTCGGCGAGCCGCAAGCCGGGGTCCCGTTTGGTCTGGCCGGTGCTTGTTTCGGCGGTGGAGTCGGCCGTGACAGGGTTGGCGTCTAGCGTTGGTGCCGGTGCCGTTCCGTCGGCGTTTTCGAGCGGCAGCAGGACGGCCTCGGCCTCCACTTCCACCGGCGCACCGAAAGGCAGTTCCGCGACGCCGATGGCGGAACGTGAGTGTCGGCCCCGTTCGCCGAACACCTCGAGCAAAAGCTCGGAAAAGCCGTTGATGACGCCAGGCAAGGCGTTGAAGCCCGGTGCCGCGTTGACCATTCCGAACGCCTTGCGCCATTCCACCCGGTCTAGGTCAACGCCGGCAGCCTGTAGGCTCGCCAACATTCCAAGCGCCACCTGCCGCGCCGCCTTGTAGGCTTCGTCGGCGTCCACCTCTGCGCCGACTTTTCCGAGCGGTTTCGCCAATTTGCCATCGGCATCGAAGGGCAGGTGGCCGGCGATGGTGATGCGGCTTCCGGACACCTGCACGGTCTCGAACTTCTGCCCCGGAATGCGCATCGCAGGTGGCAGTTCGAGGCCCAGTGCAGCCAAGCGTTCGAGAGCAGGGATGGCTTTGGCCTCCACCACACAGCAAACCCGGCTAGCATACGGCGCGGAGCGCGAGTTGGCACGACCTGTCCGCGTGGTGCGACGGCATGCGCTTGCGTGGTGTGTTCTTGTGGCAGGGCCGGCGCTCTGCGGCGCGCGGCCGACGAGAGAGGGCGACAGAGGCGATGGACATGCAAGAGGACGCGACCTCCTCCACCTCCGGCAGCCTGCCGAGGGTGGCGGAATCGGACGCGGTGGTGGCGCGGCTGCGGGCCGAGAACGCCGAGTTGCGGGCGGAGCTGGCTCGGGCGAGAGCCAGCGAGACCGGGCTCGGAATGGATGGCGCGGCAGCTGAAGACGGATCGTGGGAAGAAGCGATGCGGCTGGGCATTGGCTATGCGGATGACCGTTCGTCCACCAGTGGCACGTCCGCCGGCCGTCTGCTCGCACAACTCTCTGGCCTCTCCAAAGAACGCATGAAAGCCGGTCGCATCCGAGACAGCAGCGACTTCGACTATTTGCCCCGTCCGAGCGCCGACGAGGCACAGCTCGAGGCCGATTTCGTGCGTTGGGGCTATTGCCTGGTGGAAGATGCGATGTCGCCAAGTCAAGTGCGGCAGCAGGTGGAACGGCTGGTGGAACAAGCCGAGGCGGAGACGCACCAGGACTCCGCCATCATGACCAGTCGCAATGCCAAGGCACAACTCGTCAACAATCTGGTACTCAAAGGGCAGGTGTTCCGCGACGCGGTGGAGTTCAAGGAGTCGGCAGCCCAGCGTGGCCCCTTGGTGGACGAGCTCCTGACCAAGGTGATGGGCGAAGGCTTTGGCCTGGGCTGCGCCCACGGCTCCATCGTCCACGAGGGTGGCGGCTTGCAGGAACTGCACATTGACCAGGGCGGCATGCCCATGCCCTATCCGCCGTTCCCGTTCGGCTCCCTCATCATCTGGGTCTATACCGAGTTCAACTTGGCGAACGGAGCCACCTACATCGTCCCCGGCTCCCACCGCACGGCCGGCGGCGCGACGCTCTTCCGGGATGGCGCAAACCTCGTGGAACTCGTGGACGGTGAACCCGGCCTCGTGGCCATCTGCGCGCCTCCTGGCACCTGCATCCTCACCGACACCCGCGTGCTCCACTGCGGCGGCCGCCGAACAGCCCCCGGCACTCGCTACGCCATGCGCTGCCACTACAACCGCCACTACATCCGCGCCCTGCACGAACAGTCCAAGGCCAATCTGCACGTGCCCACAGAGACTTGGGACCGGCTCTCGCCCCGCCTGAAGCAAATGATGGGCGTAACGGTGAACGACCAATCCCCAACTGGGGAACTGCCAGGGGGCCGTCGGACGGGATAGGGGGCGGTGGGATTTGGCGCGGGCCTTGGTTTGTTGGTGGCGTTGTTCGGGGCTGGCGCTTTTGTTGGCGTTGTCTGGGACGCGGGGTGCGGTGGCTCCGACCGGCTCCGCTGCGTGCGCGCCTTCGGCACGCTTGGAGGGCGGGACGCCCTCCGCCCAGAGAGGCCCTCGCATGGCAGGGGCTGTTCTATTGGTGGCGGTGCGTGTTGGGGGGAACGCGGTTAGCGCCACAAGAACCGTTGCCTTCGGACAACGCTTCTTGCCCCAGCCCAAGCCGCCCTATCGCCCTGTCGGCATTCGGCCGGCTTGCGCCGTCCGAAGTCCGACAGGCTGTTAGGCTAGTCGCCACACGAGAGGCGATGAGGGGCCTTCATGTCTGACCGCACAACCGTTTTGGCCGGGGCGCTTGTTCTTTTCGCTTCATCGGTGTTTGCCGCGCCGGTGCAGCTAGACAGCGGTGCTGTTGAAGGTGCGGCGGTGGAGTCCAATCCCGCCGTGCAGGTGTTCCGGGCCATTCCCTATGCGGCGCCGCCGGTGGGGGAGTTGCGCTGGAAGCCGCCGCTGCCGGCGTCGGCCTGGGATGGTGTGCGCTCGGCTGCGGAGTTCAGCGGCGCTTGTCCGCAGGGGCCGGGGCTTGCGCAGATGATGGGCGTGCCGCTGCCGGATCCGAGCGAGGATTGCCTGTACCTGAACATCTGGTCGGGTGCAGTCGGACAGGATGCCAAGCTGCCGGTGATGGTGTGGATCCACGGTGGTGGCCTTTCGCTCGGCTGGGGGCATCAGCCGATGTACGACGGCGTGAGGCTGGCGCAGCAGGGCGTCGTGCTCGTGTCGATCAACTACCGGCTCGGTGCTTTGGGGTTCCTCTCGCATCCGCTGCTCGATGGGGAAGGCGGTGTGTCCGGCAACTACGGCCTCATGGATCAGGTCGCCGCGCTTGAGTGGGTGCAGCGCAACATCGCCGCGTTCGGCGGCGATCCGGCGAACGTGACCATCTTTGGCGAGTCGGCTGGCGGCACGAGCGTCTACGCACTCTTGGCGTCGCCGCACTCGAAGGGGCTGTTCCATCAGGCCATCGCGCAAAGCGCTTGGGTGATCGATGGCAACTTCCTTCCCTCGGAGCGAGCCGCAGCGAGCGGAGGCGCGTGGGTGAAGCAGCACTTTGCCGAGGCCGATTCCGCCGACAAGCTGCGAGCGATCGATGCGGCTCGGCTGGTGGCGGCGCAGGAGCAGGGCTTCAACGTTGCCGTGGCCACCGGTGGCGGCTTCCTGCCCGAACATCCGCAGGCCATCTTCGAGGCCGGCGGTCAAATGAACGTGCCGCTCGTCGCCGGCACCAACACCGACGAGGGCACGATGTTCGTTGGCATGCTGCCGTTCGAAACGGTCGATGCCTACAAGGCAACCATCTCCGGCATGTTCCCGGATCATGCCGAGACGATCCTCGCACTCTACCCCGCTGCCGACGATGCTGCGCTCTTTCAGGTGAAGAACCAGATCATCGCCGACACCTGGTTTGCCCAGGCGACGCGCAACATGCTGGCTGCCTGGGCGCAGGTGTCATCGCCGGCCTTTCGCTATCACTTCAGCCGTCGCTCCACCGCGATGCCGATTATGGGCGCGGCCCATGCTGCGGAAATCGTTTATGCATTCAATAACCTAAGGCCGCCGGCGGCAGGGCAGGAGGTGGACCAGGCGCTGGCCGACGCCATGATCCGGTATTGGGTGCAGTTCGCTGCCACCGGCAATCCGAACGCCGATGGGCTGCCGGAATGGCCTGCGTACGAAGCGGAGACGGACCTGCACCTGGAGCTTGGCGACGAGGTGAAGGCGGGGGCGGGGTTCCGCAAGCAGGCCATCGACACCCTCAACTCGATTCGAGCCGCGATGTTGGATTCGGCGGGGGACTGAACGAAAAAAAAGGGCAACGCATGCGTTGCCCCTACGGAAGGTGCCGCGTTGGGTTCGGTGGGAGGCGCCGCGGCCTTGAGCGGCGCCTACCCCAAGACCTCGACCAGCTTTGAACCCACCGTGTAGACCGCGAAGCTGATGTAGGTGGCGGCGCCAATGGAGACCATGACGATGTTCACCGGGCCCGGGCGCGCGCCCTCGGGGAGGTGGCGGAGGTTGATGTAGAGCACCATCGGCACGTAGGCGGCCATGGCGAAGCCGCCGAGCATGGCGCTGATGAAGAAGAAGTCGAGTGCCGTCACCTCGAAGGTCTCGAAGAACCAGGTGGCGAGCACGCCGAGGGCGCTGAGGCCCACCGCCAAGCCAAAGTAGAGCCGGTTGGCGGCGAACCGGTGCATGGCGTTGAAGTTGGTGTGCAGGAGGTCCACCCACTGCCGGGTGCCGCCGTCGAGACCGGCAAGCACGCTTGAGAAGAGCGCGGCGATGCCGATCACCAGGAACAGATAGCGTCCGCCGGTGCCCATGGTGCCTTCGAGGATCAGTGCAAGGTCCCACACCAGTTGCCCTTCCGCCGGCACGATGCCTTGGGGATACAGCACCACGAGTGCGCCGAACATGAACAGGAACATGGTGAAGGTGTTGGCGATCCAGAAGAAGATGGCGCTGTCGAGCACCACGAAGCGATGCCAGTCGCGGAAGCGGCGCAGGTTCTCGGCGGTGGCGGGAAAGCGATAGCCGATCTCGCTGTCGCCTCGCTGCGCCTCCCGCAAGGGGTTGATGAGCACCGGTATGCGCCCGCCCATGCCGATGTTCTTGTCGCGCAGGTAATAGGCATAGAAGAGGTTGCCTAAGCCCCCGGCGCCAGCGAAGACGAACGCGCCGAAGAAGCGGTTGAAGGTGAATTCCTCGTCGAGCTCGATGTGGCCGAAGTTGAGGATGCCGCCGACCATGTCGCCGACGTCCGCCAGCGTGCCGACACTGAAGGCCACCACCAAGAGGCCAATCACGATCACCAGCACCATGAAGACGATGGACTTCTCCACCGAGGCATAGATGCGCTTCGGGCCGAACACGATGGCCAGCGCAATGAGGGCCACCACCGCGGTCCAGAACCAGTCGGGGCCGGGCCCGTTCTCGCCGAAAAAGAGGTTCTTGATGGCGACCCCGGCGGCGCGCCCCCATCCCGGCAGGAAGACGCCAATGAACATGAGTGTGAGGAAGAAGACGGGCCAGAAGCGAGAGAGCCGTGCGAACCCGGTGAAGGCGCTCTCGCCGGTGGCGACGGCCCAGCGGCCGATCTCGATGTTGATCCACATTTGCAGGAAGACGCCTAATGCCGCGGCCCACATCATGTCGGGGCCAAATCGGGCGGTGATCCAGGGCCAGAGGATGAGTTCGCCGGAGCCGATGGCCATGCCGATCATCACGGCCCCGGGCCCCGTCATCCTCCAGAAACTCTTCTCGCGGACGGGCAGGTCCGCGCTCTTGAGGTCCGGAATCTCCCGAAACTTCATTCCTGTGCTCTCGCCTGCAAGGCCTTCAGGAAGTGTGGCCGTGGCGGTTGGTTGGCCACCAGTCTGGATCAAGCGCTTGATCGATCGTGTATGCGGGCTCTAGCGAGACTTCCTCGGCACGAACGCCATCCCTTGCGAGCCCCTTCACTGCCACTCCTCGTGCGCGCGCGTAGTCGCGGGGCCAACTTTCGGTCAGCCTGCCTCGGAGGCTTGGGCTGTCGTCGAGGATTTCCTCGACTTCGTTTCGGTATTGGCCGATTGTGTCAATCCAGCCAGCGCGCGGGTCCGCTGCCGGGGAATGCTCCAGCTTGAGGAGGTGCTCCAAGATCAAGCGAAGTCGGCTGTGGATGGAGCGAAGGTCTCTGCGTCCCATGTCTTCGATCTCGTCGGCGGTGTTGCGCCAGTCGATGGGCAGGTTGATGCGCTCGCCGGGAACTTGCCGCAGCAGCGCGGCTTGCTCTTGGGTCCAGCGAAAGAAGTCGGTTTCGTAGAGTTCGGCTGGGTCGGACATGGTTTGCTTCGCCCTTGTCAGTGCGGCACGACGCCCTCTGCGGAGGCGCCGAGGGTCATTCTCCCGCTTCGGTTGCCGCCGGGCAACTGCACTCGCAGGGCTCGGTGAACTGGAGGTACACGCCCCAGCCGAACAGGATGCTCAATGTGATGCAGGAGGCGATGACGCCGGCGCCGACGATCTTCATGCCGGCCGGCTCACGGGGTGGTTCGGGCGTCGCTGGTGTGGCAAGCGGCTCGCTCATGCGGTTCTCCCGGACTGGAGTTCGACAAAGATTGCGTAGGTGCCGCCCGCGGCAACGAGATCGGCGTGGGTGCCGGACTCCACGACTTCGCCGTCGTCGAGGAAGTAGATGCGGTCAGCCGAGCGGATGGTGGAGAGGCGGTGGGCGATGACGATCACGAGCCGGCCCTCGCGTGCATCGCGCAGGTTTGCCATCAGGCGATTCTCGGTTTGTGGGTCCAGCGCCGCGGTGGGCTCGTCGAGGATCAGGATGGGCTTGTTCGAGACCAGTGCCCGAGCGATGGCAATGCGCTGCTTCTGGCCCACCGAGAGCTTGGCGCCGGCACGGCCGAGATGCGTGTCATAGCCCTCGTCGAGACCGTCGATGAAGTCCGCGACGCCGGCAATGCGGGCCGCCTCGCGCACTTCCTCGTCCGTAGCCCCACGCCGACCCATGCGGATGTTGCCTTCGATGGTGTCGTTGAAGATGCTGGTTTCCTGGAACACGAACGCCACCTGCCGGCGCACGGCGGCGAGATCGAACGGCGTCAGTTGCCGGCCATCGAGGTAGTAGCGCCCTGAAGTGGGCGTCAGCAGCGCCGGGATCAGGTAGGCGAGGGTGGACTTGCCAGCGCCCGTTGGCCCCGCCAGTGCCACCATCTGGCCGATGCGGCCCTCGAAGTCGATACCGGTCAGGGCGCGCGTGCCGTCGGGATAGTCGTAGTCCACGCCTTCTAGCCGCACACCCTCGGTCAAGGCAAAGGCGTCATCGAACTTCTGCCGTGCGCGGTCGCCTTCAAGCGCCTCCACCGGCGCATTGAGAATGGCGAACACGCGCCGCATTCCGGTGACGTTCTCTTGCAGGCTGAACCAGAGCCGGCCGAGATAGACCGAAGACGCGGCGATGGCGCCGAAGTAGCCCCAGATCACCCACCAGTCCCCTGGCGCCAGCCGTCCTTCGATGAACTCCGGCGCAAGGAAGTAAAAGACGAGGAAAATCATGCAGACGCTGATGACTGTCGTGGTGAACGCGCTCAGCACGTTGACCAGCACGACGCCCCGAAACCGTTTGAAGGAGTCGGCGCTGGCAGCGGCGAAGCGGGCGTGGTCTTCCTTGCCGCTGCCCATGCCCTGCACCGCCATCACGTTGGCCATCTCTTCCTCGATGGTGGCGGTGGTCACCGACCCCGCTTCTCGGGCCAGCGTGCCTTGGCGGCGCATCAGGCGGGCGAAGTAGAGCACGCCGGCGAATGAAAGCGGCGCTACGGCAAGGGCGCACCACACCACCACTGGGATGTTCCGAAACACGAGATACATCATGAGGATAGTGGTGACTAGGTTGACTGCCGAGGTGGCCGGCCCTACCCACAGATTGAAGATGATGTTGGAGATCGAGGGCGTGTCGTACATGCCGCGATACACCACATCGCCAATGGAGCGGTCGTTGAAGTCGGTGACGCGGTGGGCGTTGAAGCGACCGAACAGTTCGCTGCGCAGGCGATGGTTGAGGCGATGGGTGATGCGGATGTGCCAAAGCGCCTCGAACAGGCCAAAGAGGCCGCCAACGAGGGAGTGCATGTTGTTGGCGTCGTTCTCGGATTTGGTGGCGGTGTCTTGTCCCTGCGCCAGTTCCGTCTCGGTGCTGCTGCGCTGGGCGCCATCGGTGCCGTAGGCGCCGGCCAGCACCACCATGAGCAGGAACAGGGCGCCCATGAAGAACACGGTTTGGTAGGCGGAGAGGGGTTCCACCATGGCCAGCAAGGGCTTGAAGAAGAACGGCGGGATGCTCTCGACGGTGGCACTTGGGTCCGTATCCCGCAGGACGATGTAGTCGATCACCACCTTGGCGGGCCAGGGCAGCACAAGAATCCAGAAGATGCTCGTCATCTGCGCCGCCGCCTTCACCGCGAGGTCGAAGCGGAACACGAACGTGTAACGCATGGCGCGGCCGATGATGCGGAGTGCTTCGCCGCTCGTGATGGGGCCGGCGGCGTCGGCGGCTTGGCTCGGGGCTTGTTGCGGGATTGCTGCCTCTGCCACGTCAGCCTCCAGTCGGAGCGCCTGTGGCCGTCGGCGCGACCCTTGTGGTCGCCCGCAAACGGTTCTCCACCGTCAACCTCCTGCCGCCGTGCCGACGGCCTCGAGTTCCGCGTTCACGAAGTCGCGGTAGGCGGTGGGGCGGGCCATCAGTTCGTCATGGCTGCCCGTGTCCGCCACTACCCCGTCGCCGAGGAAGACGATGCGGTCCGCCTGTCGCACGGTGGACAGTCGATGGGTGATGAGGAACACCGTTCGCTGCGCCGCCCAGTCCTTGATGCGGTTCATGATGCGCAGTTCATGCAACGCGTCGAGGGAGGCAGTGGGTTCATCGAGAATCAGGACGGGCGTGTCCTTCAGCACGGCACGGGCGATCACCAGTCGCTGCCGCTGGCCAGTGGAGAGCTTGGAGGCACGTTCGCCGAGGAACGTGTCGTAACCGTCGGCGAGGCGATCGACGTACTCGTCCACGCAGGCGACGCGGGCCGCGGCGCGGACTTCCTCGTCGCTGGCGTCGGGACGGGCGTAGCGGATGTTCTCCAAGAGCGACTTCGAGAAGAGGATGTTCTCTTGGGTGGCGAGGGCGATGTTGTCGCGCACGGACTCGAAGGTGTAGTCGCGGATGTCCTCGCCGTCGAGGCTGATGCGGCCGCCTTGGAACTCCAGCATTCTGAGCAGCAATAGCATGAGCGTGGTCTTGCCGGTGCCGGTGGGGCCGAGAATGGCGGTGATTTCGCCCACTCTCGCCTCGAAGGAGATGTCGGTGAACACGGCGCGGGTCGGATAGGCGAAGCGCACCTGGTCGAAGCGAATGCTCTCTCGCGGCGGCGGCAGGGCCCGGGCGTCGGGGCGATTGTGGACGTCCGGGGTCAGGTCGAGAATCTGATAGACCCGACCGAGGCCAATGGCCACGTCCTGCAAGCGCCCCCACAGCTTCACGAGACCATCGGTGGCGGCCATGGACTGCTTGGCGTTGGAGCGCGCCTGGTCCTGGCCCCCGAGGTTCCACAGGCCAAAGCCAAAGGCGAGCAGGAAGTCGCGCAGGAAGGTCTCGGCGCCGTCGTACGCAAAGAGCGCTGCCCGCAGCTCGATGAAGGCGAGCGGCGCGACGCCGAAGAGGAAGACAAAGAAGCCGAACAGCATCAGTCGCACCCGAGCATCGTGGGCGGCGGCGAAGGCATCCACGGAGTCGGTGTCGAACAGGCGCTGGCGCTCGCGTTCGAGGCCGTTCACCTTGATGGTGCGGATGCCTTCGATGGATTCCTGGATGGTGGAGGTGAGCGCGGCGTTGCGTTCCCGTGCCACTTTGAAGCCGGCGCGGAGCGGCGCCGACATGCGCTTGCCGAGCCACAACAGCGGCAGCCACGAGAACAGCAGCACGAGGCCCAGCATGGGGCTGAACGCGGTCACCACCGCGAGGCCCATGAAGAAGCGCACGCCGGCCATGAACGTGTCCATGATGACTTGCAGGATCTGCGTCACCATGGCGCTGTCCTGGAACAGCCGGTAGATGGAGTCGCCGGTGCGCGAATCGGCGTGGAACTTCAGCGACAGCGACTGGAACTGGCTCATCAGGTGCAGGCGGAGGTTCTGGTTGATCCCCTGCAGGATCCACACGCGGTAGTAATGGATGCTGTGGCCAATCAACTCGCCGACGGAGGTGGACACCGTGGCGAGGATCAGGACGCCAAGGATCACCTGATACTGCTGCGCCTTGGTGAGCGCCTCCACGGCCACCCACTCGGCGGGGTCGAGGAAGAGCAGGGTTGCCGCGAGGGGCGCCATCGGTTCGTTGAGGATGATGTTGTTGTACATCAGCCCGAAATTGACGGCGGCGAAAAAGACGCCAATGCCGGTCGCAAGGATGGCGAGCGCAATGTAGGTGAGACTGTGCCCGAACATGGGCTTGAGATACGGCCAGATGCGAATTAGGGAAGCTCTGAACAAAGTCTGCCTCGTGGGATAATGGGATGGTGCCATGTG
>VXSY01000298.1 GCA_009837725.1 Gammaproteobacteria bacterium | reverse complement strand
GGTGGTACTGCGCAGAGCCCGTGCCGCGCTCGTTCACCCGGAAACGCGACATCGAAACCCGCTCCACCGCCTCCAGGACGAAATGCACCAGATCGTCCTCCGGCACCCAGTCCCGCATGTCCGGTGGCAAAAGGTACGGCTGGCTCCGATCCGATGACACGTACTTCGGCATGTCCCTCTCAAACCCACCAGCCAAGCGTCATTGTAGGGACTCACTCGCCAAAGTCCGACAGCCTGCTAGCGTCTTGCAGCTTCCGGTCCCCATAGCGTGCCGCTATAGTACGCGGCCACCCGCCCGACCCCGGAGTCTCCGTTCCCGTGCTTGCCAATGACAGGTTCCTCTTCCTCCATTTCCCCAAGACCGCGGGAAAGTCAATGGCCAAGTACTTCATCGAGGCGTGGGACAAGCCCATCTTTGGCCGCGTTAGCTCCGGGCAGATTGACGAGCTCCAAGACGGTGCCACCGAGGGCGTAACGCTTGAGGTGGGCCGGGGGCACGAGGACATGCGCATGGCACAAGAGCTGCTGAGCGCCGAGGGCAAGTCCATCCCCGATCTATCCGCCGTTTTTGTTGGCATCCGCAACCCATATGACATGGCGGTGTCGACGTATTTTTACCTGCGGGCTACCCACCGCCGGCACGAGGACAAGTCGCGCTATCAGATGGCGATGGATCTCGACTTCGAGACCTTCTGGTGTTCGGATGGTCCGAGCCTTACATCGCCGGTGGAACGCTGGCTTACCCTCGACGGCGAAGTGTTGCCCAACCTAAGGCTTGTTCGCTTCGAGTCGATCGACGAGGACCTCGCGCGTTTCGCCCGCGAGTTTGGCTTCAATGCCGCGCAACTGCCGCACCTCAATCCTACGGAGCACGAGCACTATTCCATGTATCTGACGCCTAACGCGGAAGAGGCGATCTTTGCCAGGTTCCGGTACTTCTTTGACGCTGGCCTTTATCCGCGCGAACGCGTCCGCCGCAAGCTTTGGTCACGCCTTTCCGCCTTGGGGAAAAGCAAGCGCAACGCCTCCACTGCATCAACGACGGTACCGGCCACCGGCGACGACATCACCGCCGCGCTGCAGTCGTCAATCGACGACGCGGCACCCGGCGAAATCGTGCAGCTTCCCCCTGGCTCCTTCACCCTGAGCCAAACCATAAAGCTTCGTTCAGGTGTGACTCTGCAGGGCGGAACCGGCCAACGCCGCACCTCCCTTACTTTGGCTCCCGGCACGAACGGGCACATGTTCACCAACATCAGCCACCAGCAGGGCAACACGAGCATCGCGCTCAAGAACCTAATCCTCCGCGGGAACGCAAAGCACCAGCACAAGGCCGATGGAGTGAAGCATCTTGTCTGGTGCAACCTCATCCTCTTCAGACGGGTGAAGGATGCAACGATCAGCAACATCACGGCCCACGATTGTCGACAGACCGTCCTGCACCTGAACCACTGCACCGACATCAGCGTCGACGGACTCGAGTGTCACGGCATGGGGTGGAGCGCAGTAAGCACTTCTCATGCGGATAACCTTACCGTGAGAAACTCGAGCTTCCACAACTCCGGGCTCGACACGCGACACTCCGCTGTCCATCTCGACGGCGGCAATGGCGCACGAATTCAATGCACAGTGGATACCTGCACCGGCAACGGCGTCATGCTCGATTCGAAGTTCTCGCCACTGCAAAACGTCGTGGTCGAGGCGACGAGTCGGCGCTGCCTGCGCGGCATTGGCGTCATGGGCGACCATGAGAATCGGATCCGCAATGTTCTCCTTCGTCGCTGCGAGGTAAGCGAGAACAACGTGGGAATGGTGGTGTCGAACACCTCCCACGTCTTCATTGACGAATGTACGATCCGCGACAGCCAGGAGGCGGGGCTCGTATTACAAGGTCAGCACGGCGGCAGCAACGTAGTCGTACATGGCTGCCATTTCGAGCGAAATCTCGTGGACGTGCAGGAGCGCGATACGTCAAGGGACAATTATTTCGTCGGCAACAACATCCACTTCATCCCGAAGAGGCCGCCACCTAGGCACGACAGAAAGGTCGTGGACAGCTACACCGCTCCGTGCACTGTCTGCGGCAGCATGAGCGAGTTTGTCCACCATGGCGGCTCCGTGCGCGAGTCGTATCGCTGCGAGGTATGTCGTGCCTCGCTCCGCCATCGGGGACAGGCAAAAGCAATCCTCGAAGCCTACGGCCAGGACGAGCGGTCGTTTTCCGCGTTGGCACAGTCTCCGAGCTTTCGGAACCTCAGTATCTACGAACCCGGCCTAGTTGGGCCGTTCCGCAAGTACCTCGATAAGCTGCCCAACTACATCCAAAGCTATCTCTGGGACGACCTGCCGCTCGGTGCAACCAAGGATGGAATCCAGAATCAGGACTTGGAAGACCTGCGCATGGAATCCTCGTCATTGGACCTCGTGATCACATCCGACATCTTCGAACACATTCGGCATCCCTACCGTGGGTTCCGAGAGCTGCATCGGGTCTTGCGGGTCGGCGGCCGCCACATCTTCACGATTCCACTGCAGCACCCCATGCGGCCGACGACGGTAAGCCGGGTGGATACGTCCGGCAATGAAGATGTCTTTCTGTTGGAGGCGCGCTATCACATTGCTGGCGATGGGGGGAAGTCCTTGGTCTATACGGACTTCGGTGAGGACATGCTCGCCGAGCTGGAGGAAATAGGGTTCTCCACAAAGGTGTCCTTCATCGACAACGACCGTCCCCTGTGCGCCAAAAACATCACGTTTGTGAGCACCAAAAAGCGTGCGTGAAGGGAAGGGGTGATACCTGAGGAGCGACCGGAGGCCGGAAAGCCCGGTGCGCCCGAGGCATGGCCGCCGCTGGACGTCTCCATCGTCACCCACAACTCTGCCGAACATCTAGCCACGCTCCTCGGCAGTCTCGCCGAGCAAGCCGCCTGTGACATCGTTCGGGTCACTTTCGTCGACAACGCAAGCAGCGACGACACGGTTGCGGTCCTATTGGACGCGCAGTTGCGCTACCGCAAGACTTTCGCGGCTTTTGAAGTGCTGACCAACTCGCGCAATGTCGGTTTCGGAGCAGCACACAACCGCGGGATCGGAGAAGGCAGCGCCCCCTTCGTCTTGATCCTGAACCCAGACACAAGGCTTGAGGCCAACTGCCTCGCGCGGCTGCTGCGGACAGCCGCAGCGGATGACTCTCGCATCGCTGCCTGGGAACCTCGTCAGGTGCCTTACGAGCACCCCAAGAAGTACGATCCCGTGACGATGGCCACGACCTGGTGTTCGGCCGCCGCGCTCCTGATGCGCCGTTCGGCCTTCGAGGACGTCGGCGGCTTCGATGCGCGGATCTTTCTCTACTGCGAAGATGTCGATCTGTCTTGGCGGCTTCGTCGCAAGGGATGGCGCCTGCGCTACGTCCCAGCCGCCTGCGTACGCCACGACACCTACGAGTTCGCGCACCAGATCAAGCCCGTGCAAGCCGTGCAAACGCTGCTCGGCAGCCTGCATCTGCGCAATCGGTACGGCTCCCTCGCAGACGTGTTGCGCGGCTACGAGGTGTTCCTGCGGTCTCTCCTCGCGCCCCCTCTGTTCAAGGGCCACCGCAAGGCGACCCTCCTCGCAGGAGGCAGATACTTGCGGAACTTCCTGCATTTTTGGGAGCGTCACAAGCCGTCCGACGTGGGCTTTTTCGACCGCCTAGACTTTGCTCCCATGCGTCTCGGCGCATTTCACCAAGTGACCTCAAGCGAAGACCCGAGGGAGCGTCCGCTCGTGTCGATTCTGGTGCGATCCATCGGTCGGCAAGAGCAACTGCGGCGAGCGCTCACGACCATCGCGAACCAAACCTACGGCAACCTCGAAGTGGTGCTTGTGGAGGATGGCCCCGCCACGCTCGCTGGTCTCGTGAACTCCCTCACGGACCTCGCCATCAACTACGTACCCCTCGGCACCAGACACGGACGGTGCCACGCCGGCAACGTCGCCATGCAGGCGGCATCCGGCCAATACCTCGGCTTTCTGGATGAAGATGATGAGCTATTCGCCGACCATGTCGAGCAGCTCGTCGCTTGCCTCGCAAGCACGGGGGCCAGGGCCGCCTACTCCACTGCATTTGAGGTGCCGACGGAGTGGAACGAGCGGCACGAGATCGTTCGCGAGGGGCCGTGTGAGGTCGTGTTCGATCGGCCGTTCACCTTCATCGAACTCTCGGTGCGCAATTTCATGCCTACGTGCTGCGTGCTCTTCGAACGGAGCCTTTACAAGGAATGCGGCGGCTTTGACCTCGCACTCGACCGGCAGGAGGACTGGAACCTCTGGCTTCGCTTCGCCATGCACGCAGGCCGATTCGCCCGCATCCGCAAGACCACGTCCCTGTACCGGGTGCCATTGCCGGAAGACGACCGAGCGAGTCGCCAAAAAGCCATGCTGCAGTACTACGAGAAGGCCAGAGCGAGCCACCAGGATGTGGTGTTCGCGTTGCCAGCGGAAGAACTCAGTGCAGACTATCGAACCCTGCTCGAATGCCACGCCGACGGTCACGGTCGTCCGTGGCCCCTCCAAAAGCCGACACCAGAGTCGCGCACCCGGCGATGGACACGCGCACCGATCCGAATTCTGAGGAAGGCATTGGGCCTCGCACGGACCTAACTCCGGCGAGGCTCACCCCCTATGCACGTGACGCGCTAGCGCGCCCTTGCGGGCGCGTCGGCAGTTCGCTGGCGCGAACTGCTGGCCTTCGGGCTCGCATTCGCTGGCGCCATGGGCAAAGGGCCCGCCCCCGTTACACGGCGCCAACAGCAAGGGATGCGTAGGTTAAAAC